>NZ_JBDOQQ010000003.1:0-493984 GCF_039839775.1 Roseomonas sp. CAU 1739
TACCTGCCGCTTGAACGCGGCGCTGTGTGATCGATGCTTCGTCATAGCTTCCATCCTTCGGAAGCCCAGCAAGGCCCGTCAATTTCAATCGCTCAATCTGTCCACCCCAAGGGGCGCACTCCACAGCGGGGTCCTTGTTCCACGCCTATCCACATTCCGGTTCGACGCGCTGAACGATGCAGGGCCCGATGCCTTCCAGCACAGCGAGCGAAGCGGACATCTGCGTCTCGCCCACCAAGGCTTCGAGGACGCGCATGGCGCGATCGCCGATGCCGGCCTGTTCGGCTGCTGCCTTGGCGATGCGTGTGGCGTGCAGGGTCAGCCGGTAGCGACCGTCGGGAAGCGCTTCGACCCAACCGGCTTCAACCAGGGTGATAAGGCGTTGATAGACCGTCGCGCGGCCCTCTTTGAGGTCACGGGCCAGTTCGGCCGGCCGGACGCTGTCACGTAGCGTGGACAGGTGGTCGAGGAGGGCAAGCGCCTTCATCGCCGACGCGAGCGGGCGTACGGGGGATTAGGGTATTTTAGGAGAATACATAGTATCCAACATGAATACACGATGCCGATCAGCCGGCAGAACGTCAATGCCATTTGATCTGGATCAAAGCGTCCGGCTGACCGACCTGGCGCGGCGGTGCAAATTGGCGTGCAGGTCATACGGCGCCACGTTCAGTCAGAGCCGCAGGGAATGGTTGTTTTTGGCGACGCCGAGGCCCGAATGGGTGACGCCGAACTCGGGCACCGCCATCATCTTCCATTGAATCTGATTGAAGGGACTCAGCGAGAAACGCACCGAGGCCACGCCATCGAAGGAGGCTTACGCTCGGCCCTGCGCGATCGCGGTCAGGGTCGTTGTCTAGAAGCAGCACCTGCGCGCGCGGGATGGTGCGCCGGATATGGCGAATGGCCGTGATGCCGCGCACCGCCGCCAGAGGCACTTCAGGCTATTTCAGGGCTTCGACCGTGTTCAGCCCGCGCCCGGCAGGGGCGAGGATGCCGTAATTCTCGGAACGCACCGGCACCATGTAGTCGATGACCTTGGCGCGCTCACTGGTGCGGCTCATCGCGCCCAATGACGAAGTCGATGCGGCCAGAGGCGACCATCGGGATACGCTCCGGCGATCCCACCGCCTGCAGCTCCAGGCGCACGCCCATCCTGGCTGCGATCGCCACCGCGACCTCCGGCTCGAAGCCGTCGATCACGTTGCGGTCGTTGAACCGCGCCCGGGACGGCAGCATCGGATTGACGCCGAGCGATGCTCCCCGGCGCGCAACACGTCCTCCAGCGGGCGGGCCGAAGCCTCCTTCGGAGTCAGGAGGGAGCGGCGCCACCAGCGACGAGGACCCGGCGGTCTGTCATCCTCGGTCGTCCATCTCCTGAAGACCGCGCCGTCAGTGGCGCAGGATCCGCGACGTGAACTCCTTGAGGCGTGGGCTTTGCGGCCGGTCAAAGACCTCGTCGGGGGGGGCGACCTCGACCACCGACCCCTGGTCCAGGAAGGCGACCTTGCTGGCCACCTCCCGGATGAAGCCCATCTCATGGCTGACGATCAGCATGGTCATGCCGTCGCGCTGCAGCGTCCGGATGGTGTCCAGCACCTCGCCGACCAATTCCGGGTCCAGCGCGGCCGTCACCTCATCCAGCAGCAGGATGTCGGGTTTCAGCGCCAGCGCCCGCGCGATGGCGACGCGCTGCTGTTGGCCGCCCGACAGCTCGTCCGGGTAGGCATTGACCTTCTCGGCCAAGCCGACCCGCGCGAGCAGGGCGCGCGCCTCGGCCTCGACCTCCCCCTTGGCGCGCTTCTTCACCAGGGTCGGCGCGATGGCGACGTTGCGCAGCGCGGTCATGTTCTGGAACAGGTTGTATTGCTGGAACACGATGGCGAAGCGGTCGCGCGCGATGCGCAGGCTGCCACGGCTGCCGTAGTCCACCGTCGTGCCATCCACGCTGACCTTGCCGGCCTTCGGCTTCAGCAAGCCGACAAGCGTGCGCAGGATGGTGGATTTGCCGGAGCCGGACGGGCCTATCAGCCCGACCACCTCGCCGCGACCGACCTCCAGCGAGACGTCGCGCAGCACGTCGGCCTTGCCGCCGTAGCTAACCGTCAGCCCCGCAATGGACAGGAATGCCAAACGTGATGCCCCGGTTGTCGGTTCGTCCATGCTCGTGGCCGAAGCACAGTCCCGTCAAGCCCGTATGGGAGTTGCACGGCCGCGGCCGTTGCCTATCCTCCCGGCATGGACCTTCGCATCGTCGGCATGGCGCGGCCCGCGCCGGTGACCATCACGGTGAACGGCCGAGACCTGGCCGCGCATCCCGGTGAGAGCCTCGCCGCCGCGCTCATTGCCGCAGGGCTCTGGCGCTTCGGCGAAGGCGAGGACCCCGCTCGTCCGCATACCGCCTTCTGCATGATGGGCGTCTGCCAGCAATGCCTGCTGCGCGTGGATGGCCGGTTGGTGCAGGCCTGCCTGACGCCGGTCGCCATGGGCCAGGTGGTGACGCCGGAATGATGCACGATGTCGCGGTCCTCGGCGGCGGCCCGGCCGGCATGGCGGCGACGACGGAAGTGGCCCGCGGCGGGGCGCGTGCCGTGCTGCTGGAGGAAGCGCCAGTGCCGGGGGGGCAGGTCTATCGCGCATTGCCCGTCGGGTTTGCTGCGAAGCCCGATGCCGACAGGCGCGCCGGCGATGCGCTGCGGGTTGCCTTGTCGGCGAGCGGAGCAGAGGTTCGCAGCGGCTGTCGCGTCTGGGGCCTCGGGGGCGGTCCATTGGTGCCGCAAGGCGAATCCCCGGCGCCCTTCACGCTCTCCGCACTCAGCCCGGATGGCACACCCTTCACAGTGACGGCACGCGCCCTGATCCTGTGCTGTGGCACGCATGAACGCATCATCCCATTTCCGGGCTGGACGCTGCCTGGCGTCATCGGCCTCGCGGCCGCGACGATCCTGCTGAAGGCGCAGGGCGTGCTGCCGGGCCGGCGCGTGGTCGTCGCCGGTGCCGGGCCGTTGCTTTACGCCGTGGCCGCGAAGATTCTTGCGGGCGGTGGGCGCCTGGCGGCGGTGGTCGATGCCGCGACAACGGGCGAATGGCTGCGCAGCTTGCCCGCCCTGTCCGCGCGGCCCGATCTGCTGGCGCGCGGCATGGCGTGGCGTGCCAGGCTGGTGGCGTCAGGCGTGCCGGTGTTCTCCGCATCGCGCATCGTGGCCGCCGAAGGCGAGGACCAGGTGGCGCGCGTGCGGATTGCGAGTGGCGGCTCGGAGCGTGCGATCGACACGGATGCTCTCTGTGTCGGCCACGGGCTTGTGCCGGCGACCGAGGCGACGCGCAGCTTTCGTGCCACACACGCGCATCGGCCCGAGATGGGCGGATGGGTTCCGGTTCTGGATGCGGGGCAGAGGACCAGCATCCCCTTCCTGTATGTGGCCGGCGACGGTGGCGGCGTGCGCGGCGCAGCGGCGGCGCCGGGCACGGGGCGCATCGCCGCGCTGTCCGCACTGGGGGATCTCAAGATGGGCGGCGACCACGCCGCGCGGCAAGCGTCCGAGGCTGCCGCGCTGGCGCGTGCCGGTCGCGCAGGTGGCGCCATGGCACGCATGATGGCGCTGCGCCCGGCGCTGATCGACGTCATGCCGGCTGATACCATCGTCTGCCGCTGCGAAGGCGTGACCCGCGCCGCGATCGAGGATGCGGCTGCTGCCGGGTCAGCGACGATCAACCAGTTGAAGCACTTCACCCGCTGCGGCATGGGCCCGTGCCAGGGCCGGATGTGCGGAGAGGCCGCCGCCGCGATCCTCGCGGCACGCCGTGGCATAGGGGTGGCGGAAGTCGGCTTCGCCACGGGCCGTGTTCCCCTGCGCCCGGTGCCGATGGAAGCGATCCTTGGTGCGTTCGACTATGCGGACATTCCCGTGCCGGCGGCCGCGCCGATATGACAGCGCCCTTCGATTGCGCCGTGGTCGGTGCCGGCGTGATGGGATGCGCGACGGCGCTGTTCCTCGCCAAGGGCGGCATGCGCGTGGTGCTGCTGGATCGTGGCGAGATCTGCCGCGAGGCGTCGGGGGTGAATGCCGGTACGCTCACCATGCAGATGACGCGTGCCGCACTAATCCCCTATGCGCTGCGGGCCCATGAGATGTGGATGCGCATGCCGGAGTGGTGCCCGGGCGGCAGCGTGATCGCCACCGCCTGTCCGGGCCTGTCCGTCGCCTTCACCGAAGGCGAGGCGCAGATGCTGGAGGAACGCGCACGCATCCGTCGCGCCGCCGGCGCACCGATCGAACTGATCACGGGGCGCCAGGCGCAGGCGATCGAACCCGGCCTCGCCGATGGCGTGTTGCTGGCGGGGCATTGCCCGATCGATGGCTTTGCCTCGGCGTATCTGACCGGCCGTGCCTTCCGCCCGGCGCTGCTGGAGGCGGGCGTGGCCCTGCTGGAGAATACGCCCGTCCGCGGCATCAGTGGCCACTTCGTGCTGGAGACCAGCGCCGGCCCGGTCACGGCGCGGCGCCTTGTGCTGGCGGGCGGCGTGTGGCTGGAGGACATGGTCGGCTGGCTCGGTATCACGCTGCCGATCAAGGTGCTGATCAACCAGCTCGTCGTCACCGAACGCATGAAGCCGGTGATGCGCACCGTGCTCGGCGTCGCTTCGGGCCTGCTCAGCCTCAAGCAATATGCCAATGGAACCGTGCTGATCGGTGGTGGCTGGCAAGGCATCGGCGACCGCGTGCGCGGCGGTATCGCCGTCAAGCCGGAGAACTTCCTCGGCAATGTGCGGCTGGCGGCGCACACGGTGCCGGCGCTGCGCGAGGCACGCATCGTCCGCTCCTGGCTCGGGCTGGAAGCGGAGACGGCGGATGCGCTGCCGGCCATCGGCGCGATCCCCGGCGTGGATGATGCCTGGACCATCGGCAGCGTGCATTCCGGCTACACGAGCGGGCCGTATATGGGGAAGATCCTCGCCCAGGCGATATTGGGGCAGGATCCCGACCTACCCTTGTTCCCCATCGACCGCCTGCTGGCCGCGCAGAGGAATGCCGCATGACCGACACGCGTTTCCACGGCATCTACCCCAGCACGGTCCTGCCGATGGGCCGCGACTACGCGCCGGACTGGGACGCCTATGCGGTGCACACCGCCCATTGCGTCATGCGGCCGGGCATCCGTGGCGTGCTGATCAACGGGCATGCGGGCGAGAACTACGTCATCTCCCGTGCCGAGAAGCGGCGGGCGGTCGAGGTGACGCGCGCGACGGTCGATGCGTCTCGCCTGGTCGTCGCCGGGGTCAATGCGGAATCGAGCCTGGAAGCCGCCGAGGAAGCCATGGAGGCGCTTGCCGCCGGTGCCGACGCTATCATGGTGTTCCTGCCCAATGCCTTCGCGCTGGCGCACACCACGGCGATGGCGATGCTGCACCATCGCGCCATCGCCGCCGCCGTTCCGGGCACGCCGCTGTTCCTGTTCCAGGCGCACCACGCGGCCGGACGCATGGGCTTCACGCCGGAGACCGTGGCGGAACTCCTGACGATCCCCGAGGTGGTGGGCATCAAGGAGGGTGGTTGGGAAGTCGATGGGTATGACGCGCTGCGCCGCCAGGTGAAGGCGCTGCGCCCCGATGTCGCGGTCTGCGCCAGCGGGGACGAGCATCTGCTGGCCTGCATGGTGCACGGCAGCGATGGCAGCCTGGTGTCGCTGGCCGACCTGATGCCTGATGAGATCGCGGCACTCGACGCCGCCGTGCGCGCCGGCGACCTGCCCGCCGCGCGTGCCTTGCACGAAAAGCTCGAACCCCTGGCCGAGGCGATCTACGGCGCGCCACCCGGCGGCCGCGCCACCGCGCGGCTGAAATGGTGCCTGCGGGAGATCGGCATCATTCCCGACGCCACCGTACGCCTGCCGCAGCCGCCGGTGGACGCGGCGGATGCCGCCGCACTGCGCGCGGCACTCAAGGCATCGGGATTGTAGCGACCGGGCGCGTCACCAACCGTCGTTCCGCCGCCCGCGCCATCGAAGCCAGCGCCCAGGACACGCAGAAATACAGGACGAGGGCCGTGCCGTAGGTCAGGATCGCGCTGAACCCGCGCTGTGTCAGCATCTTGGCGGCGAAGGTGATCTCGATGAAGCCGATCTGCGAGACCAGCGACGTCTCCTTCACCATGCTCAGCACATGCACGATCGAAGGCGGGAGTATCACGCGCCAGGACTGCGGCAGGACCACCCGCCGCAGGGCCGACAGCGGCGCGAAGTTCATGGTCAGGGCGGCTTCCCATTGCTGCGGGCGGACGCTCTCGAACCCGGCGCGGACATTCTCGGCGGCCAGTGCGCTCATGCGGATGGCGACGGCGGCGACGGCGATGGCCCAGAGCGGCACTTCCAGCCGCAGCGCCTGGCTCAGGAAGAACACCAGCAGCAGCAGCACGAGGAAGGGAATGCGACGGAAGGCTTCGACCCACAGGATCGCGGCTGCGCGCACCGTGCCGAATCGCATCACCTGCGGCAGGCGCAATACGGCAAGCAGGAAGCCAAGTGCATAGCCGATCGCGCAGCCGACCACCGAGGCGATCAGCGTGTTCAATACCGCCTGGGCCAGGAAGGCGATGTTCCACCAGGTGAAGAAGCGCGGCGCCTCATTGGCCAGAATCTGCCAGGCGGACATCGGCTAGAACACCCGTGCCTTGACGCGAAACAGCCATCGCCCGAGCGCCCAGAGCAGGATGGACGCCACGATGGTCAGTAGGATGTAGATCACCGCCGTGATCGAGAAGATCTCGACCGCGCGGAAGGAAATGGCGTTGGCGTTCAGCGCGCGCCCGGTCAGTTCCTCGACACCGAAGATCGCGGCCATCGAGGTGCCGAGCGTCATGATGATGTAGTGGTTGGACAGCGCAGGATACAGCGTGCGCACGACATGCGGCGCGATGACGTACCAGACCGTCTGCACGCGGGAGAAGCCGAGCGTCTCCGCTGCGTCCAGTTCCGCCTGCGGGACGGAGGCGAAGCCCGCGCGCTCGATCTCCGTCAGATAGGCGCCGGCGTTCAGCGTCATGCCGATCAGCACCGCCGCGACCGGGGAGAGCAGCACGCCGAATTCTGGCAGCGCGAAGAACAGGAAGAAGATCTGCACGAGCTGCGGCGTGTAGGTGAAGAAGCGCACATAGGCGATGACCGGGATGCGCGCCCAGCGCGGCCCCTGCGTCAGCACCGCCGCCCCCGCCAGACCGATCAGCAGCCCGCCGGCGAAGGCCACCAGCGCGATCCACAGCGCCATGCCGGCGCCGATCAGGAAGCCGGGCAGGTAGTGCAGGACCTGCCCGTATTGCAGCGTCACGGTGGTTCAGAACATCGGGTTGAACGGGATCGGCGTGCGCATGGGCGACCCGAACCACTTCTCCCAGGTCGTGTTCACGAAGCCGGCGCGGTGCATCTCGAACAGGATGACGTTCAGCGCGTCGCGCAGGCCGTAATTGCCTTTCTGCACACCGATGCCGACCCAGGTGGAGGCGATCACCTCGTCCAGGATCTTCCACGGCGTACCCTGGAAGTTGCGCATCGGGATCACTACGCTCTCGTATACATCGACCATCGCATCGGCACGTCCCTGGGACAGGGCGCGGAAGGTGTCGGGGTAGTTGTCGAGCAGCGTCACCTGGGCCCGCGGCGCATTGGCCTGGATCCAGGGAATACCGACGGTGCCACGCACCTGAACGAGCCGGACCGCCGGATCGTTCAGATCCGCCAGCCGCGCGATCGGCTTGGCCGTCCCGCTTTCCTTCGTCAGCACCACGACGGATTGCGTGTGCAGCGGCTGGGTGTAGTCGATCACCAGCGCACGCTCGACGGTGCGGGTGATGGCGCCGAGCACGATGTCGATGCGGTCCGCCTGCAGGAAGGGGATGCGATCGGGACTGCCGACCTGCACGATCTCAAGCTCGATGTTCATCCGCTTCGCGATCTCGCGCGCGATGTCGGCGTCGAAGCCATCGATCTGGTTGCGATCGTTGAAGGTGCCGAAGGGCGGCAGGGTCGGGTTGATCCCCGCGCGCAGCCGCCGGCTGGACAGCACCTGGTCGAGCGGGCGGGCGGAAGCCGTCTGCGCGAGGCTACCGGCAAGAGCACCCGCGCCAAGGGCGAGAACGGAGCGGCGATGGGTTGGACGCATCTGAAACTCCGGTTTTCAGGCCACGGCCGCGCAGCGCTGCCGCATACGGGGCAGCCTAGATAGGCGCACCACGCGCTGCAAGGCTGCTACGGGGCGGGCTGCACGCTCATGGCGCGGGTATATCCGTCGATCCGCGCGTCATGGGTGATGCCCCGCCGATGCGCCCAGATGTTCAACTGGTGATGCAGCGGGATCAGCGCGACATCCGCGAATGCGATCTCCGTTGCCTGGGCCAGCAACCGCTCGCGTGGCCCGTCATCCATGGTGCCGAGTGCCTGGTCGAGCAGGGCATCGAAGGCGGCATTGCTGTAGCGACCGCGGTTGAACTGGCCCCGGCCCCGGGCATCGTCCACCGCGGCAACCAGCGTCACCAGCGGCGCCGTCGGCTCGCCGGTCTCCACGCCCCACAGGCCGGTCCAGAAGCTGAATTCCCGGTTGCGGCTGCGTGTGACATGCATGGCGTGCGGCATCGCCTCCACCGTGGTGCGGACGCCGACACGGCTGAGCATCTGGGCGACCGCCTGGCAGATTTGCTCGTCATTGACGAAGCGGTTGTTCTGGCAGTGGATCACCATCTGGAAGCCCTGGGGATAACCGGCTTCCGCCAGAAGGGCCCGCGCGCGGGCCGGATCGAACGGGATCGGCGGCAGCCCGATCGCATAGCCGTAGTCGCCGGCCGCCATGAACTGGTTGGCGACGCGGGCCTGCCCGCCCATGACGCGCTCCACGATGGCATCGCGCTGGATGGCGATGGACAGCGCCTGGCGGACGCGCAGGTCGGCCAGCGGATTGCGCGCCAGCGGCTGGCCATCCGGACCGCGGATGCCCGGTGGTACGCGCTCGACCACATCAAGATGGAAGCCTGCCACGGCCGGAGAAACGCTGGTCGAGACGACGAGCCGCGCATCACTCCGCAATCGCGGCAGGTCCTGCGGCGGCACGGCATCGATCAGGTCCGCGTCACCGGACAGCAGCGACGCGACCCGCGACGATGGCTGCGCGACGCTGCGCAGCACGACGCGCGGCCATGGTCCCGGACCGCCCCAGTAGTCCTCATTGCGCGCCATCGCCACGCGATCCCCGCGCGACCATTGGACTAGGCGGTACGGCCCGGTGCCGTTGACGGCACGGCCGTCATTGTAGTCGGCGGTCGTCGCGCCTTCGCCGCTGTGCCGCGACACGATGGGAACTTGGCTGAGATAGATCGGCAGCAACGGAAACGGTTCGGCCGTCCGGATGACGACAGTGCCGGGGTCCGGCACCTCGACCGCGCTGATCGGCCGGAGGAAGACGGCGAAGCTTGAAGGGCTGCCGGGCACGTCGGCGGCGCGGCGCAGCGTGAAGGCGACATCGTCTGCCGTAAGCGGTGTGCCGTCGTGAAAGCGGACGCCGTCGCGCAGTTGGAAGGTCCATGTCCGGGGCTCGGTCGCGCGCCATGCCGTCGCGAGGGCAGGGGCCGGGCGCTGCCGGTCGTCGAGAATGACCAATGGTTCAAAGATGTGCGGTGCGAAGGATTTGTTGCCGCCGAAATTGTGCCAGTGCGGATCCATGCTGTTGGGCGCGAGCTCGGATACGACGCGCAATTCCTGCGCTGCCGCGAGACCAGGTGCGCCTCCTGCGACACCGGCCAGGGCAAGGCCCGCGAGGAGAAGCCTCAGACGCATCGCCGCGAGCGCAGAGGGCCGGCCCATGCCGACGTGCCTTTCCTGCCGGCCGAGTTGGAGACCAAGGCTGCTTCCAGCGCGTTCGGAATCATCCCGCTCGCTCCGCATCGATCGCCCCATGCCGCATCCGATCATGCGTTCCTCCCAGGTTACCCCGAGGCTCCGCATGATGCTGCGTGAACCGGTCGGCAGCAGCAAGCAGGAAGACGATCGACCAAACGGTCGCCTGCGCATTGGGTCGCTCTCCCTCACATTCGACTTCATTGACTGAGCAACATGCGTCGATTGAGCAACATGCGTGCCAAGCGATCGAGCGCGAATGCCGAAGCCGATGGTCCGAGCCGCACGATCATATCGCATGAGCGCACAACACAGGACGCCGGCTGCGAAAGGTTGCGACAGCGGTGATGCCCCAGGCCACACGGCACCGCGCCGCGCGGCGTTGGTGCCACAGCGCCCATCACCATCGGCACGTCTGCGTCGCCTCGATCTGCATGGATATGCGCCAGCGCGATGCCCCAGGCCGCTCGATCAATCACCCGGTCGCTCGATATGCGTCACGGCACCGCGTGTCGTAAACGTGCCGAGCACAGCCGTCGCCACATCGCCATCAAGCAGCCGCTCCGATGCGAAGGGCAGACGGTGCCGCCAGTTCGGTCGCTCACGATCGGTGCCCGGAAGGTTCACGCCCATCCGTTCGCCTGCCAGGTCGTCGGCCTGCGCCAGCATCAGCGCGCAGGGTGCATTGGCGACAAAGCGATGCACCGCCGCCGCGGTCGCCGCCCCGAAAGTGCCGTCCTCGATGCCGCAGGCGGCGGTGAGCGCAGCCCGCTCCCTGGCCCGCGCTGCCTGAGCCACCGCCACCTGGTCAGGCGACAGCAGCCCGAGCGCCCCACGCTCTTTGATATCCGTCCCCTCCCACCAACCGGCCAGCGGAGCGACGTCATGGGTCGAGACACAGGCGGCGGCGAGGTCGGGCCAGGTCGCGGGCGGGCGGAAGCCATCGCCCTCCCGCTCGAACCACAGCACGCGATAGGCGAGTACGCGTGCTGCCGCGAGGCGATCGGGGAATCCGTCCGGCACGGTGCCGAGCGCCTCAGCCACCACGGTGCAGCCCGCCGCGCGGCTGCTCTGGGCCAGCACCGCGAGCATCCCCCCCCCGTCGAAGCCGAGGTAGCAACCCTCCGACGCCTTCGCGCCCTCCGGTACGACGAACAGACGCTCCAGCCCCATCGCATGGTCGAGGCGCAGCGCGCGCGCATGCCGCATATTGGCGGCGAGCAGCGCCGCGAAGCCGGCATGGCCTGTCGCCTCGGAGAGATGCGGATGCGGCACCGGCAACCCCCAGACCTGCCCCTCCGCGGCGAAAGGGTCGGGCGGCGCGCCGATCGAGAAACCAGCCAGGAAGGCGCCTGGCTGCGACCAGACTTCCGCCCCATCCGGCGCCGCGCCGACGGCAAGGTCCCGGTACAGCCCCGGCCCGGCCGCGGCAGCCGCGGCGAATTGCCGGTCGCAGAGCCATTGCAGGATGGCGTGGAAACGGATGGCCTCCGCATGGTCGCTGCGGAAGACGGCCATGGCAGCATCCCGCGGATGTGCATGCCCCGCCGGCCAGCGCCCCGCCGCGCGTGGCCCCAAGCGCTCGGACAGCGCGGCAAAGGCGCAGAAACCCTCAAGCGCCTCGCCGCCCGCGGCGCGGAACGCTGCGAGACCCGCATGGTCCCCCGGCAGCGCGCGGGCAGCGGCTTCCAGCACCGGCCGCTTGGCGGCCCAGACGGCCGGGTAATCCACCAGCGCGCCCTCGCGCAGCGCTACGAAGATGGGCTCGGCGCGCGCGAGTGCGGCGCGCACCGGCGCGGCGTCGCCAATCACGGGCAGCGCCGTTACGTCGAGCAGCGCCGGCTCCAGGAAACGCCGGTCAGAGGGCTGATAGGGGCTGGCGCGGTCGCGCTCCACCGGCATCAGCGCGTGGGGCGGGCTGAGCCCGACCAGGGCCGCGCCACGTGCTGCGGCCGTCGCGGCCAGCTGGGCCACCGCCGTGTAGTCGCCGATACCCTGATCCCGCCCGTGTCGCAGCGCGAAGATTTGTGCAGCGACGCCGAAGCGGCGGCCTTCAGGCGGCGGGTGGCACAGACCCGCCGGCGGCGCGCTGTTCCGATGCGCAGCGCGACGGCGCGCGAGACTGTCGCGCGCCTGCGCCGCAGTCTCCGCGGGCAGTCCCAGCGCGCCGAGCACGCTGCGCAGCGTGCCCTCCGGCACGATGTGCCGCGTACCGGCGATATCGTGCCAGTCGCGGGCGATGCCGGCCTCCGCCGCCAGCGCCGCGAGCAGCGCAGGATCTGGCGCTGCGGGTGGACGCGCTGCGCGTGTTGCCTCGGCCAGCCACAGCACCGAACGCGGCGGAACGGCCAACGTCGCGCCGGCTGGCCCCTCGCGCCGCGGATCGCCGCTATCCGCCAGCAGGTGCCAGGTGAAGCCCAGACGAGGCGCGGGCAGGTCAATGCGCGCGGGTTCCACGCCACCATGCACCACGACCAGCACACGGTCACCGGCGCTGTGCAGCAGCATGGCGAGGCTGCGCGCGCCCGGATCGGCCCAGTCGCCATCGCCCATCGGCGCGCCGTCGAGGCGCAGCCAGCGCACGTCGGCTTCCCCCGTCGCGTCCGGCGCGCCGGTCAGCGTGGCGGCGGCGGACAGGGCGGGATGCGCGTGGCGCGCAGCGACCAGTCGTGCGGTGAAGGCCATCAGCGTGGCATCCGCGCCGTCCCAGTCGAACCAGGACAGCACGGTGTCCTGGCACCAAGCGTTGTTGTTGCCGGCCTGGCTGCGCCCCGCCTCGTCGCCCATGGCCAGCATTGGCGTCCCGCGTGCGGCAAGCAGCGTCGCGAGCAGCGCCCGCACATCGGCGCGGCGACGCGCGAGGATCGCTGCGTCCTCGGTGGCGCCCTCCACACCGTGGTTCCACGATAGGTTCTCGCCCGATCCGTCGCGCTCCTCCTCGCCATTCGCGTCATTGTGCTTGCGCGCGTGGCTGACCAAATCGGCCAGCGTGAAGCCGTCATGCGCAGTGACGAAGTTGATGCTGTCCGTCGCCGGGCGAGGCCCGAACACATCGCGCGATCCGGCGAGCCGCGTCGCGAAGTCTCCGATGCTGCCGGCATCGCCGCGCCAGAAGCGCCGCACACCGTCGCGGAAGCGGTCGTTCCATTCGCCCCAGCCCGGCGGGAAGTCACCCAGGCGATGACCGTGATGGCCGATGTCCCAAGGCTCGGCGATGATCCAGCGGTTGCCGAGCAGGGGATCTTGTCGCATTGCCTGCAACAGCGGCGCGTCCGGGTCGAAGCCCGTCATACGGCGGCCGAGCGTGGTGGCAAGGTCGAGCCGAACCCCCGCCAGCCCGGCCTGCCCAACCCAATGGCGCAGCGCGTCCATCGCCAGGCGCAGCGGCCAGGGGCGGTCTAGCGCAAGGCTGTTGCCGCAGCCGGTTTCGTTCGCATAGCGCCCCGGCACGCCGTGCAGGGTGCGATACCAGGCGGCATCGCCAAGGCCGCGCAGCGACAGCGTCGGGCCGAACGCGTCTCCTTCCCCTGAATGGTTCAGCACCACGTCGAGAATGACGCCGATCCCGGCTTCGGCGAGGGCGGCGACCGCCGCGCGCACTTCTGCCATGCCGCCGGGCGCGAGGCGCGGATTGGGCGCCAGCCATGCAACCGGATTGTATCCCCAGTAGTTCGACAGCCCGAGCGGCGGAAGCTGCCGCTCATCGACCCACGCCGCGGCGGGCATGATCTCCACATGCGTCACGCCGAGGCCGGTGAGATGCGCGATGGCGGCGGGGTGGCCAAGGGCGGCGAAGGTGCCGCGGATCGCGGCCGGGATTGCAGGATGCCGGCGCGTGAAGCCGCGCACATGCAGTTCGTAGATGACGCGCGGCCCCTCCACGCGCGGCGGCGGCGCCTCAGGCAGTGGCGCGACCACTACGGCCTTCGGCATGAAGGCCGCGCTATCGGCCGGGTCGGGCGCGATGCCACTATCGAACAGCGCGGGGTGCAGGACGAAGGCGCGATCAAGCGCGCGAGCCCAGGGGTCGAGCAGCAGCTTCGCCGGGTTGAAGCGCTGCCCGGCCTCAGGCGCGAACGGACCATGCGCGCGCAGCCCATAGCGCGCGCCAATGGCGAGGCCGGGCAGGACACCATGGAAGACATCGCCGGTGCGACCCGGCAGGCGGTAGCGCGCGACCTCGCGCTCGCCGGCCGCGTCGAACAGGCAGAAATCGAGCGCCGTCGCGCCCGGCGCGGGAATGGCGATGGTCGCGCCCCGCGCGGTCAGATGGACGCCGAGCGGCTCCGGCGCGCCTTCATCCATGTCGTGCGGCGAGGCCCTTCAGCAATGCGGCGTAGCGCGCCGCCGACGGCCCCCAGGACACGTCGGTCGCCATCGCCCGCGCCTGCATCGCGCGCCACGTCGGCGCATCGCGGAACAGGTCCAGCGCGCGGCGCAGACCGGCGGCCAGCGCATCGGCGCGCCCCGGCGCGACTTGCACGCCGGTGGCGCAGCCGGCGGCCAGCGCCATCGGGTTGGCGTCGATGACGGTGTCCGCCAGCCCGCCGGTGCGCGCAACGATCGGCGGCGCGCCATAGCGGAGTGCCGCTAGCTGCGCCAGGCCGCATGGTTCGAAGCGCGACGGCACGACCAGCGCATCCGCCCCGCCATACAGCAGGCGTGCAAGCCCCTCGTCGAAGCCGATGAAGACGCCGGCGCGGCCGGGATGGGCCGCGGCGAAACCGCGGCAGGCGTTTTCGACAGCGTCTTCGCCGGAGCCGACCAGCGCCAGCTGCGCGCCCTGGCCCAGCACCTGCGGCGCAGCGGCGAGCAATAGGTCCGCGCCCTTCTGCCAGGCCAGCCGCCCGACAAAGGCGAAAAGCGGCGCATCGGGTTCGACCGGCAGGCCGAGCCGCGCCTGCAACGCCGCCTTGTTGGCCGCGCGCGGCGATGCGTCTGCCACAGAAAAGCGCGCGGCGAGGTGCGGGTCAGTCGCCGGATCCCAATCCGTGACATCGAGCCCGTTGAGGATGCCGTGCAGATCGCCCGAGCGGCCGCGCAGCAGGCCATCGAGGCCCATCCCGCCCTCCGGCGTCAGTATCTCCTCGGCATAGGAGGGGGAGACGGTGTTGATCGCATCCGCAAACCACAGCCCCGCCTTCAGGAAGCCGACGCCGCCGTAGTATTCCAGCCCGTCCCGGGCGAAGGCTGCGGGCGGCAGGCCGAGTGTGGGAAAGATCGAGGCCGGGAACTTCCCCTGGAACGCCATGTTGTGGATGGTGAACAGGCAGGGCAGGCGTCGCGGCGCGAAGCGCAGATAGGCCGGCACCAGGCCCGTCTGCCAGTCATGGGCATGCACGGCGGCGAAGCCGCCTTCCGCCGTCAGCGTCGCCGCGACGCGGCCAAGTGCGGCGAAGCGCAGCGCGTTGTCGCCCCATTCCCCGCCCTCCGGCCCGATATAGGGGCCACCCGGCCGGTCAAAGAGATGCGGCGCATCAAGCACCAGCAGGTCGAGCCCGGCATGCTGCGCCCTGAGCACCCGTGCAGCGCCGCCGAACAGGTCCGGCAGCGCCACGGCGACGGATGCTGCGCCCAGCGCACCCAGCACCTGTCGGTAGCCGGGGATCAGCGTCTGGATCGCGATCCCCTGCGGCGCCAGTGCCGCCGGCAGCGCGCCGACGGCGTCGGCAAGCCCGCCGGTCTTGACCAGCGGATAGACCTCCGAGGCGACGGCGAGGACAGGCAGCGTCATGGTCAGCCCAGCCGTTCGATCATCGGCTGGGTAATCAGGCATATGCCATTCTCCGTGCGGCGGAAGCGGGCAGCGTCGGCGACCGGGTCCTCCCCGACGACAAGGCCCGGCGGGATCCGCACGCCGCGATCCACCACCACATTGGTCAATCGCGCGCCACGCCCGACATCGACATTGGGCAGCACAACCGCGCCATCCAGCACGGCGTAGGAGTGCAGGCGGGTGCCGGTGGACAGCAGCGAGCGCCGCGCCCGTCCGCCGGAGACGATGCAGCCACCGGAGACGAGGGAGGAGATCGCCTCGCCGCGCCGTCCGTCCTCGTCATGGACGAACTTGGCGGGCGGCGTCACTTCGGCATGGGTCCAGATCGGCCAGGCGCGATCATAGAGATCGAGGTCCGGGACGATCTCGGTGAGGTCGACATTGGCCTGCCAATAGGCATCGACCGTGCCGACGTCGCGCCAATACGGCATGGCCTCGGCACCCGAGCGGACGCAGGATCGCTCGAAGCGATGCGCATAGGCGAGGCCATTGGCGACGATGCTGGGGATCAGGTCCTTGCCGAAATCATGGCTGGAATTCGGGTCTTCCGCATCGCGGCGCAGTTCGGCCGCGAGCAAGCGCGTGTCAAAGACGTAGATGCCCATGGAGGCGAGGGACAGGTCGGGTTGGCCGGGAATGGCCGGCGGGTCCGAAGGCTTCTCGACGAAGGCGGTGATGCGGTCTGCCTCATCCACATGCATGACGCCGAATCCCGAGGCCTCCGCGCGCGGCACCGAGATGCAGCCCACCGTGACGTCGGCGCGCGTCTCGACATGCTGCGCGAGCATCTGCTCGTAATCCATCTTGTAGATGTGGTCGCCGGCGAGGATGACCATGAAGCGCGGCGCGTAGTCCTCGATGATGTCGAGGTTCTGGAACACCGCATCGGCCGTGCCGAGATACCAGGAACGATCGTTCACCCGCTGGCTCGCTGGCAGGATGTCGAAGGTCTCGTTGCGTTCGGGGCGGAGGAAGTTCCAACCGCGCTGAAGGTGGCGGATCAGGCTGTGCGCCTTGTATTGCGTCGCGACCGCGATGCGCCGGATGCCGGAATTGATCGCGTTGGACAGGGCGAAATCGATGATGCGCGACTTGCCGCCGAAGAACACGGCGGGCTTGGCGCGACGGTCCGTCAGTTCCATTAGGCGCGAGCCACGACCGCCGGCCAGCACATAGGCCAGGGCGCTGCGCGCATAGGGCGGGCCGATGCTCGGGCGTTGCTCACCCATGGTGTCCTCCCATTCGACGATGGCGCTGTCCGCCCTGTCTCACGTCACCATGTCCATGCCCTTGTCCGCAACGGGCGCGACGACCGGCTCCAGGTAGAGAGCCGCCAGCGGCGGCAGGTCCACCACGGCCGAGGCGGGCTGCCCCTGCCAGGGGATGGCTGTCGCCTCCACCACCACAGGCTGGCCGCTGCCGCCGAAGCGCGCCTCGTCCGTGTTCAGCAGCACGCGCCAGGCGCCCGCCGCCGGCAATCCGACGCGATAGCCGGGACGCGGCACAGGCGTGAAGTTGCAGATGACGGCGACCGGGCTGCCGCCTTCGCCATCGAAGCGCAACCAGGAAAACACCGAATGGGCCGCGTCGTCGGCCTCGATCCACTGGAAGCCTTCGGGTTCGCAGTCCCGCGCGTGCAGCGCCGGATGGTCGCGATGCAGGCGGTTCAGCGCGCGCACCAGATCCTGCAACCCGCGATGCGGCGCGTGCTGCAGCAGCCACCAGTCGCATTCCCGCGTCTCCGACCATTCGCGCCAGGGGCCGAATTCCTGGCCCATGAACAGCAGCTTCTTGCCGGGATGGCCCCACATGAAGGCGTAGTAGCAGCGCAGGCCGGCGAAGCGCTGCCATTCATCGCCCGGCAGGCGGCCAAGCAGCGTGCCCTTGCCGTGCACGACCTCATCGTGGCTCAACGGCAGGATGAAGGCCTCGTTCCAGGCGTACATCAGGCCGAAGGTGACGAGCCTGTGGTGCCAGCGCCTGTGCACGGGCTCCTTCGCCACGTAGCGCAGCGTGTCGTTCATCCAGCCCATGTTCCACTTGAAGCGGAAGCCGAGTCCGCCATCCTCGGCCGCGGCGGTCACGCCGGCCCAGGCGGAGGCTTCCTCCGCTGCGGTGAAGGCCCCGGGAACCTGCTGCGCGATCAAGGTGTTGACGTGCTGGAGGAAGGCGACCGCATCGCGGTTGACGTTGCTGCCATCCTCATTCGGCGCCCAGCCATCGGCCGGCCGGTCGTAGTCCAGGTAAAGCATGGAGGAGACGGCATCCACCCGCAGCCCATCCGCGTGATAGCGGCCGAGCCAGAACAGCGCATTGGCGGCAAGGAAGGCCGCTACCTCCTTGCGGCCGAAGTCGAAGACCGCGGTGCCCCAGCCGGGCAGGAAGCCGCGCCGCGGGTCGGGATGTTCATAGAGCGGCCCACCGTCGAAACGCGCGAGCCCCTGCGCATCCACCGGGAAATGCGCCGGCACCCAGTCGAGGATGACGCCGATGCCCGCCGCATGCGCGCGGTCGATCAGGCGCGCGAAGCCTTCCGGCGGTCCGTGCCGCGCCGTCACGGCATAGAGGCCAAGCGGCTGGTAGCCCCATGACGCATCGAGTGGATGCTCGCTGACCGGCATGAACTCGACATGGGTGAAGCCGAGATCGGCGACGTAGGGGATCAGCGCATCCGCCAATTCGTCCCAGGTATAGTAACGCCCGTCCGGATGGCGCCGCCAGGATCCGGCATGGACCTCGTAGATCGCCATGGGCGCCCGGGTCGCGTCGCGTGTCGCGCGCTGTGCCATCCAGGCGGAATCGGTCCAGGCGAAATGGTCGGTGCGGGCGACGACCGAGGCGCTGGCCGGCCGCAACTCGGCCGCGAAACCGAACGGATCGGCCTTGAGCGGGCAGAGTTCGCCGTCGCGGCCGAGGATCTCATATTTGTAGCGCGCGCCCTCCGCCACGCCGGGGAGGAAGATCTCCCACAGGCCGGAATCGACGCGCTTGCGCATGGGGTGGCGACGCCCGTCCCAGGCATTGAAGTCGCCAACCACCGAAGCGCGCCGCGCTTCCGGCGCCCAGACGGCGAAGCGCACGCCGGCCGCGCCAACATGTGTGCAGGGATGCGCGCCGAGCCGGTCGAAGAGCCGGGCATGCGTGCCCTCGACCAGCAGGTGGTCGTCGAGCGGGCCGAGCGTCGGGCCGAAGGCGAAGGGATCGAGGAACTCCCAGCGGTCGTCGCCCCGCGCCGCACGCAGCCGATAGGCGAGCGGCGGTATGGCGCCGGCGACGAGGCCTTCGAAGAAGCCGTCCGGATCGCGCCGTTCGAGTGCCATTGGAGACGCGCCGACAAACAGCGCTTCCAGCGTCTCGGCGCCAGGCACGAAGGCCCGCACCACCATGCCGCCCGGCACCGCGTGCGGGCCGAGCAGGGCAAAGGGATCAGGGTGGCGCGCTGCGAGAAGCTCGGCGATCTCCGTCGCCGCGGCGCGCCAGCCGGTCATGGTGCGGGTGCGATGCGCCAGATCTCCGCGGCATATTCCGCGATGGCGCGGTCCGAGGAGAACCAGCCCATGCCCGCCGTGTTCAGCACTGCCGTCCGCCGCCATGCCTCAGGGTCGCGGTAGAGCCCGGCGGCGCCGTGCTGCGCGGCGACATAGGCGTCGAAATCGGCGGCGACCATGAACCAGTCCTCCGCGCGCAGGGGATCGATGATCTCGCGGTAGCGTCCTTGATCGTCCGGCGAGAACACACCGCCGCCGATGGCGTCAAGCACCTCAGCCAGGTTGGGCGAGGCGGCGATGGCCTGTTCCCCGCGCCAGCCCCCCGCGCGCTTCTCCTCGACCTGGTCCGCCGACAGGCCGAACAGGAACATGTGGTCCTTGCCGATGTGATCGGCCATCTCCACCGTTGCGCCGTCCAGCGTGCCGATCGTCAGCGCGCCGTTCAGCGAAAGCTTCATGTTGCCTGTGCCGGAGGCCTCCATGCCGGCGGTCGAGATCTGTTCGGACAGGTCGGCGGCCGGCACGATCGCTTCCGCCGCAGAGACGTTGTAGTTCGGCAGGAAGACGACCTTAAGCAGGCCGCGCACGGCGGGGTCGCGGTTGACGACACGCGCCACGTCGCAGGCGAGCTTGATGATCAGCTTGGCGCGATGATACCCGGGCGCGGCCTTGCCGGCGAAGATCTTCACCCGCGGCGTCCAGTCGCGCATCGGCTGCGCCCGCATTGCTTCGTAGAGTGCGACGGTCTGCAGCACGTTCAGCAGCTGGCGCTTGTATTCGTGGATACGCTTGATCTGCACGTCGAACAGTGCTGCCGGGTCCACGCGCACGCCCGCCTGCTCCTGGATCTGGATAGCCAGGGCTTCCTTGTTGGCGCGCTTGACCGCGGCGAAGCGGCCGCGGAAGGCGGCGTCCTCCGACAAGGCGCGCAGCTCGGACAGCGCTTCCGGCGCATCGAGAATGCGTGGGCCGAGCGCTTCGACCAGCAGCGCGGTCAGGCCGGGATTGCATTGCATCAGCCAGCGACGGAAGGAAATGCCGTTGGTCTTGTTGACGATGCGGCCTGGATGCAGCGCATGCAGGTCCCGGAAGACGGTCTGGCGCATCAGGCCTGTATGGAGTGCCGAGACACCGTTGACGTGATGCGAACCGATGAAGGCGAGATGCCCCATGCGGACCCGCCTTCCATGGTGCTCATCGGTCAGCGAGACGGCGGCGAGCAGCCGGTCGTCACCGGGGTGCGCCGCGCGCACTGTGTCCAGGTGCTCGGCATTGATACGGTAGATGATCTGCATGTGCCGCGGCAGCAGCCGCTCCATCAGCGGCACCGGCCAGGATTCCAACGCCTCCGGAAGCAGGGTGTGGTTGGTGTAGGAGGTGGTGCCACGGGTGATGCGCCACGCCTCCTCCCAGGCGATGTCGTGGTCGTCGACCAGCAGGCGCATCATCTCGGCGACCGCGATGGCCGGGTGCGTGTCGTTCAACTGGATGGAGACGCGATCGGGCAGCGTCGAGAGCCCAGCCTCCGCCCGCAGATGGCGGCGCAGCAGGTCCTGCAGCGCGGCGGAGGTGAAGAAGTATTCCTGCCGAAGGCGGAGTTCCTGCCCCGCCGGGCTGTCGTCGGAGGGGTAGAGCACCTTCGAGATTGCCTCGGCGCGCACCTGTTCATGCAGGGCGCCGACATGGTCGCCGCGGTTGAAGGCGTCGAGGCGCAACGGATCGGGCGCGCGCGCGCGCCACAGCCGCAATGTGTTCACCTGGCGGCCGCGCCAGCCGACCACCGGCGTGTCGTAGGCGACGGCGTCCACCCATTCGCCAGGGTGCCAGCGATGGCGTTCGGTGCCATCGGCGCCCTGTTCGACCGACACCTCGCCGCCGAATCCGATGCGGTGGCGGATCTCGGGGCGGGCGAATTCCCACGGGTTGCCGAAGCTCAGCCAATCCTCGGGGTATTCCTGCTGCCAGCCCTCGCGCAGGATCTGGCGGAACAGGCCGTGATCGTAGCGGATGCCGTAGCCGAAGGCGGGGATGCCGAGGCTCGACATGCTCTCGAGGAAGCAGGCTGCGAGCCGCCCGAGGCCGCCATTGCCGAGTGCCGCATCCGGTTCCGCGAGCCTTGCCTGGTCGAGCGTGATGCCGAGGTCGGCCAAGGCCTCCCGCAATTCCTCGGTCAGGCCGAGATTGGTGATGTTCTCCCGCAACAAACGGCCAATCAGGAATTCGAGGGACAGGTAGTAGACCTGCTTGCCGCCAGGTCCGGCCGGATCGCGCATCCTTGCCAGGAAACGGTCGACGATGCGGTCACGCACGGCCAGCGCGGTCGCCATGAACCAGTCGCGGTCCCGGGCCTCCGCCGGCAGCTTACCGAGGGTGTAGGTCAGCTTGCGCAGGATCAGGTCGCGAAGCGGCGCTGTGTCTGCCGCGCCGGGGGCCAGGGTAACTGGGATGCTCAGGAGACACTCTCCGGGTAGGGCGATGCGTCGTAGAGCTTCAAGCTATCAGAACGAGCCTGCCGTCCAAAGCTCTACGGCCTGAACCGCGCCGGGTATCGCCGCATCGGCTCCTGGGCGCTGTCCTTCGGCACGGTGGCAAAATTCGGCATCGGGGGGACCGGATCGTATGGTGCAGGCCTTGGCCGCGCCCTGCGTGAGGCCTGGCATCGCGTCCTCAAGGCCAATCGGACCGATCGCGGCGCCCGGCGGCGCAACGGCAGGAGCGACACACTCGATGCCGAGGCCGCAGCACGCGCTGTCCTTGCCGGGCAGGTCCAGACCGAACCGAAATCCGGCACCAGATCGGTCGCGGTGTTGCGGCATATCAAGATGGCGCGCGACGCAATCGAGTCCCGGCCGCTCGCCGCGTAGATCCTGTCGAATTCGCCCGACAGCCGCTCCAGCGCGCCGTTCACGGGAACCCGAATTTCTCGTAGCGGGTGATCCGCCGGCACCAACGCCTCCGGACACACATAGCTGCACATCGATCCCGTCTGCCGATCCGTCCCGCGCATCGGCTCGACCGCCGCCACCATCAGAAGCGAATCAGACCCACACCGACCTGAACAAACGAGTTTCCGCAGCCTGCCAAGAACGCCCGTAGGATCACAAGACAGGTTCACCACAATCGCCGTAGGCGGCTGTCCCCGAAGGGATACCGGGATCTTGCGCGCGCGGCGTCTGAGGGGCGGGCAAAACGGCTACCAGCGGTCGACTCATTCGGCGGCTGGTATCAGCCCCACCAGATCGATGCGCTTTCGCTCCAGTTTCCCGTTTCGTCACATGCAGGACGCCATATCCTCATCACCATCGGCACCGCACCACGACGCTTACCCGCGATCCCTGCTCCAGGATCGCCGGCACAACCCCACGCCCCGACGGTCCGGGCTGTCGACCGCCGGCGTCAGTTCGTCGGTATGCCCGCCTCGGTGATCACCCTGCGCCAATTGAGCGTATCGGACGCCAGTAGCGCGCGCACATCCGCCGCGCCGCCGCTTTCAGCCGCCAGGCCGATCTGCGCCATGCGCGCGTGGTAGTCCCTGTCCTCGGTCACCGCGTTCAGCGCCGCGGCGACCTTGTCGATGACCGGCCCCGGCGTGCCGGCGGGTGCGAACAGTGCCATCCACAGCACGGCCTCGAAGCCCGGCAGGGTCTCCGCCACCGTCGGCACGTCCGCCAGATTCGCCAGGCGCTGGCGAGACGAGATGGCGAGTGCGCGGGTCTTGCCCTCCTGCAAGGACGGCATGGCTTCGACCGGTGACTGGAAATTGCAGTGGATGCGCCCGGCCTGGAGGTCGAGTAGCCCTTCCACCCCGCCACGGTTCGGCACGGCGGTCATCTCGATGCCGGCGCGCTGGCACAGCATCTCGGTCGCCAAGTGCACGACGGTGCCCACCACGCCGCCATAGTTGAGCTTGCCCGGGTTCGCCTTCGCATAGGTGATGAACTCGGCCAGCGTCGTCACCGGCAATCCCGGATAGACGTGGAAGACGAAGGCACCGCGATAGACCATGCCGACCGGCGCGAGTTCCGTCTGCGGATCGCGCGGCGTGAGCCTGGGTTGCAGCGTCGGATTGATGGCCAGCGAACTGGTACCGGCCAGCAGCGTGTATCCATCCGGCCGCGCCTGCGCCACATAGGTCGAGGCGATCGAGGTCGCGCCGCCCACGCGATTCTCGACCACGACGCGCTGGCCGATCGCCGCAGACAGCCGCTCGGCGGTCAGCCGCGTCGCGATATCGGTCTGCCCGCCGGCGCCATAGGCATTGACGATGCTGATCGGGCGCGACGGGAATACCTCCTGCGCCTGTGCCGGCAGGGTGGCGATCGGCAGGGTGGCGAGGATGGCGCGACGGCCAAGATGGGGCTGCATGTCCGTTTCCCTATTCTTGCTGAACCATTGGCCCGTGCCGGGCATTGTCGTTGTGGTGCGCCGCAGGCCCTGACCGCCGGAGACCGCCTTGCGCGTCAGCCCATCACGAAGACATCGCGCGGGGCAAGGCACCGATCCGACCGCCCGTCTGGCGGTGCGTTCGGCATGGCTCCTACCACGGCGAAGCGATGTCGGCCGTCTGCAGGATCGACCATTCCGGCATCCGGAATAACCTTCAGCCGCGCATGCGGCGCGCCAGGTTTTCCCCGATCATGACGCAGGTGAAGTGCAGGTTGGCGCGGCAATCGGTCGGCATGATCGAGGCATCCGCCACGCGCAGACCCGTCACGCCGCGCACCCGCAGATCCGGGTCCACCACGCCACGCGGATCCTCGTGCGCCGTCATGCGGCAACTGCCGGCAGCGTGCTGGATGTCGCCCGCCTCGCGCAGCATGATGGTGTCCAGCGCATCGTCTTCGAGCGCCGCCGCAGCCGCCATGGACAGGCCGCTTTCGCCGAAGGTGATCCGTTCGGCAATGCCGGACAGCGGGTCGAGCGCCGTCAGCTTCGCCAAGCGCCGCACGCCATCGCGCATCCGCAGCCGGTCGCGCGGGTCGGCCAGCATGTTCTCATCCACCTCGGGCTGCCCGTCCGGGTCCGCCGAGGTCAGGCGCAACGCGCCGCGCGAAAAGGCATCGTACAGCGCAACGCCCACCGCACCGCCCGGCGCCGGTGCGCCATCCTGCGTCAGGCCGCGGTGGTTGTAGGCGATCATGATCATGTCGCGCTCACCGCCGCCGGCCAGGCCGCTGCTGTAGGTCAGGCAGCAATTGGTGTGGCGGGCATCCGTCCCCGCCGCGCGGAAGTCCGGCCTGAGGTCGATGCTGGCGCGCAGGATCGGATGATCCATCAGGTGCTGTCCGACCGAAGCCTGGTCGTGCAGCACCGAGATGCCGAGCGCCCGCAGCGATGCGGCAGGCCCGATGCCCGACCGCATCAGGATCGAAGGGCTGTGGATCGCGCCGGCGCACAGCACGATCTCGCGGCCTTCGATGTCCTCCCATACCTCGCCGAAGCGCACGCGGACGCCGCGCGCGCGACGGCCCTCGAACAGCACGCGATCGACCAGCGCGCCGCCGCGGATCGTCAGGTTCGCCCGCCCGCGCGCCGGTTCCAGGTAGCCGTCATTGGTGGTCACCCGCAGCCCGTCGCGCAGGTTGATGGGGTTGCAGGAAATGCCCTCGCCTTCGGGCGCATTGAGATCGGGCTTCCAGCGATAGCCGGCGGCCAGGCCCGCATCGCGTAGCGCCAGATCGACCGCGCCCCACTGGTCGGTGGGCATGCGGAAGACGGGCAGGGGGCCGCCCTGGCGGATGCCCGGCGCCACCCCGGTATCGGCGTCATCCTCGATGGCATCGAACAGCGGCAGCACGTCGCTGGCGGCCCAGCCTTCGCAGCCGGCCTCGGCCCAGGCGTCGAAGGCGGCCGGAACGCCGCGGATGGCGATCTGCGCATTGACGGCGGACGACCCGCCCATCGCCTTGCCACGCCAGTAGAACTTCGGCTCCTGAGCGGCCGTCCGGCGCGTCATCAGTCCGGGCCACTGCCATTCGGCCTGGTGCTTCGGGTCGTGCATGAAGGGGATGATGTTGGCGCTGCGCAGCGCGTGCGGCGCCTCGGCGGATCGCCAGTCGCGGCCGGCTTCCAGCAGCAGCACGTGGCGATGGCCGTCCTCGGACAGCCGTGCGGCAAGCGGGGCGCCGGCGGAACCGGCCCCCACCACGATCACGTCATACATGGCGTTCAACGCTTCCCGACATTCCAGAACAGGGGGATCGCGGAGGGGATCAGGTTCTCGAGCTGCACGCGATGCACGGCCGGTTGCGCGAACTGGCCCCAGGGGATGCCCATGCCTTCACGATAGATGATCTGCTGCATCCGCGCCGCGATCGCCTGGCGAGCTTCCAGCGTCGGTGCGGCGGCGAACTCGCCGAACAGCGGCGTCAGCTCCTCGACGCAATGGAATCCGCCGGTCAGCGCGCTGGTGCAGTTGAAGCCGACCACCGAATTGGTCAGCGGATTGTGCAGGTCGACGCCGAGGGCGTGCACGCCGAAGACGCTCCAGCCCTCGCGGCGCGTGCGCCGCGCGAGCACCGAGGCCCAGTCCATCACCTGCATGTCCACCGTGAAGCCCGCGCGGCGCAGCCGGTCGGCCAGGATCTCGGAGGAGATCTTCGCCGCCTCCAGATCGTTGGCGACCAGCACGATGACCGGCTCGCCGGCATAGCGTGTCTGCCGCAGCGCCGCGCGCGCCGCCTCGATGGACGGGCTGCGCATCGGTTCCGTCCCCGCATCGGATTCATAGGGCGAGCCGCAGATGAAGAAGGCATTGCAGGTGCGGGCGTAGCGGTCGGACAGGCCGAAGCCCGCCATCACCTCCGACTGGTCGACCAGGTGCAGCAGCACGCGCCGGACCGCCGGGTCGGAAAAGGGCCCCGAGGCCGCGTTCAGCCGGTAATGGCCGGTGAACTGGTCCAGCCCGGTGAAGTTCTGCAACCGCACGCGGCGGTCACGCTCCAACTGGCCGAGCAGGTCGAAGGGCGCATACTGGATGTAGTCGATCTCGCCGGCGCGCATCGCCGAGACTGCCGTCGCGCCATCGGGGATGACGCGGATGTCGAGCGCTTCGATGCGCGCGACCTTGCCGCCGGCCAGATGGTCGGACGGTTCGCTGCGCGGCACGTAGGCGGCGTTGCGCCGCAGCAGCATGCGGTCGCCGGTACGATGGTCGGCACGGCTGTAGGTGAAGGGGCCGGAGCCGATGATCTCGGTGATGCGCTCGGTGCCCGGGGTACGGGCGAGGCGTTCCGGCATCATGAAGGGGGCGGGGGAGGAGGTTGTACCGAGCGTATCGAGCACCAGCCCATAGGGCTGCTTCAGCGTCAGGGTGAAGCTGCGCGGGCCGGTCGCCTCGATGGTCGCGGTCGCGGCGAGCAGTCGGCTGCCGATCGCGCTGCGGCCGCCCCAGCGCCGGATGGACGCCACGCAATCCGCGGCCGTGACCGGCGTGCCGTCATGCCAGGTCAGTCCCTCGCGCAGGGTGAAGGTCCAGGTCAGCCCGTCAGGAGAGGTGGTCCAGTCCTGGACCATCTGCGGCTGCACCCGCCCCTGGCCGTCCATGGCGAACAGCGTGTCGAACACCATGTAGCCGAAGGTGCGGGTGATATAGGCCGGTGTGAAATGCGGATCGAGGGTGACGATCTCCGCCTCCAGCACGGCGGTCAGGGTCTGGGCGCGCGGTGCCGACGACGGCGGCAGCCAGAACGATCCGAGCAGCAGCAAGGCGAGGAGTGCGCGCAAGGGCCGGTGCGACATGTCGAACTCCATCGAGGCGGGAAGGTCAGGAGAGGTGACCTGACGAAAGGACATTCCGTCAATGGTGGCAGATGAGATTGCGGTGACCTTGAACCAGCGGCCCTACCGAGATTCGGGACCGCACAACGCGACTCCGCCGGACCGTCAAGTCGCCAATGCGACATCGCATGGCGCGCAATTCAGGTCGCCGTATGGCGGCGCCGGCGTTCGAGGTCGGCACAGGCTCCAGCGGTCCATGACATGGGCGGTCGGTCCCGACCCCTTGCAATCGCCACCCAGGCGCCCACTTATGCCTCGTCAGCCTTGTTTGGTTCGGCCTGCTCTCCAAGCTCGTGATCGAGCACCGAGCCCGCTGCCCGCTCCCTGCATCAGTTTGATCCGCCATGCGGTTTCGCGTGGCGGCACATTTTGTTTGATCGGAATACTTCCATGTCCAATGGCACCATCAAGTGGTTCAACGCGACCAAGGGCTTTGGCTTCATCCAGCCGGAAGACGGCACCAATGACGTGTTCGTCCACATCTCCGACGTCGAGCGCGCCGGCATCTCCGCGCTGCGCGAAGGGGACAAGATCTCCTACGACGTGCAGCGCGGCCAGCAGGGCAAGATGTCGGCCTGCAACCTGAAGCTCGCCTGAACGATCGCCTGCAACGGGTGGGCGCCTCGGTGCCCGCCCGTCTCGCGCCCGGGCCCTGCGGGGCCCGCTGAGCGCCTGATCGACAAACGGGCCATGCGCCACCCGGCGCGGCTCCGGTCCCGATCGCACAACCTTCCACCACACGCCCAGACTTCAAGGATACTGGCGGACCGTCCCGATGGACGCGCCCCGCTGGCAATGCACATGCACACTCTGCTCAATCACGATGCCCCGCGCGGGTATCAGACCCCCGTCAATCCACAGGACCCCGCCCATGATGCGGCGTCCGCGCCGAAGCCCACCGGCCTGTCCCAGGCCGAGTTGCGCCGGATCATCCTCGACCTGATCGGGTGATCGCCACGCGGCATGGCAAGGCCATGCCATTGCGGCGAATGGAACAATATCAGAACATGTGCGTTAAACGCATGAATGAGGATCACGACCATGGCAGGCGGGCGGCGGGCGCCGATGCGTCCACTCGATGCGGCGCTGCTGCGCCTGCAGGCCATGGCCGCCCGCGGCGTCCAGCCCGGGCGCATGGCGCGCGAGGTCGACGTCATCGTGGCCGAATGGCTCGCGATGGCGGATGCCGACACCGCCGAGGTCGGGACCCGACTCGATGAATTGCGCGAACAGCTCGCCGCCGGGGTGGTCGATGCCGAGGAGCAGGTCTCCTATGTCGATCCTGACGAAGCCGGTGCGGTGAAACAGGCCGCGATCACCCTGGCGGCGCTGGTCGCGACCCGCGACGCGGTGGCGCAGGCGCGTGACGCGCTGTAGCGGCGCTTCCCGCGCATGTCCGAATCCGCTTACGGGCGCTGACAAGTTTCGCGCGCTCCGCTATGCGGTGATCTCTGCAATGTGGAGATCCTGTCCGTGTCAAAGAAGTTCCTGACAGACGTCATCGCCGGCGCCACCGAACTGTCCGGCGTCGCATCGGCCAAGCTGGCCGGCGACATCATCGAGGCCATCAAGACCGAGATCGTGCAGAGCGGGCGTTTCACCATTCCCGATTTCGGCGCCTTCACCGTGCGCGAGACGCCCAAGCGGACCGGCCTGAACCCCAAGACCGGCGAGAAGGTCCAGATCAAGGCCGGCGCCACGGTGCGCTTCAAGGCCAGCCCCTCGCTGAAGACCGCCGCGCTGGGCGGCGTCAAGAAGGCCAAGCGCAAGGCCTCGAAGGGCTGAGGCGCAACACGACGCAGGCGAGGGAGCCAAGCCCCATGGAACCTGTCCTGACGCCACTGCTGTGCCGCGAGGCTCGGGCCTTGCTCGATCTCGACACGGCGGAAGTCGCCTTCGTCGCGCGCATACCGGTGGCGCTGCTGGAAACCTTCGAAGCGGGCCACGCGATGCCGCCGACGACGGTCCTCGCCACGCTGCGGCGGATCTTCGAACGCGGCGGCGTGGCCTTCACGCCTGAGCGCAGCAAGCGCGGAGTCGAACTGCGCGCGTGCGCGTGACGCGCTGACCCCGGCGGGCCCGCCTGGGCAAGGCGGGCCGCCACGGGCCATTGGTGGCGGGCGCGGGCCGTGTCCCCGCCGCGCGGCATCCCGGGCGGGCAGGGCGCGTCATTCCTGCGGTCGCCGGGCAAATTGCTGGTATGATCAGAATCAAGCACGGCGACCGCTGGCCCTGCTAGTGGTGGCTTCACTGTCCAGGCACCCGCACGCGCCGCAGGAGAACCCCCATGACGCCCGATCCCGGCCTTCTACCCTGGGCGGCCTATGCCGTGGATGCCTGGCAGCGTTCGGTGATGTTCCTCGATGTTCTTCGGGAGCGCGGCAACGCGTTCCTCGAACGCGAGGACGACCCCATGCGCAATGTCCTCGACTTTGGTTTCGAGGTCGTGTTGGACGGGCGCCAACTGCCCCGGCCGGTGAATTACTGGATGGCGCGCGTCACCCCGCCCGCCGGCGCCCCGGCGACCGACCCGCTCAACCGCCCCTTCATCGTCATCGACCCGCGCGCCGGCCACGGCCCGGGCATCGGCGGCTTCAAGGCCGACAGTGAGATCGGCGTCGCCCTGGCCGCCGGCCATCCGTGCTATTTCGTCGGCTTCCGGCCCAAGCCGGAACCCGGCCAGACGATCGAGGATGTGGTCCGCGCCATCGTCGCCTTCACCGAGGAGGTCGGGCGCCGCCACAGGGATGCCGACGGCAAGCCGGTTGCGATCGGCAATTGCCAGGCCGGCTGGGCGCTGCTGATGGCCGCGGCCATCCGTCCCGACGCCTTCGGCCCGCTGATGGTCGCGGGCAGCCCGGTTTCCACCTGGGCAGGCGTGCCCGGCAAGGCGCCGATGCGCTACCTGGGCGGCCTGCTGGGCGGGTCGTGGATGACCGCCATGACCGGCGATCTCGGCGGCGGCATCTTCGATGGCGCCTGGCTGGTGACCAATTTCGAATCTGGAAATCCGGCCAATACCTACTGGACCAAGCAGTATGAGGTCTGGGCCGATGTGGACAGCGCCGCCGAGCGCTATCTCGGCTTCGAGACATGGTGGGGTGGCCATGTCGAACTGAACGCCGCCGAGATGCAGTTTATCGTCGATGCGCTGTTCATCGGCAACCGCCTGGCCACCGGCGAGCTCACCTTCTCCGATGGCACGCGCGTCGACCTGCGCGCCATCGCCTCGCCGATCATCGTGTTCTGCTCGGAAGGCGACGACATCACGCCGCCGGCGCAGGCGCTGTCCTGGATCACCGATCTGTACGGCAGCCTCGACGACCTTCGCACGCACGGGCAGACCATCGTCTATTCCGTCCATGCCAGCATCGGGCACCTGGGCATCTTCGTCTCGGGCGGTGTGGCACGGAAGGAGCACAACGAATTCGCGTCGAACATGGACATGATCGACGTGCTGCCGCCCGGACTCTACGAGGCGGTGCTGCACCCGGCCAAGGACCAGCCGGTGGACGCTCCTGCCCATGGCGACTGGCTTGCCACCTTCGAGGCGCGCGCACTGGCCGACCTCGCCGCCTATGGCGGCACCAGCGAGGAGGACGCGAAGCGCTTCGCGGCGATGCGCCGGCTGTCGGAGACGAATCTCGCCCTGTACCGCCAGCTTGCCCAGCCGGCGGTCCGCCAGCTGGCCACGCCGGCGATGACCATGGCCTCGGCGCAGCTGCATCCGGCGCGGCTGTCCTACACGCTGTTCTCGGACCGCAATCCCTGGATGGGCTGGGTCCGCTGGGCGGCCGACCTGGCACGCGCCGGCCGCGCGCCGGTGGCGCCCGACAATCCCGGCCGCGTCGCCGAACGCCAGGTCTCGGACGCCGTGACGCAGACGCTCCAGGCCTATGGCCGGCAGCGCGACGCGCTGACCGAGCGCTTCTTCCAGGAGTTCTATGCGGCGCCGATTGTCCAGGCGATGACGGGCGTGGCTGCCGCCAGCGCCCCGCCGCGGATGCTGCCGGCCGATTCCCCCGACCATCGGCACTTCGTGGCCATGGCCACCGAGCGGTTGCGCGCGGCGATGAGCGAGGGCGGGCTGCGCGAAGCCGTGTTGCGTGCCCTGCTGTGGATCCGCCTGCCCACCCATCAGGCCGATGAGCGCAGCTTCGGCGTGATCCGCCTCATCCGCCGGCACTTCGGCGTTCAGGCGCTGCCGCTGCCTGACTTCAAGCGCATTGTCCGGTACCAGTTCTTCATGCTGCTGATCGACGAGGCGCGTGCCATCGAGAGCCTGCCGGCGCTGCTCCCGGCGGATGCGGGTGCGCGCGCCGAGGGCTTCGCTCTGCTGCGCTCCGTCATCATTGCGGCGGGCGAGATGCCGGAGGAAGTGACCCGGCGCCTTGCGGCGATCGAGCGCATGTTCATCGGCGAGGACGCCGCCGCGGCTTCGGTCGAGGGCGCCGCCGCAACACCGATCGAGGGCGCAGCCGCAACACCGATCGAGGGTGCAGCCGCGCCACGGGTCGAGGACGACGCCGCGCCGCCGAGTGTGGCCGCCGCGGCCACACGGCTTCGCGCCGTCGCGCCGGCGGCCGAAGGCGACGGACCCGGCGGCCTGGACAAGCGCCGCATCCGTCCCGCCCCGAGACGGGCGCACTGACATGTTCGGCGTGCCGCGGCACGCGATGCGGGGCTGAGCGATGCATCTGGGTCCATTGCCCGAGGGTCTCGAAGCCGCGGTCAGCGTCGCGGCATCCTGGCTGAAGCTCGGCATCGAGGCCGTAAGCGTCCTCATCATCCTGGTGGCGATGATCGTTGCGCTGGTTCAGCTGGTCGGGCCGTTGGTCGGGATGCGGACGCGCAACGTGCGCATGGGCCTGGCACGCAGCCTGCTGCTCGCTCTCGAATTCCAGCTTGCGGCCGACATCGTCGGCACCGCGATCTCGCCGGACTGGGACCAGATCGGCAAGCTCGCCGCCGTCGCCGCGATCCGCACCTTCCTGAACTACTTCCTGCAGCGCGACCTGACCGCCGAAGCCGTCACGATGCCTGCGCCCACGCGGCGGCCGGGTGACGGCGAAGCAGCGGCGCGACAGGAGGTCCCCGGGGCATGAGCGCACCGCGTGGCCCGACTGGCGATGGCGCCCCCGCGCCGACCGACGATGCCACCGCCCCTGGCAGCCGGCCCACCGGGACGGGCGCCGCGAGTGCCATGCGGACAGGGCGGCTGCGCGCGCTGCTGCCACCCTTCGGCTGGGTCGCGGGCTACCAGCCTGCGTGGCTGAGGGCTGATCTTGTCGCTGGCATTACGCTGGCCGCCTATGCGGTGCCCGTCGCGCTCGCCTATGCGACGCTCGCAGGCTTGCCGCCGCAGGTCGGCGTCTATGGCTACATGCTGGGCGGGCTCGGCTATGCGCTGCTGGGCTCGTCCCGCCATCTCGCCATCGGACCGACATCGGCCATCTCGCTGATGGTCGCGGCCTCGGTCGGTGCGATGGCTGGCGGCGACGCCGCCCGTTACGCGTCGATCGCGAGCCTCGCCGCCTTCGCGGTCGCGATCCTGTGCATCCTCGCCTGGGCGCTGCGGCTCAGCGTGCTGGTCAAGTTGATCAGCGACAGCATCCTGGTCGGATTCAAGGCGGGCGCCGGCATCACCATCGCGATCACGCAGTTGCCGGCGCTGTTCGGGGTCGCGGGCGGTGGGTCGAATACCATCGAGCGGATCGTGACGATGGCCGGTCAGTTGCCCGACTTGAGAGTCGTCACGCTGGTCGTCGGGCTGGTCGCCCTTCTGCTGCTCGTCATGGGCGGCAAGGTCCTGCCGGGGCGGCCTGTCGCCCTTGGCGTGGTGCTGCTGTCGATCGTCGCCTCCGGGGTGCTGGGGCTCGCGGCACGGGGCGTGTCGGTGACCGGGCTGATCCCGTCTGGGCTACCGGAACTTGGGCTGCCATCGCTCCGGCTCACGGATGTGGAAGGCGTCTTTCCGCTCGCCGCCGGCTGCCTGCTGCTGGCCTATATCGAAGGCGTGTCAGCGGCGCGCGGTTTTGCCGAGAAGCACGGATACGCGTTGGATGCGCGCCAGGAATTCCTCGGCATCGGGGCGGCAAATCTTATGGCCGGGCTCGGCCATGGCTATCCGGTCGCCGGCGGCCTGTCGCAATCCGCAGTCGCCGAGAAGGCCGGGTCTCGCACGCCGTTGGCGCTGTGCTTTGCATCGGCGACGCTGGCGCTGTGCCTGCTGTTCCTGACCGGGCTGCTGGCCGACCTGCCCAAGGCGACGCTCGCCGCGGTGGTGCTGACGGCCGTGGCAGGCCTGATCGACATTCCCCAGCTGCGTCGCCTCTGGCGTGTCAGCCGATCCGATTTCGCGGCCGCCGCGGTGGCGCTGGCGGGCGTGCTGCTGCTCGGCATCCTGCAGGGGATCCTGTTGGCGGCGCTGGTATCCGTGCTGATCATGCTGTTGCGCGCCAGCCGGCCGCATGTCGCTTTCCTCGGGCGCATACCTGGCACTGCCCTGTACAGCGACAGCACGCGCCATCCGGACAACGAACCGATCCCGGGCGTGCTGGCATTCCGCCCGGACGGGGCGCTGATGTACGTGAACGTCGACAACGTGCTTGCCGCCGTGCTCGGGCGACTCGCGGACATGCCGCCGGGCTCGGTGCATCTCGTCGTTTGCGACCTCTCGGCCGCGCCGTCGCTTGATCTCGCCGCGGTCGGCATGCTGCGCAAGCTGCATGCGACCTTGGCGGCCAAGGGTATCCGGCTGGCCGTTGCGGGACCGCATGGCGATGTGCGCGACCTGCTGCGCCGCGACGGTTTCGCCGAACTGGTCGGCGGCATCGACCGCATGGATCGCTTCGACGCCGTCCTCGCCGCGCAGCCGAAGCCGGCGGGCTGATGGCGCGTCGGTCGATGCCGGCCTCACGAATGCGGGAAACGGCTATCGATTACATCTGGCATTGGCGGCCGAGGCGAAGGATTGTTTCGGCCATTTCCAGGAGTCCCGGCTGGCATCCCCATGCCGATGCCCGTCGATTACCCGATGCGTCAGGAGGCCACGCCAACATGCGCCTATCACGCCTGCTTCCCGCGGCCTTTGTTGCGGCATTGTTGATCGGCCCGGCCGCCAGGGCACAGGGCGCCGGCGAGGCCTCTGGCTGGAGCTTCCAGATCGGCGTCTACGCCTGGGCGCCGACGTTCAACACCACGCTCAACTACGCGCTGCCGACTGGCCGCGACGCGCAGGCGTCGGTCAAGGCGGATGCCGACAACTACCTGAGCGACCTGAACTTCGCCGCGATGATCGCGGCCGAGGCGCATTACGGCCGTTTTTCCATCATCACTGACCTGATGTATGTCGATCTCGGATCGAGCTCGAGCCGGGTGGATGCGGTCAACGCCGCCGTGCTGCCGTCGAATCCGATCTCCAGTACCGTGAATGTGAGCGGCGACAGTTCGCTCCAGGCGACGGTCTGGACGCTGGGCGGCGGCTATACGCTTGCCTCGGGGGACTGGGGCAATGTGGATGCGATCGCCGGCTTCCGCCTGCTCGCACTGGATGCGCGGACCAATTACGGGCTGAGCACCGACATCACCGGCCCGCGCGGCAACGGCGTCGTGATGTCGCGCAACGGCCGCCTGTCGGGCAGCGACAACATCTGGAACGGCATCGTCGGGCTGCGCGGGCGTATCCGGATCGGCGATTCCGGCTTCTTCGTGCCGTACTACGCCGATATTGGCACGGGCGATTCCAACATCACCTGGCAGGCCTTCAGCGGCATCGGCTACCAGAGCGGCTGGGCCGGGGTTGTCCTCGGCTACCGCGCGATGGCCTTCGACCAGGGCAGCAACGACCTGGTCAACAAGCTGACGATGCAGGGCGCCTTCCTGGCGGTGACCTTCACCTTCTGAAGGCGCCGTGAGGGGATCAGCCGATCCCCTCCATCCCCGCCAGCGCCAGGATGGCGGCGAGTGTCGTGCGCATGCCGCGCAGGCTCTCCTCGGGGGCGACGTCGAGCCATTCTTCCAGCGAATGCGCCCGCCCGCCGCGCCCGCCCGCACCCACCTTCAAGGCGGGGATGCCGAGGCTCATCGGCACATTCGCGTCGGTCGAGGAGAATTCGAAGCGCGGCGCATAGCCTTCCGCCGCGACGGCCGCCGCAGCGATGGCGCAGATCGGTGAACCTGCCGGCGTCTCACCAGCCGGGCGATCGCCGACGCGGGCGATCTCGGCGGTGATCACGCCGGCAGCGACGGAGCGGGCGGCATTTTCCGTCGCCACCGCCTCATCGACAATCTTCAGGAAGCGCTGGTCCAGCTTGTCGAGTTCCAGCGCGGAGGCGGAGCGCAGATCGACCTCGATCGTCACCGCATTGGCGATGGCGTTAATCGAGGTGCCGCCCGAGACAACAGACACGCAATGGGTTGTCGGCGGCGATTTCGGCACCTCGACGGCGGCGAGGCCGCGCGCTGCTTCCGCCATCGCATACATCGGGTTGACCAGGCCGAAGGCGGCATAGGAATGCCCGCCGGGGCCGCGGAAGGTCACGCGATACCGTCGAGACCCGACGCCGCCCGAGACGATGCGGTCCACATCCGGGCTGTCCACCGTCAGGAAGGCGCGGATGCGCGGGCGGTGGCGCGATGTCGCGAACAGGTGCCGCACGCCGCGCAGGTCGCCGAGCCCTTCTTCCCCGACATCGCCGACGAACAGCAGGTCCTGGCGCGTGCGGATGCCGGCCGCATCCAATGCGCGGATGAAGGCGAGGTTCACCGCCAGCGACCAGGTGTCGTCGCTCACCCCCGGGGCAAACAGCTTCGTCCCTTCGCGGCGCACGCGCACATCGGTGCCGGCGGGAAAGACGGTGTCGAGATGCGCGGCGACCACCAGCATGTCGCCATTGCCGAAGCCGCGGCGGATGCCCATGACGTTGCCGATCTCGTCCTGCTCCACCTCCTCGAGCCCATGGGCACGCAGCAGGTCGAGATAGGCGGCAGCGCGCTTTTCCTCGCCAAAGGGCGGGGAGGGGATCTCGGTCAGGGTGACGACATCGGCGACCGTGCGATCGTGGTCTGCGGCCAGCGTCTCGGCGGCCTTGGCGAAGCGGGCATCGGCGCGGATGGCGGCGATCGTCTCGGAAGCGTTCATGCGGCGGTATCCATCGGGGCTTCTGGTTGGCCCCGTCATAGGCGGCCAGGGCCGTCGCCGTAAGGGCCGACGACCCTGCCACCTGTCGGATTACGTCATGGGTAGGACAGGGTCACCGTGAAGCGGACATGGTCGTAGGTCACGCTGGCACGCGGTGGCAGCGGGCCGCGCACCTCGCGCACCAGGCTGAAGGCGGTGTTGGCGTAGATGCAGACCATGTGCACCGCGGCGAGCGAGGCAGGGAATTCGTAGTGCAGGCTCCAACTCGGTCCCGGGCCGCTGCCGGAGGTGGATGCGATGAAGGGTTCGGTCGGCGACGGGCCGTTCTGGAAGCGGATATCGGCGACGCGGCGATCGGTCGGCCTCGGTACGACCTGCCAGCCCTCGGGGGCGGCACCGGTGAATTGCTGGGCCACCTCGATCGTCGGCGGGCAGGCCGGGAATTGCGGTGACTGCGCCTGCGCCGCGCCGGACAGGCTGGTGACCGCGATCAGGGCGATCGCAATGGGGCTTTGGCGCATTCTTGGAACATCCTCCGGCACGCGCGGGGCCGTGGCGTTGATCGCCGTCCCGCCGATGCGCGACAGGGTCATTGAAACAGCGGTCCGAAGCAATGCGCGGTCCGCCGCACGCCAGCGTGATGTCAGCCGGCGCTGTGCATCGCCGCGCGCAGCGCGTCGTATTCGGCCACGAAGGTCTGGGCGAGCCCGCGCTTCTCGGCATCGGGGATGAAGGCGCCGAGGATGCCGTTCAGCATGAAGCCACGGAGGTCATCGAGGTCGAAGCCGAAATCCTCCACCATCATGGACCAGCAGCGTTGCGGATCGACGCGATGCAGCGGCGGGTCGTCGGTGTTCGGATGGATCAGCAGCCCCGCGGCCGGCATGCGGCGGATCGGATGGTCGAGCGCCCAGCGATCCGGATCGAGCGTCCGCAGATAGTAGGAATTGGTCGGCACCACCGTGAAGACGATGCCGCGATCGGCGCAGCGCCGCGCAAGCGCCGGATTGTCCAGCACGGTGTAGCCGTGGTCGATGCGCTCGACCTCCAGCAGGTCGATGGCGGTTTCGATGTTGCGCCAATGGCAGCCGAATTCGCCGGCATGGGCGGTCAGGCGGAAGCCGGCCTGCTTTGCCGCGCGGTAGGCCTTCCAGAAGGCCTCGGGCGGTCCGTCATTCTCGCGATAGTCGATGCCGAGCCCGATGATGCGATCGCGCCGATGCGCTTCCATCCAGCCGACCATCTCGGCGGCTTCCTCGGGTGTCGCCTCGCGGTCGATGGATGGGATCAGCAGCGCGGCGATGCCGTGGTCGTGTTTGGCGTCGTCGAAGGCGGCGAGAATGGCATCCGCGCCGGCCGCATAGGGAATGCCGGAATCGCGTGCCGTGCCGGTCGGATTCCAGAAGATCTCGGCATGGCGGACGCCCTGCGATGCGGCGTCTTCCAGGTATTCATAGGCGATGCGGTGCAGATCCTCCGGCCCGCGCAGGATGCGCTGTTCCAGCGCGCGCAGGATGTGCAGGACGCCCTTGGGCTTGGCATCGCGCCGCGCCAACTCGGCGACCTCCTCGGCCGAGAAGCCTGCACCCTGGCGCCCCGCCATCTCGGCCAGCGTGTCAAGTCGGATGGCGCCCAGCAGGTGGACATGCAGTTCCACCTTCGGGATCGCCCGGCAGAACGCCGCCAAATCCATCAGGCGATCCCCGCCGGATAGCCGTCGCGCTGCGGATCGGCCGCGCCTTCCAGCGCGCCATCCCAGAAGGCGATGCCGTGCACGCCGGCGAAGGCATAGGTCGTCGGCACGCGCTTCACGCGATAGCCATCGGCCGCCAGCGCCGCTTCCGTCGCGCGCGGGATGCGCAGCGACAGGTCGAGCGTGGCACTCGTCGCGCTCACGCGCGGTGCCAGCACGGCCTCCTGGATACCCATGCCGAAATCCAGCAGGTTCACCAGCACCTGCGCCAGCGCCACGCCAATCCAAGCGCCGCCCGGTGCGCCCAGCGTCGCAACAGGTGTCGTACCCTCCATCACGATCAGCGGCGACATGGATGAATACCGCCGCTTGCCTGGTGCGTAGGAAGTCGGCCGCCCGGGGCGTGGATCGTACCAGTTCATCGCGCCGTTCAGCATGAAGCCCATGCCCGGCACCACCACGCCAGACGGCACGCCGAGCGTATGCGTGACCGACACCACCAGCCCATCGGCATCGACGCAGGAGATGGTGGTCGTGCCCTTCGATTCCGCACCGACGCGCGTCAGGTCCGCGCGTTCCCCACGACGGATGCGTTCGGCGGCGTCGGCGGTGTGCGTATCGCCGAGCAGCATGTCGAGCGGCACCGGGACGAAGTCCGGATCGCCGACATGGGTGTCCTTGTCGATGCCGGCGATCTTCATCGCCTCGGCCAGCACGGCGATCATCGCCGCGCTGTTGTGACCCATCGACGGCAGGTCGAAATGTTCGAGGATACGTAGCACCTCGCCCACGAAGATACCGCCGGCGGGCGGCGGTGGCAGGATAAGCATACGGCCGCGATAGGGCACGCGCAGCGGCGCGGCGCGACGCGACCGCACAGCAGCGAGGTCGTCTTCGGTGATCAACCCGCCATGGGCTGCCATATCTGCGGCGATACGGCGGGCAATCTCGCCGGTGTAGAAGGCATCCGCGCCGTCGCGCGCGATCGTGCCCAGCGTCTCGGCCAGTTCCGCATTCACCACGCGATCGCCCGGCCGCTTCGGCGTGCCGTCCGCGCGCAGGTACAGCCGTGCGCCATCCTTGGTCAGCTTCAGCTTCTCGGCGGTGTTGACGCGGCCATAGGCGGTCTCATCCATCGCCATCATGGTGTGGACATGCGGGCGCACCATCCAGCCATCGCGCGCGCAGCCGATCGCGCCGTCGAACAGGCTGGCCCAGGGCATCCTGCCGAATGCCGCATGCGCATCGGCGAAAGTCCGCAGGATGGATGGGACGGTCACCGCCGTGCGCCCCATCTCATTCACCGCGCCGCGCAGCACGAAGCCATAGCCGTCAGAGCATTCACGCTCGAACAGGTTGGACCACATCTGCGCATGCGCGCCGGCCGGGCAGGGGGACAGGCCGTCGAAGACGACCTGCGTGCCGGTCTTCGGGTCGTGGATGGTCAGCACGCCGAGGCCACCGATGCCGCACATCATCGGATCGACCACGCCCTGGGTGAAGGCGCAGGCGAGCGTCGCGTCGATCGCGTTGCCGCCGGCGGCGAGCACGGCGGCACCCGCCTCCACCGCCTCGGGCTGCGGGGCGACGATCATCGCGCGCGGCGTCGGGATGCGGCGTGCCGGACGTGCCATGGTCAGATCCTTGCCCAGGAAATCACGCCGTCGGCGTCGGGCAGTCTTTCGACGCGGCCCATCGCTTCCAGGCGGCGCAGATGTGCGAGCGTCTCCCCCAGCCCGAAGCCGAGGCTGCGGTTGTCGAGCGGCCGACGGAACAACGCCGGCAGCAAGGCATGTGTCGTCTGCGGTTCCCGGCAGGCCTCCTCCAGCGCGCCGAGCCGATCGGCGTGATGTGCCGCCAGCGCGTCGAGCCGCCTGTGCAGCAGGGTGAAGGGTTCGCCATGGGACGGCAGCACCAGCGTGTCGTCCGGCAGCACGCGGAAGCGTTCCAGCGTGGCGAGGAAGGCCCCCAGCGGATCGGCCATCGGTTCCCCCGCATGCAGTCCGATATAGGGCGTGATGCGCGGCAGGATCTGGTCGGCGGCGATGAGCACCTTGGCCTCGGCGCAGAACAGGCAGGCCATGTCGGGCGCATGGCCCTGGCCCGTCATCACCCGCCATTCCCGCCCGCCGATCACCAGGGTGTCGCCATCGGCGATGGCGCGGAAGGCACGCGGCAGCGGGGCCACCGACACCTGGTACAGCGGCCCGCGCGCACGCTGGAAGGCGCCGTATTCGGCCGGCGCGCCGGAGATGCGGGCGAATTCGACCTGGTGCTCGATCATCTCGGCACCGGTGTCGAACCATAGCGACCGCGCCTGCAGCCACTCGATCCGCGTCATCATGGGCGTCAGGCGGTGTTCCGCCGCCAGCCAGCCCATCAGCCCGGCATGGTCAGGATGGAAATGGGTGATCAGCAAGCCGGTCAGCGGCCGGTTGCCGAAGGCCTCTCCGGCGATGGCGGTGCGCCAGTGGCCGCGGGTGTCGTCATTGTTGATGCCGGCATCGATGGCGAGCCACCCCTCGCCGTCCTCCAGCAGCCAGACATTAACGTTGCTGGGCGGGAAGGGCAGGGGGAAGCGCATCCAGCGCAGGCCCGGGATGATGGTCCGGGCCTCGCCGGGCGGGGGGATGTCAATGTGCATGTCGGGCGCAGCGTGGCGCGGGTGGGCCACGCGCTCAATCCCCCGCCGTGGCATGGCTGCCGCCATCCCGGCAAGGTGGAGCGTGGAGGAAGCAGCACGGAATGTACGCCAGGGTTGCATTGCATGACGTTTCGGTCATGCGAACAGCGCGCCGATACAAATTGGAGGGTTTCGACACAATTCTGAGAGAATGATCGGTATTCGGCCCCTTGTTCGTCGCATGTTGCAGTGCGCCAATGGACGGTGGCCGGCTGGGGACATGCGATGACGCGATCGGGGCGACTATTTCTTCTTGTGGTGGTCGCGGCGGGCGGCGTGGGCGGCTGGTACTGGTACCAGCAGCGCGCGCCCATGGCCGCGGCCGCGCCGCAGCAGGCCCGCCCCGCCGGACCCTTGGCAGTTGCCGTCACCACCGAACCGGCGATCCGCGGTCCCTTGCCGATCGAGATCACCTCGAACGGCCTGGTGGTGCCCGAAGCGGTGGTCACCGTCCGTCCCCGCGTCGATGGCCAGATCGAACGTGTGCTGGTCGAGGAAGGCCAGACCGTCAACCAGGGCGACCCGCTGTTCATCCTCGATTCCCGGCTGAACCAGGCGATCCTGGCGCAGCAGGAGGCACAGCTTGCCCGCGACCGCGCCCTGCTCACTCGCACCCAATCCGATCTCGTGCGGTACCAATCCCTGCGCGGGGAAGGCTACACCGCCCAGCAGCGCTTCGAGCAGGCCCAGGCCGATGCGGCCTCCGCCCAGGCGGTGGTCCGCGCGGATGAGGCGCTGATCAGCCAGACCCGCCTTGCCATCGAATTCGCCTCGGTCCGCGCCGAAATGTCCGGCCGGCTCGGCGCGCTGCCGCTGCGTCCCGGCAATTTCGTCCGCCAGGCCGAAAGCGCGGGCATGGCGACCATCACGCGGGTCGATCCAATCCTGGTGCAATTCTCGGTGCCCGAGCGTTGGCTCGGCGAGATCCGCGCCGCCATGGCCGCGGGCGGTGAAGGTCCGCTGGTGCGCGTCGTGCCGGGCGATTCGAACGAGCCGCCGACCGAAGGACGCCTGGTTTTCGTGGACAGCACGGTCGATACCCAGACAGGCACGATCATGCTCAAGGCGCGCTTCGCCAATGCCGACCTGCGGCTGTGGCCCGGCCAGTACGTCCGGGTCACGCTAATCCCGCGCATCGAACCCGACGCGCTCTCGGTTCCCGCCGCGGCCCTGCAGGTCGGACAGGAAGGCCGCTTCGTCTTCCTGCTCAAGGACGGCCAGGCGCGACGGCAGGCGGTGGAACTGGTGCGGGTGAATGGCGGCCGTGCCGTGCTGCGCGGGGATTTGCGCGACGGCGACCGCGTCATCGTCGATGGCGCGCAGCGCGTGGCCAACGGCATGCGGGTCGTCGAACGCGGCCGCACCGAACCCGGCACGCCACAGCGCGTGTCCCAGGCAGCGCCGCGGTAGGGCCGGGTCGCGATGAACATCTCCGAGCTCTGCATCCGCCGCCCCGTGATGACGGGGTTGCTGGCCGCCGCGGCGATCATCGCCGGCGTGGTCGGCTATCTCAGGTTGCCGGTCGCGGCGGTGCCGCGCGTCGATTTCCCGGTCATCACCGTCTTCGCCAACCTGCCCGGCGCCAGCCCGGAGACGATGGCGACCTCGGTCGCCCTGCCACTGGAACGCGAATTCTCGACCATCGCCGGGATCGACCAGATCTCCTCGGTGAACGGGCAGGACACGACGCAGATCACCCTGCAATTCGTGCTGAACCGCAACATCGACGCCGCCGCGCAGGACGTGCAGGCGGCGCTGACGCGCGCCCAGCGGCGCCTGCCGACCGAGATGACGACGCCGCCTTCCTACCGGAAGGTGAACCCGGCCGATGCGCCGGTGCTGTTGCTGACGCTCGAGACCAATGGCGACGTGCCGCTGTATCGGCTGAACGACATCTCCAGCACCATCATCGGGCCTGCCTTGTCGCGCGTGCCGGGCGTCGCGCAGGTGCAGGTCTTCGGCGAGCAGCTCTATTCCGTGCGCGTGCGGCTCGACCCCGACCGCATCGCGGCCATGGGCCTGGGTTTCGACCAGGTGCAGCAATCGGTGATCGCGGCCAATTCCAACACCCCGGTCGGACTGTTGCAGGGGCAGCAGCAGCAGCTGTCGCTGCGCGCCAACGACCAGCCGCAGGATGCCGAGGCCTTCGGGCGGCTCGTCGTCGGTGGTCGATCCAATGTGCCGGTACGGTTGCAGGACATCGCCCGGGTTGAGGACGGCGTGCAGAACCAGCGCGTCGGGTCCTGGCGTGATGGGCGCCGAGCACTGGTGCTCGCCGTGATGCGCCAGCCGGATGCCAATACCGTGGATGTCGTCGATGGCGTGCGCGAGGCATTGCCCGCGCTGCGCGCCGCCTTGCCGCCCGGCGGCGAGATCGGCGTCATGCTCGACCGCTCCGCTTCGATCCGCGCCGCGGTGCACGACGTGCAGGAAAGCCTGCTGATCGCCATCGGCCTTGTGGTCCTGGTCTGCTTCCTGTTCCTCCGCCGCATCAGCGCGACGATGATCCCGACCGTCGCCGTACCGATCAGCCTGTGTGTCACCTTCGGGCTGATGTACGCACTCGGCTACGGTATCGACAACGTCACCCTGCTTGGACTGACCATCGCGGTCGGGCTGGTGGTGGACGACGCCATCGTCGTGCTGGAAGCCGCCGTGCGGCACATGGAAAACGGCATCGCGCCGATGCAGGCGGCGATCCGCGGGGCGAAGGAGATCGGCTTCACCGTCATCTCCATCACCCTGTCGCTGATCGCCGTCTTCCTGCCGATCCTGCTGATGGGCGGCGTCGTCGGGCGCGTCTTCAACGCCTTCGCGGCGACCGTCTCGCTCGCCGTCGTCGCCTCCTGCGTGGTGTCGCTGACGGTGACACCGCTGATGGCGTCCCGCCTGCCGGCGCATCCCAAGCCGTCGCGCCTGGATGCCTTCCTCGAGAAGGGCTTCGTGGCGGTCGAACACGCCTATGGGCGTGCGCTGGACATGGCGCTGCGCTGGCGTTCGGTGGTGTGGCTCGCCTTCGCCGCCTCGCTGGTCGCGGCCGGCTGGCTGGCGGTGACCATTCCCAAGGGCTTCTTTCCGGTCGAGGACACCGGCCTGCTGACGATCAGCACCGAAGGCCCGCGTGGCGCCTCGATCGACGCCATGGCCGAGATGCAGAACCGCGCGGCGGAGATCCTCCAGCGCTCGCCCTTTGTCGTTTCGGTGGTATCGAATATCGGCGCGGTTGGTGGTTCCGCCTCGATCAACCAGGGGCGGCTGTTCGTCGAGTTGAAGCCGCTCGGCGAACGCCCGCCGATGGAGCAGGTGGTGCAGCAGCTCCGCCGGCAACTCGGCGGCATTCCGGGGCTGCGGGTCTTCGTCAACCCGATCCAGAACATCAGCTTCGGCGCGCGCCAGTCGCGCACGCTGTACCTCTACACGCTGCAGGGCCTGCGGCTGGACGAGCTGTATGACTGGGCCCAGCGCATCGAACGCCGCCTGCAAGGCGTGCCCGAACTGCAGGACGTCAACACCGACCTGCAGCTCGACAGCCCGGTGGTGCAGGTGACGGTCGATCGCGATCGCGCCGTCCTTCTCGGCGTCAGCCAGGACCAGGTGCGCCAGGCGCTCTATTCCGCCTTCGGTAGCAGGCAGATCTCGACCATCTTCGGCCAGGCCAATGCCTATCCGGTGATCCTGGAAGCCCTGCCCGAGGACCAGCGCGACGAGACCGGCCTCGCCAAGCTGTACCTGCGGTCCAATACCGGGCGGCTGGTGCCGCTCTCCGCCGTGTCGCGGCTCGATCGCGGCTCGGGGCCGCTGACGGTCGGGCACCAGGGGCAGCTGCCAGCGGTGACCATCGGCTTCAACACCGCGCCCGGCGTGGCCCTGGGACAAGCCGTCGCGGCCATCCAGGCGGTCGAGCAGGAACTCGGCATCCCACCCACCATCGTCACCGGCTACACCGGCACCGCGCAGATCTTCCAGCAGGCGCTGGCCGGGCAGGGGATGCTGGTGATCGCCGCCGTGCTCATCATGTATCTCGTGCTCGGCGTGCTCTACGAAAGCCTGATCCATCCCCTGACCATCCTGTCAGGCCTGCCGGCCGCCGCCCTCGGCGCCTTCGCGACGCTGCGGCTGTTCGGGCTCGACCTGTCGGTCATCGCGGTGATCGGCACACTGCTGCTGGTGGGGCTGGTCAAGAAGAACGCCATCATGATCGTCGACGTCGCGCTGACGCGACAACGCGCCGGCGTGCCCGTCTTCGACGCTGTCCGGGACGCCTGCCTGCTGCGCTTCCGGCCGATCATGATGACGACGCTCGCCGCCGGCGCAGGTGCATTGCCGATCGCCGCCGGCTGGGGCGCTGCGGCCGAACTGCGCCAGCCGCTCGGCCTCGCCGTGGTGGGCGGGCTGGTGGTCAGCCAGGCACTGACGCTGTTCGTGACGCCGGTGCTGTACCTCGCCTTCGACGGGCTGGCGCGGCGCTTCTCGGTTGGGCACGGGGTGCCGGCGGCGGCGGAGTGAGGGATGTCCCGGAGAAGGGCTTCGCCCCTCTCCGGACCTCACCCCACCAGGGGGCAACGGCCCCCTGGACCGCGATCGGTTGGAAGCTTCGGGAGGGGCGTTTTCGGGTGGGCGAAGGGGTGCGCGGCCGGCGGGTCAGTGCAGGTTGAAGCGGCTGTCCACAGGGACGCGGGTCTCGTCCGAGATGGTGAACCAGCCGAAAGGGTCCACCTGCATCACCTCCCCATCATAGACCACGCCATGGACCAGCGACTGGTCCCGGGTGCCGGTGGCGAATTGCTCGTCGCAGGCGGCGATCACCGTAGCATGGAACATCTGCGCGATCCGGCGCATCAACTGGTAACCGGCGCCCGAGGTGAAGTCCCGCAGCGATCCGGCCCTGACCCAGCCGGTGGCGAAGTCGCCAGCGCCATGCCCCGCCTGCCAGTGGCCCGATGCCACGAAGCAACCGAACAGCCGCACCCTGTGCCGATCTCCATGGAACTCGCATTGCCATGGGCGATGATAGTCAGCCCGCGCAACCCGGCATGGGCGAAGCGCGGTTCGGACAGGCGCGACAGCGCGCCCGTCGCGATGGCGGCGATCGCATCGCTGCGCAGGATCAGCACGCTGGCATCCGTGCGCGGGATGAAGCGTTCCCAGGCATCGGCCATCGGGGCGCGTTCGTCGATGAGGTAGAGTTCGGCCACGGGCCGCCATGCCTTCTGCCCGGCCACGGTCGCGCGGCATCCGCGGCGCGGTCCATGAATCCTTTCGGCGGATGGTTGCGCAAGGCGCGGCCCGGGGCGAACCTGCCGGCAAAGAGGAAACGCGATGACGGCCGATGCCATCGACTGCGACCTGCATCCGGGCGTGCCCGGTGTGGCGACGCTTCTGCCCTTCATGGACGAGTATTGGCGCCACACGCTGAAGGAACGCGGCATCGAGGCGCTGGAAAGCGCATCCTACCCGCCCCATGCGCCATCCTCCGTGCGCGGCGACTGGCGGGGGCCGAAGGGCGGCGCGCCATCCACGGTGGGGCAGTTGCAGACCCAGGCGCTGGACCGCTGGGGGACGGCGGTCGGCATCCTCAACCCACTGTTCCCGGTGCAACTGCCGTTCAGCCGGGACATGTCGGCGGCAATGGCCCGCGCGGTGAACGACTGGGTACGGGCCGAATGGCTCGACCGCGACGAGCGGCTACGCGCCGCCATCCTGCTGCCCAACGGCATCGAGGACGCGCTGGCGGAGATCGAGCGCCTTTCCCCCGACCGCCGCTTCGTGCAGGCGATGGTGCTGTGCATGGGGGAGATCCCGCTGGGCCGCCGCGAGTGGTGGCCGCTGTATGCGGCGCTGGAGAAGGCTGGGCTGCCGCTTGCCATCCATGCCGGCAGCGCCTGGCGGCATCCGCCGACCTCGGTGGGCTGGCCGTCCTGGCATGTCGAGGAATACGTCTCCAACGCCTATGGCTTCCAGGCGTCGCTGGCCTCCCTGCTGACCGAGGGAGTCTTCGGAAAGTTTCCTGCGCTGAAGGTGGTGCTGGTGGAATCCGGCGTGACCTGGCTGCCGGCCTTCCTGTGGCGCCTGGGTAAGTCCTGGAAGGGCGTGCGCTTCGAGATCCCCTGGGTCGATCGCCCGCCGGCCGAGATCATCCGCGACCAGGTCCGCCTGACCGTGCGCCCCTTCGATGCGCCGGAGGAGGGCGACACCATCGCGAGGCTGCTCGACCACCTGAAGTCGGATGAGATGCTGCTCTGGGCCACCGACTGGCCGCATGCGCATTTCGAAGGCGACGCCACCGTCCCGCCCGGCCTGCCGCCGGGGCTGCTGCCGAAGATCATGGTGGACAATCCGCGGGCGACTTATGCTCGGATCAGGGAAGGAGGCATCGCATGAACCTCGTCCGTCCAATTGCCGCGCCCGGACGCCCGGCGGCCGCGACGCTCGGCCTGGTGGATGTCGATATCCATCCGCGCGTGCGCGACCTGTCGGAATTCCGCCCCTTCCTGTCCGACGCCGACTGGCACCGGCTGGTGACCTACGGCATCCATGCCCGGCACGGCTTCGCGAAAGGCTACCCCTTCCCGAAGGCGGCGCCGCTCGCCTGCCGGCGCGATGCCTGGCCGCCGGGCGGTGGCCCCCCGGCCTCGGACCTGCCGTTCCTGCAGGAACAATTGCTCGATCGCTACGGTATGGATGTGGGGGTGCTGAACCCCTTGCAACCCTCCGGCCAAGGCGACGTGAATGACGGGTTGTCGGTGGCACTCGCCCGCGCGGTGAACGAATGGCAGGCCGAGCACTGGCTGCGCCATGAACCGCGCCTGCGTGGGTCGATCGTCGTGCCCTATGAGGATGGTGCCGCATCGGCCGCCGAGATCCGCCGCTGGGCCGATGACCCGCGCTTCTGCCAGGTGCTGCTGATGAGCCGCACCAGCGAGCCGCTGGGCCGCAAGCGCTACTGGCCGATCTACGCCGCCGCGGCCGAGGCTGGGCTGCCCATCGGCATCCACGCCTTCGGCTATTCCGGATATGCCATGACCAATGGCGGCTGGCCGTCCTTCTATGTCGAGGAAGTGCAGGAACATGCGACCTCGGCCCAGGCGCAGGTTGCATCCATGGTCGTCGAGGGCGTCTTCGAGCGCTTTCCTGCTGCGAAGGTCGTGATGATCGAGTGCGGCTTCGGCTGGATGCCCGCACTCGGCTGGCGGCTCGATGCATCCTGGAAGCGGTTGAAGGACGAGGTGCCGCATCTCAAGCGCTCGCCTTCGGAGTATCTGCGCGAGCACATCTTCGTCTCGACCCAGCCGATCGAGGAGCCGGAGCGGCCGGAACATCTGCTCGACACCCTGGAATGGATCGGCTGGGACCGGGTGCTGTTTGCGTCGGACTATCCGCACTGGGATTTCGACGATCCGCGCCTGGCCATCCCCGCCTTCATCCCCGAGGCGAAGCGGGCGGCGATCTATGGCGGCAATGCAAACAGTATCTATCGCTTCCGATGAGCAAGCACATCGTCGCGCCGGTGGCGGAAATCCCACCCGGCGCGCGCAAGGTGGTGGACGCCGCCGGCAAGCGCATCGTCGTCTTCAACCTCGAAGGCGATTTCTTCGCCCTGCTCGACCGCTGCCCGCATCAGGGCGGCGCGCTGTCGGGCGGCATCCAGTGTGGCCTGACACTGTCGGACGAACCCGGGCGATATCACTTCTCCCGCGCCGGGGAATTCATCCGCTGCCCCTGGCACCAATGGGAATTCGACATCCGCACCGGCAAATCCTGGTTCGACCCGCGGCGGACCAAGGTGCGGCCGTTTCCGGCCGCGGTGGAACAGGGCGTGGCCCTGGTCGAAGGCCCCTATCAGGCCGAGACAGTCCCGGTCCGGGTGGAAGAATCCTACGTCGTGGTCGAGGCCTAGCAACGCCTTGACAGCATTCCGACAGCCTCTGATGCCCGGCGCCAGGTAACGGTTTCCAAAGGCCCACCGGCCTTTGGTGGGGTGGGTCCGGGAGGGGCAAGGCCCCACCCGGTACCGTCATCACCCGGCTCGCACTGTCCCCGGCAGCCCCTTCAGCGCGTCCGTCGTGTCGAAGTCCCGCAGCACCGCATCGTCGGCCATCTCGACCTCCACCATGCGGTCGGCGTGCTTGCCGACTAGGTGGCGGGCGCCGACATCGCCTGTGATGGTCAGCATTTCGGTGAGGAACTCGCGGCTCCAGAGCATCGGGTTGCCCTGCTTGCCGCGGAAGGTCGGCATGACGATGGCGCGGCCTTCCTCCGGGTCGAAGGCGGCGATCAGTCGGTCGAGCATCGGCCCCGCGACCAGCGGCATGTCGCCCAGGCACACCAGGAAGCCCTCGACATCCGCCGGCAGCGCCGCCAGGCCGGCTTTGAGCGAGGCCGAGAGCCCTTCGGCGTAGTCCTCGGCATGGGCGATCAGCACCGGGCGGTTGGCCAGCGCCTCCTCGACCCGGTCGCGTTCATGCCCGGTCACCACCACCACGGGGCGGGCGTGGCTCGCCAGCACATTATCCACCACCCGCGCGACCATCGGGATGCCCTGGGTATCGGCGACCAGCAGCTTGTTGAGCGGCGCCATCCGGCGCGACCGCCCGGCGGCGAGCACCACGGCCGCGACGCGGCGCGCGCGGCGCGGCGCCAGCGCGGCCGGCGGCGTGCGCGGCGCCTGTTCGCGCGGCAGCGGACGGACCTCGATCTCCTTCAACAGCCCGCCAACGCCCATCGCCATGATGTCGGCACCGGTGACTTTCAGCCCGGCGAAGACGCGCTGCAGCACCCAATCGAAGCCGTTGAGCTTCGGGCTGCGCGCGCAGCCCGGCAGCACCATGGCCGGAATGTCGCCGACACGCCCCAGGCACAACAGGTTGCCCGGATCGACCGGCATGCCGAAATGCTCGATCTTGCCGCCGGCCCGCACGATCGCCGCGGGGCCGACATCGCGCCGGTCCACCACGGCCGAGGCACCGGCGATCAGTAGCACCTCTGCACCGGCGCGCTTCAACCGGCCGAGCGCCTCGGCGACCGGGCCTTCCTCATGGCGGGCGCGTTCGACCGGCAGCATCGACCCGCACAGTGCCTCGACGCGGGTGGCGGTGGCTTCCACCGCGCCTTCCATCACGCTTTCCTTGTCCTTGATGCCGGGGATCTCGGTCAGCACCAGCCCGACCTTGAGCGGCCGAAAGGGATGGATGGCGAAGGGCGGGCCTGCGCGGCGCGCGACGGCGTCGGCCACGGCCAGCACCGGGCCGGGCACCGCGAAGGGGATGATCTTGATGGTCGCCACCATCTCCTTCGCCGTCACCACGCTGTGGTTCGGCAGGGTGGCGAGCGTGACACTTTCATCCACCGCGTTGATGGCATCGATGCGCTTCGCATCCAGCACAAGCAACCCGGCGGTCTCGGCGAGCAGATTCACCCGGCCGGTCGCCGCGCGGGACTTCGCGAGATGCGCCGCCAGCAGCGCCTGCGCCAAGCGTTCGGCGGCCTCGTCCTCGGGCACGTCGCCGGCTTCGAGGCGGGCGGTGATCACCTCCCGCTTGCCGGCCTCCCGGATCGCGGCGATCGCCTCGTCATCGAGCACCGTGCCCTTCTTCAGGACCTTGCCGGTCAGTCGCAGCGAATGGGCGAGGACGGCACCCTTGGCTTCGTCGATCGGCGTGGGGCCGAAGATCATGCGGAAATCCCGATGCTGATACGGCCTTCGGTCGGCGCGGAGATGGGGCGTGGGTCGCCAAGTGCCGCACCGCGGCGTGCCGCGACGATCTCGGCCATCACCGACAGCGCGATCTCGGGCGCGGTCACGGCTTCGATGTCGAGGCCGACCGGGGCGTGGATGCGGGCCATCGCCTCGGCGCCGTGGCCGAGATCGGTCAGTCGCGCGAGGCGCTTGGCATGGGTGCGCCGGCTGCCCAGCGCGCCGATGTAGAAGGCATCCGACTTCAGCGCCGCATCCAACGCGGGGTCGTCCAGTTTCGGGTCGTGCGTCAGCGTCACCACGGCGGTGCGCGCATCGGGCTTCAGCACCGCCATGGCGTCGTCCGGCCAGTCGGTGTTCAGCGTGACGCCGGGCAGGCGTTCGGTGGTGGCGAAGGCGCGGCGCGGATCGACCACGATCATCTGGAAGCCCAGCGGGGCCGCCATCGGTGCCATTGCCTGGGCGATATGCACCGCGCCGACCACGATGATGCGTAGCGGCGGGTTGTGCGGGTGGATGAACCACGGTTCGCCATCGATGGTGACGGAACCGGCCTTCTCGGACCCGAGCGCGGCGCGAGCGGCGTCGGCGAGCGCAGAGGACACGCTGTCCTGCGGCCACAGATGTTCCGCCCCATCGGTGAGCCGCGTCAGCAGCACCACCGGGCGCTGCGCGGCGCGTTCGGTCTGCAGCCGGGCGAGGGTTTCCGCCTTCACGACAGCGGCTCCACGAACACCTTCACCTTGCCGCCGCAGGACAGGCCGACTTCCCAGGCGCGTTCGTCCGAGACGCCGAAATCGAGCAGTTGCGGCGCGCCGGACGCCATCGCCTGCTTGGCGGCATCGGCGACGGCGCCCTCGATGCAGCCGCCCGAGACCGATCCGGCGAGGCGGCCGGACGCGGTGACCGCCAGGCGCGAGCCCGCCGGGCGAGGGCTGCTGCCCCAGGTCTCGACCACGGTCGCGATCGCGACCTGTTCGCCTTCCGCCCGCCAAGCGGCGGCAGTGGCGAGGATGTCCTCGGAATTCGTGGTGTCGGTCGTCATGCCGCCATCCTCCCGCGCTGCGCACCGTGCCTGTCGGAAAGCGTGGCAATCAGGTGGCGCAGGCTGTTCAGGTTATGCACCGGGCGGAAGTCGTCCACATGGGGCAGCATCGCCCGGATGCCTTGGGATTTGGGCTGGAAGCCCGCGAAGCGCAACAGCGGGTTCAGCCAGATCAGTCGCCGGCAGGATCCGCGCAGCCGCCCTGTCGCTTCCGCCAGCCCCTGTGCACCCTCCCGGTCCAGCCCATCGGTGATCAGCAGAACCACCGCGCCCTGGCCCAGCACCCGCCGCCCCCATAGCCTGTTGAACAGTGCCAGGCTCTCCCCGATCCGCGTCCCGCCCGACCAGTCGGGCACGATGTGGGAGATCATCTCGAAGGCCACTTCGGGATCGCGGTGCTTCAATTGCCGCGTCACATTCGTCAGCCGCGTGCCGAACAGGAAGGTGTGGACACGCTCCCGGTCATTGGCGACGGCATGCAGGAAATGCAGCATGATCTGCGCATAGCGCGCCATGCTTCCACTGATGTCGCACAGCACGACCAGCGGCGGCGGCCGCGTCACCCGACGCCGTCGCGCGAGGTCCAGGATCTCGCCCCCCGTGCGCAGGGATTGCCGCACCGTCGCCCGCAGATCCGCCACCGGGCCGAACGGATCAGGGCGGAACCGCCGGGTCCGCCGTTCATCGAGCGGCAGGACCAGCCGCTTGATCTCCTGCTTAGCCGCGGCGATCTCGGCGGCCGACATTGCCTCGAAATCCATTTCCTGGAGCCGCTCGCGCTCGCTGACAGTGAAGGTCATGTCGTGCTGTGGGGGCGGTTCGTCGGTCAGTTTCGGCTTGGGCTTGTTCTCCTGCATCGCCTCGGCGAGGCGGCGCGATGCCGGCGGCGCTTTCTCCTGCGGCGACTTGTTGGCGTCCATCAGCGCCATGGCGGCGGCATGCGCGGCTGCCTCCGGGTCGCGCCAGAACAGTTGGAAGGCCTGGTCGAAAATCTCGAAATGCTCGCGCTTGTGGACCATCACGGCACGCAGCGCGGCATGGACCTGGCGGCGCTCCGCGAGGTCGATCTCGGTCAGGGCCTCAAGGCCTGCGATCGCCTCGCCAGGGCCGAGCGGCAGGCCGGTGCGCCGCAGCAGACGGGTGAAGGCGAGCAGATTGTCGGCGAGGTGGCCCGAGGGCGCCGCCATGCCGCGTGGGGCGGTCGCGGACGTCCCGCGCGGGGTGATGATGCGGGTCGGGTCACGGTCGGGGAACATGCGGGCCGGATTGCCTCCAGGAACCACCCTTATACTGGCTTCCCGCCCCACGCCCAACGGAGCCATGACGCAGTGCGGCAACCCCAGCCCATTCACTGCGTTGTCGTTCCGGATGCCACGGAGGGCAGGAGGCCATGCAGCAGATCGTTCGAACGCCGTCGCGGCCTTGCCCGGCTCCACCCCGCGCATGAAGCTGAACCGCAGGCACCTGGCCGCGATGTTGGGTGCTACCGCGCTGGCATTGCCACCGCGCCGGGCGTCCTTGTCCGGGAGCCTTGGCACGCCGGGCCGCACAAGCTTCGATGCTGCAAGCGTGCCGACGATCGCCCGCGCCCTTGCCGAACGTCCGCATCGATCGCTCCGCGCGACGCTGCCGCGCGGCTTCGATGCGCTCGACTATGATGGATATCGCGGCATCCGCTTCCGCCCCGACCAGGCTTTGTGGGCGGATGCGGGCTTGGGCTTCCGCGTGCAACCGCACCACCTCGGCTTCCTGTTCAAGGACCGCGTCGATGTGTTCGAGGTCGAGCAGGGCCATGCCGTGCCGCTGCGCTACGACCCGGCCCAGTTCACCTTCGATGGCCCGGCGCCGCCCGCGGGCATCGGCGATATCGGCTACGCTGGCTTCCGCATCCTGCATCCACTGAACCGCCCGGATCATTTCGACGAAGTGTGCAGTTTCCTCGGCGCGAGCTACTTCCGCGCGCTAGGGCGCGGGCATGTCTATGGCCTGTCGGCACGCGGCCTGGCGATCCGCACCGGCCATCCCGCGGGTGAGGAATTCCCCGCCTTCACCGCCTTCTGGATCGAACGCCCCGAACCCGGCGCACGCAGCATCACGGTGCATGCGTTGCTGGAATCGCCATCGCTGACCGGGGCCTATCGCTTCGTCATCGCGCCGGGTGCGGCGACCGTGATGGATGTGGAAGCTGAACTGTTCCCGCGCGTGGCCGTGGACGGCATCGGCATCGCGCCGGGCACCAGCATGTTCATGTTCGGCCCAGCCCATCGCGGCGAGATCAGCGATTTCCGGCCGGCCGTGCACGATTCCGACGGGCTGCTGATGCGGACCGGGCGGGATGAACAGATCTGGCGCCCGCTCGCCAATCCGCGCCGGCTCCAGGTCAGTGGCTTCCAGGATGCCGCGCCGCGCGGCTTCGGGCTGATGCAGCGCAGCCGCGCCTTCGCCGATTTCGAGGACCTCGAAGCCGCCTATCACCGCCGCCCGGGCCTGTGGGTCGAACCGCTGGACGAATGGGGTGCGGGCGAGGTGCAGTTGGTCGAGATCCCGACCCAGAGTGAGATCCACGACAACATCGTCGCCGCCTGGGTGCCGCGTGAGGGCCTGAAGGCAGGGATGCCGCATCGGCTGCGCTACCGGCTGCACTGGGTCTCCGAACCGCCGCTGCCGGCCGACCAACTGCGCTTCGCGGCCACGCGCAGCGGCGCGAGCGGGCGCGGGGAAGCGGTGCGTTTCGCGCTCGACACATCCCCGCTCACCAGTCGGACCGACACGCTGCCGCCGGCCAGCATCACCACCAGCGCCGGTCGCATCGCCAACCAAGTGGTCCAGGCCAATCCCGAGACGGGGGGGGTGCGCCTGTCCTTCGAATTAGAACCGGGCGGCGCGCGGCTGGCCGAACTGCGCGCGGTGCTGGGCACGCCATCCGCGCCGGTGTCGGAAAGCTGGACTTTTCGATGGACGGGCTGAACGCGGCGCCGAGCCTACTGCCGCCGGAGGCACCGTTGGCCATGCCGGTGCGCGGGCTGTCGGAATGCGCAGGTTCGCCGCGCCCCGCGCCTGCGTCGCCGGCCGGCACGAGGCGCGGCCGCGCCTTCGTCATCGCCATGACCGCCGGCGTGACCGTGCTTGCCACGAGCGAGATGTGGCAGGTGCTGGGCCTGGCGCGCTGGACGGTGTCCGGCGCTGTCATGACGCTGCTGTTCGCCATCCTTCTGCTGCCGATCGCGCTGTCCTTCGCTACGGCACTGCTCGGCTTCGCTGCCTTGCTGCGGCGTGCGCCGGCGGTGTCCCGGCCGGTGGGGGCGGGACCGACGGCGCTGCTGATGCCGGTCTGCAACGAGGATGTGTCCGACCTCATCGCCGCGCTGGTGGCGATGCGCGAGGAACTGCATGCGCGCGATGCGGATGACGCCTTCGATATCTTCGTGCTCAGCGACAGCCGCGACCCGGCGCTGATCGCCGCCGAACGCGACGCGGTGCTGCTGCTGCGCGGATCACCCGGCTGTCGCGTCTTCTTCCGCCATCGCGGCGACAATACGGGCCGCAAGGCGGGCAACATCGCCGAATGGGTGCGGCGGTTCGGGGCGGATTACGAGTCCTTCCTCATCCTCGATGCTGACAGCCTGATGACCGCGGCGACGCTGCAACATCTGGTCGCCGCCATGCAGGCCGACCCCAATGCCGGGCTGCTGCAGACCGTGCCCGTGCTGCGCGGCGGGCAGACGGTGTTCGCGCGGCTCCAGGAATTCGCCAGCCGAGTCTATGGGCCGGTGCTCGCCGCCGGTGCGGCGGCCTGGCATGGCGCGGATGGAAATTACTGGGGGCACAATGCGCTGATCCGCACGCGCGCCTTCGCCGAGACCTGCGGCCTGCCTTCCTTGCCAGGCCGCAAGCCCTTCGGCGGCGACATCATGAGCCATGATTTCGTCGAGGCCGCCTTGCTGCGCCGCGCCGGCTGGGGCGTCCACATGCTGCCGAGACTCGGCGGCAGCTTCGAGGGCGGGCCGCCCACGCTGCCGGACCTCGATGCCCGCGACCGCCGCTGGTGCCAGGGCAACCTGCAACATGCCGCGGTGATCGGTGCGGCTGGGCTGCATCCCCTGAGCAGGCTGCACCTGGCGATCGGTATCGGGTCCTACCTCAGCGCGGCGCTGTGGCTCATGTTTCTGGTGCTCGGCATCGCGGTGGCGTTGCAGGGGCGCTTCCTGCGGCCGGAATACTTCCCGCAGACCCATGTGCTGTTCCCGCAATGGCCGGTGGTCGATGCGCAACGCGCGGTATGGGTTTTCGCCACCACGCTGGCGCTGCTGCTGGCGCCGAAACTGCTTGGTGTGCTGTCGGTCGCGGTGTCGGCGCGGCGCCCGGTCAGGGTGCGTGGCTGGGGTCGGCTGATCGGCGGGACGGTGGCTGAAATCCTAATCTCCGCACTGATCTCCCCGGCGACGATGGTGCGCCAGGCCGGGCACGTCGTCGCCGTGCTGGCCGGGCGGGATTCCGGATGGAAGACGCAATGCCGGGACGGCGCGACGCTACCTTTCGTCGAGGCGTGGCGCTTCGCCCGTGGCGGCGTGGTGATCGGCCTGTTGATGCTGGCCGCGGCGTTGCTGGTCGATCCCTGGCTCGCTGCCTGGATGTCGCCGGTAATCGTGGGTCTGCTGGTGTCGCCGCTGCTGATCTGGGCGACGGCGCGACGGATCTGATCCGCCGCGCCACCCGTCTCAGACATTGACCTCGCTGATCAGCCGCGCGGCCTCGGCACCCTTCAGCTTGGCGATGTCGTCCTGGTATTTCAGCAGAACGCCCAGCGTCTCATCGACGGCGCCGGGTTCCAGTTCCTTTGCGTCCAGCGCCGCGAGCGCCTGCGCCCAGTCGATCGTCTCGGCCACGCCGGGCAGCTTGAAGTAGTCGCCCTCGCGGACCTTCTGCACGAAGGCAACGATCTGCGCCGACAGCGCCTCAGGCAGGCCCGGCGCGCGCACGCGCAGGATGGCGCGCTCGCGTGCTGCATCGGGATAATCGACCCAGTGATAGAGGCAGCGCCGGCGCACCGCGTCATGCACCTCCCGCGTCCGGTTCGACGTGATGATGACGACCGGCGGCGTCTCGGCGCGCACCGTCCCAAGTTCCGGGATGCTGATCTGGAAGTCGCCGAGGATCTCTAGCAGGAACGCCTCGAACGGTTCGTCGGCGCGGTCCAACTCGTCGATCAGCAGGACCGAGGGCTCGCCCTCCAGCGCCTGCAGCAGCGGGCGGGATTGCAGGAAGCGGCGGTCATAGATGCCGCGTTCCAGCGCCTCGCGATCCGTCTCCCCGGCGGCTTCGGCCAGTCGGATCGCCATGAGCTGGCGCGCATGGTTCCACTCATAGGCCGCCGCCGACAGGTCGAGCCCGTCATAGCATTGCAGCCGCACCAGGTGGCGCGGCAGCATCTTGGCCAGCACCTTGGCGATCTCGGTCTTGCCGGTGCCAGGTTCGCCTTCCAGGAACAGCGGCCGGCCCATGCGCAGCGCGAGATGCACCGTCGTCGCCAGCGCGCGGTCGGCGATGTAGCCGCCGGCCGCGAGCAGCGCCTGGGTTTCCTCGACGCTGTTCGGCGCCGATCGGGACGGCGCGCCGCTCAGCGCCACAGGAACAGCAACACCAGGATGACAAGCCAGATCGCCCCGCCACCCCAAGCCATGAGCGGGATGCCAAGCGGTGCTTCGGGCAGCAGGTCGAAGATCGAAATCCCAGCCGGTGCTGCCGGCAGTGCGCGCGGGGCGGCAGCGGCCGGTGCGGCGTGCTCGATCTCCATCGCGGCGGGCATCGGCGCTTCGGCGGGCGGCGGCGGCGCCACGGCGGCGGCGAAACGGTCGAAGAACTGGTCGGACATCTGCTTGGCGGTGCTGTCGATCAGCCGCGCGCCCAACTGCGCCATCTTGCCGCCGACCTGCGCCTTGACGGCGTATTTCAGCAGCGTCTCCTCGGCGCTGATCTCCTCCAGCGCCACATCGGCGCCGCCCTTGGCGAAGCCCATCGCACCGCCATTGCCCTCGCCGGTGATGGTGTAGGAAATCGGCGCGTTGATGTTCTCGAGCTTCACCTTGCCGCCGAATTTCGCGGCCATCGGACCGATCTTCAGCGAGACCTTGGCCTCGAAAGCATCCTCGGCGGTGCGGGTCACGGACTCGCAGCCGGGGATCGACGCTCGCAGCATCTCGGGGTCATTCAGCGCATCCCACACCCGCTGGCGCGGGGCGTGGATGCGGCGCTCGCCGCTCATATCCATGGGGTGGTCTCCTGTGCGGCGGGCAAACTAGAGCAGATCCCGCCCGGGTGGAATCACCCCCCAGGGCGGGTGAAGATGCTCGATCAAGCGGGGCGCGAGCGTTTCGAGCGCCGGGGGGAACCGCCCGAGGGCACGGGCGGGTGTGGAAAAGGGGGCACCCTCTTGTCGCGCCGGCCCACCTCCTGCAAGGACAGTGCAGGATTGGGGGATCGAGCGACGATGCGTCTGGCCAAGGCCGCCTGCGCCATCCTGCTGCCTGCGCTGCTGGCCCTGCTTCTGTCCGCCGGGCCGGCGGCGGCGGCGGCGGCTGCATCAGGGTCGGACCTGTCCCTGGCATGGGGCATTCCCTTCGTTGGGCTGCTGGGCTCGATCGCGCTGATGCCCCTGCTGGCGGGGCATGTCTGGCACGACCATTACGGGAAGATCGCGGCAGGCTGGGGCCTGCTGCTGGTGGTGCCCTTCGCCGTCGTCTTCGGGCCGGGCCGCGCCGCCGACGAGGTCTGGCACATCGTCCTGCAGGAATTCATCCCCTTCATCGCCCTGTTGCTGGCGCTGTATGTGACCGGTGGCGGCGTGCTGCTGAAGGGGTCGCTGGTCGGCACGCCGCTGACCAATGTGGCGCTGCTTGCACTGGGCACCGTCATCGCCTCGGTGATGGGCACGACCGGCGCTTCGATGCTGCTGATCCGCCCGGTGCTGCGCGCCAACGCGTTCCGCCAGCGCAAGACCCACACCTTCGTCTTCTTCATCTTCCTGGTCAGCAACATCGGCGGATCGCTGACCCCACTGGGCGACCCGCCGCTGTATCTGGGCTTCCTCAAGGGCGTGTCGTTCTTCTGGACGACGACGCACCTGTTCAGCGAGTTCCTGTTCTGCGCGGTCCTGCTGCTGGCGGTCTACTACGTGCTGGATTCGATCGCCTGGGCGAAGGAGAAGGCGCACGCGCCGGCCCCTGGGGCGCGCGAGCCGCTCGGCCTCGAAGGCACCGTCAATCTGTGGCTGATCGGCGTGGTGGTGCTGATGGTGCTGCTCCAGGGCGCCTGGCAGCCCGGCGAGGTCACCATCTTCGGCCAGCAGATCGGCATCGAACGCCTGGTCGGGATCGCCGTGTTCCTCGCCGTCACATTCGCTTCCGTCCGGCTCACCGCGCCGGCGCTGCGGGAGGCGAACGGCTTCGCCTGGGGGGCCATCATCGAGGTCGCGAAGCTGTTCGCCGCGATCTTCGTCACCATGGCCCCGGTGCTCGCCATCCTGCGCGCCGGGACGGACGGTGCCGCGGCACCGCTGGTAGCGCTGACCACCGGACCCACCGGGGAACCGATCCCCTGGGTGTTCTTCTGGATGTCGGGCGCGCTGTCCTCGTTCCTCGACAATGCGCCGACCTACCTGGTGTTCTTCAACCTGGCGGGTGGCGATCCGGGCTTGTTGATGACCGAAGGGGCGCTGACGCTGGCGGCGATTTCCTGCGGCGCGGTGTTCATGGGGGCCAACTCCTATATCGGCAACGCACCGAATTTCATGGTGAAGGCGATCGTCGAGGAGAATGGCGAGCGCATGCCGTCCTTCTTTGGCTATTGCGCCTGGGCTTTGGTGTTCCTGATCCCGTTGTTTATCCTCGTGACGCTGATCTTCTTCATCTGAGGAGGGCCTGATGCCCTATGTGATCGCCGACGATGTCCCCGACGAACCCGCGGGCCTGCGCTTCCGCCGCCTGCTCGACCGGCCCGGGATCCTGCAGATGCCGGGCGCGCATCTGGGCATCGCGGCCCTGCTGGCGAAGAAGCAGGGCTTCGAGGCGCTGTACATGTCCGGCGCGGCGATGTCCGCGACCATGGGCCTGCCCGACCTGGGCATGATCACGGTCGACGACGTCGCCTGGCATATCCGCCAGGTGGTGCGCGCCTCGGCCCTGCCGGTGCTGGTCGATGGCGACACCGGCTATGGCGAGGCGCTGAACGTCATGCACATGGTCCGCACCTTCGAGGAAGCCGGCGCGGGCGCCGTGCATCTCGAGGACCAGTTGCTGCCGAAGAAGTGCGGGCATCTGAACGACAAGAAGCTGGCCGCGGCCGAGGACATGGCGGCCAAGGTCGCCGCCGCCCGGCGCGCCCGCAAGCATCTGGTTATCATCGCCCGCACCGATGCCGCGGCGAGCGAGGGCATGGATGGCGCGGTGGCGCGCGCGAAGCTGTATCTGGAGGCCGGCGCGGATGCGATCTTCCCCGAGGCGCTGACAACGAAGGAGATGTTCGTCGAGTTCGCGAAGCGCATGCCCGGCGTGAAGTTGCTCGCGAACATGACCGAGTTCGGCCGCACGCCCTTCTTCACCGCCGCCGAATTCCAGGCGATGGGCTATGCCATGGTGATCTGGCCTGTCAGCCATTTGCGCGTCGCCGCGCGCGCGATGGAGGATCTGTATGCCGCTATCACCCGCGATGGCGGGACGCAGAAGATGGTGGACCGCATGCAGACCCGCGCGCAGCTCTACGACACCATCCGCTACCATGAGTATGAGGCGCTGGATGCGAGCCTGATCACGACCGTGGTTCCGGAGGGCATGCCGCAGGTCTGAGGCAAGGCCTGGCGGTCGTGTCGCCATGGGAAGGCTCAGGAAGGGCGAATCAGGGCGCGGCGCTGCGGCGTCCGTTCGGCGTCGCAGCGGGCGGGCAGGTTCCGTCCCGCGCCTTTTCCGGGCCTGGTGATCGCAGACCCAGCGCAGGAACCTGCCGGGCACCTCCGATGGTGTTCGTCCATCCTCATGGCGCCGGGTCCAGGGCGCATGGGCGCGTCGACCCGTGAGCCCGGGATCATGGGCGCACCCCCGATCGTCCATCGGGCGTATTCGGATGGCCCGGCCCTGACCCCGGGGCTTGCCGAGGGCGAGGCAGCGACAACCGCAGCGATTTCTGACGGGACGCCCGATGGCAGCGTCCGGGCCGGATTCCGCACGGCCAGGATAATCCTCGGCAAGGAGGAACATCCTGATGGTCGTATCCGCCGCCATTCGCCGAAGGGCTCTTTGGAACAGAGAATCGATCATTCCTTTTTATGAATAGTAATAAATATTGTAAAGAGCGTTTATGCGTTCTTATTTTATAATAATTCATGTGAAAGTTTGCGGAATGTATTTTAGGTCCGTGCAATTTTATGCGGGTCGGTTTCCTGCCGTCGAATAAGAAGGGCCGGAGGAACCTGGGATGAGAACCTTCTCTCCATTGGTGGCCGCCGCGATGGCCTGGTGCCTTGCCAAAAGCCCGCCCGCGTCAGCGCAACTCACAAGGGGCCCCTATGTCGGCTTCGGCCTCGGCGCTTCCATGCTGTACGAGGGCAATGCACCCGTCGCACCTATGCCCAACTCCGGCCTTGCCACCCCCAGCGATCATTTTCGCATGTCCTGGGACCCGGGTTTCATCGGGGCCATCAGTGCCGGCTGGGGGTTTCGCTACGGACTGCGCGTAGAACTCGAAGGCGTATTCAGGCGCAGCGAGGCTGACGCCGGTAATGGCCTGGCCTTTTCACGGCGGGCCGGAGGCGGGACGTTCGATAGCCAGGCTGTGATGGCCAATCTGCTGTGGGACATCAATCTGAGTACGATTGGAATCCCGCATCGTTACGTCCTGCCCTATGTCGGCGGCGGGGCCGGCTATGGCTGGTCGCAATGGAGCAACGTCGGCGGGTCCGTTTCCGGCAGCGGGCTCAATCTCAGCGATCACGGCGAAGGCATGGTCTATCAGGGCATCGTCGGCCTGTCCTTCCCGCTCGACTGGGCCGGGGTGCCCGGCCTCTATGCAGCCGTCGAGTACCGCTACATCGCCCAGGAATCGCCGATACTGAATGCGAGGGTGACGGGGCCGGGGGGCACTTCGCGCACCGCGCCGGTGGATGCCGCATCCCACAACAACAACATTCTGTTCGCGCTCCGCTACAATTTCGGCCGCTCGGATGCCATTGTTCCAGCCGCCGCCGCCGTGGCGCCGGTCCCGGCGCGCAGCTTCCTGGTATTCTTCGACTGGAACCGCGCCGAGCTGACCGATCGTGCACGGCAGATCATCGCCGAGGCGGCGCGCGCGCGCACCAGCCAGGCCGTGACCCGCATCGAAGTGAATGGCTATACGGACACTTCCGGTTCGGCGCAGTACAATCAAGCCTTGTCGGTCCGCCGCGCCAACGCGGTTGCGGCCGAACTCGTGCGCATCGGCGTGCCGCATAACGAGATCGTCGCCCGGGGCTTCGGTGAAACCAACCTGCTGGTGGCGACGCCCGACAATACGAGGGAGCCGCAGAACCGGCGCGTCGAGATCATCCTGCGCTGAACATGCCCAGTCCGGGGCTGGCCGGCATCGACCACCCCGGAGGTTCAATCCACCAGCAGGTTGCCCAGGGCGAAGCGGATCGTGCTCTCATTCGCCTGCATCGGCCGGTCGAGGAAGTTGCACAGGTCGGCGATCTGCTGCGGGATCTCGCTCGCCTGGTAGAAGGCGAGCGGCGTGCCGTGCTTCTTGATCGCCTCGATGGTGTAGACGATCGCCGCCTCCGGGTAGTCGATGCCGTGTTCTTCCGCCTTGGTGCGCAGCAGCAGCGCGAAATCGGCCGTGTTCGGTCCGTGCACGTGGATCTTGTAGGGCAGGCGGCGCAGGAAGGCCGGATCCATCAGGTCGCGGGGCGACAGGTTGGTCGAAAACACCAGCAACTGGTCAAAGGGGATCTGGAAGGATTGCCCGGTGTGCAACTTGAGGAAGTCGATGCGCCGGTCCATCGGCACCACCCAGCGGTTCAGCAGGGCCTCGGGCCGCGCCAGCTGACGGCCGAAATCGTCGATCAGCAGTACGCCGTTCATCGCCTTGACGTGCAGCGGCGCTTCATAGAAGCGCGCGGTCTCCTCGAATTTCAGGTCGAGCATGTCGAGGCTGAGCTCGCCGCCGGCCGACACGAAGGGCCGCCGGCAGGCGACCCAGCGCGGGTCGAATTCATCGGCGAACAGGCTGGTCGACGTGCCCCGTCCGCCCCCGGCGCCGAGCCGGCGATGCACCGACGGATCGAATACCTTCACGATCTGCCCGCTCACCTCGAAGCAATGCGGCACCAGCACCATGGCGCCGAAGGCCTTGACCATGCGCTCGGCGATCGAGGTCTTGCCGTTGCCCGGCGCGCCATACAGCAGGATGGAACGGCCGGCATTCGCGGCGATGCCGACCTTGGCGAGCAGGAGTTCCTCGACCACCAGGGGCTGCATGGCGCTGGCCACGGCCTGGGCGGTCACGACCTCCCCGCCGATGGTCTGGCGCAGGACGCGGCGCGAGTATTCATCGAGCGAGACGGGCAACGGTCCGATATAGGCGCTGTTGGCGAAGGCCTCGACTGCCATGGAGCGCCCGCGCGGGGTCAGGTCCACGCGCAGCTCCCCGGCCACGATGCCGGGCTTCAGCTCAACCACCCCCTGGGCGCGCGCCGTCTCGATCAGCACGGTCGCGAGGCGACGGGAGATGGCCAGTGTCTCGGCGATCGAGGCCGTCGAGCCCTGGCCGGTGTTGCTGAGATACTTGACCAGCATGTCGAGCACGATGCGCGGCTCGATGCCGAGCTGCGCGATGCTTTCGGGCGGCGCCGGCAGGCCGTCCTGCAGGTCGGCGATCGTGCTGGCGTCGAGCAGCCCCATCTCGACCAGCACGTCGCCGAGCGGGCGGCCGCTGCGCGACTGCTGGTCCAGCGCATCGTTGACGTCGTGGCGGGACAGCAGTTCGAGGGCGACGAGAAGGTCACTGAGGCGCAAGACGTCCCTCCGGAAGTGCCGAGCGGCGAATCACGGCATCGTGCGGACGGTATCCGGGGTGGGGCTGCCGGTCCATCCGGACGATTCGGTGGGCTCCCTTGCGCAAGCGTCTCGGCGGTCCCATCCCTGCGTGGCGCGCATGCATCCGATCCTCATCGGCTCCGAGATCTACCGTCGCTCCAGCTACGGGCCCAAGCACCCGCTGGCGATTCCGCGCGTCTCGGTGACGCTCGACCTGATCCGGGCGCTGGGCTGGCTGGACGAGACCCGTTACCGCGACAGCCCGATGGCGAGTGCCGCCGCGCTGGCGCGCTTCCATGCCCCGGCATACCTGGCGGCGCTGCAGCGCGCCGAGGCGACTCAGAGCGTCAGCCCGCAGGACCGCGATCGCTACCGCCTCGGCGCCGATGGCAACCCGATCTATCGCGAGATGTTCCGCCGGCCCGCCACCAGCGCCGGCGGCACGATCCTCGCCGCCGACCTGACCCGGCAGGGCGGGGTGGTGCATGTGCCTGGCGGCGGCACGCATCATGGCCGCCCCGACCGGGCTTCGGGCTTCTGCTTCGTCAATGATGCCGTACTGGGGCTGCTGGCCTGGCTCGACCAGGGGCTGACGAGCGTCCTGTACCTCGACATCGACGCCCATCATGGCGATGGGGTGCAGGATGCCTTCCATGACGATCCGCGAATCTTCACCCTGAGCGTGCATGAGGAGGGGCGCTGGCCCTTCACCGGCGGCGTCGATGACCGGGCCGGCGGCCATGCCCGTAATATCCCCGTGCCACCCGGCTTCAACGACAGCGAGATGCTGTGGGTGCTGCATGAAGCGATCCTGCCGATTATCCGCCATCTGCGCCCGCAGGCAATCATGTTGCAATGCGGCGCCGATGCGCTGGAGGAGGATCCGCTGGCGAAACTGTGCCTGTCCAACAATGCGCATCGGGCGGTCGTGGCGGCGCTTGCGGGCCTCGCCCCGCGACTGATCGTGCTGGGCGGCGGCGGCTACAATCCCTGGTCGGTGGCGCGCTGTTGGGCCGGGGTGTGGGGCACGCTGAACGGCCATCCCATGCCCGAGCGCCTGCCGCCGGCTGCCGAGGCGGTGCTGCGCGGCCTGTCCTTCTCCCGTGCCGCTGGGCGCAACCCGCCCGAGGCCTGGTTCACCACCCTGGCCGACCCACCGCGACGTGGCGTCGTCCGCGCCGTGGTGCGCCGCGCCGCCGCCCAGGCCATGGTGGACCTTCCCGCCCCGCTGCCCGCCATGCCATGAGAGATCCCATGATGTTCCGCCGCGCCCTGCTCGCCGCCATCCTCGCCGCCCCTGCCGCCGCCCGCGCCCAGCCTGGCGTCGATCAGCCGCAGCCACGCCTGCCGACCGAACCGATGGTCATCGTGACCCGTGACGGGCGCCGGCTGCCCTTCACCGTCGAAATGGCCATCCGGCCCGACCAGCAGATGATCGGCCTGATGTTCCGCCCCGAGGTGAAGCCCGATGAGGGCATGCTGTTCGACTGGGGCAGCCCGCGCGAAAGCAGCATGTGGATGCGCAACACCATCGCGCCGCTCGACATGGTGTTCATCGCCGCGGATGGCCGCATTCATCGCATTGCCGAGCGCACGGTGCCGCAGTCGCTGGCGACCGTGTCCTCCAACGGTCCGGTGCGGGCCACGCTGGAACTGGCCGCCGGGGTGACGGAGCGGATGAACATCAGACCCGGGGACCGGGTGCTGCACCCGTTGTTCGGGACGGCGCCGTAAGCCCGCTTGCCCCCGGGCCGCCGCTTCCATAGGGTGCGCCGCGACGGGGCGTAGCGCAGTCTGGTAGCGCACTTGGTTTGGGACCAAGGGGTCGCTGGTTCGAATCCAGTCGCCCCGATTCGACTTCCGAGGACCGCAAGCATGTCGCAGCACAAGGGCCTGGCCCGCATCTTCCAGCCGCCGAAATCGGCGATGCAGTCCGGCCGCGGCAAGTCTCACGCCTGGGTGCTGGAATACGCGCCGGCCGAGGCCAAGGTGCTCGACCCGCTGACCGGCTGGGTCGGTTCGGGCGACATGAACCGGCAGATCCATCTGCAATTCGACAGCCGTGACCAGGCGCTGGCCTACGCCGAGGCACAGGGCATCGCCTATGAGGTCGAGGCGCCGGCGGAGCCGGCGGCGATGAAGCCGAAGGTCTATGCCGACAATTTCCGCTTCGGGCGCAGCGAGAACTGGTCGCACTGACCAGGTCGGCCCGTGGTAGGACAGCGGCGGGCGCCCTTAGCTCAGTTGGATAGAGCATCGACCTTCTAAGTCGAATGTCGGGGGTTCGAATCCCTCAGGGCGCGCCAACCCGCATTCGTGAGACGGCCCGACTGTTCGCATGGCGCCCATTCCATGCACCGCCCTGTGCCGAGCCAGGACATGCAGCCGTGACAAGCCATCTCGCCGAGCCCGCCCGGCACCTCCCGGCCGGGGAGGATTTCCTGCTGCTGCCACCCACCCAGCAGCCTGTCGCCTATGCCAATGTCGATGCCATCTTCGCGACCCGAGCGATCCTTCGCGGCGACCGGCCCCGCACCCTGCCGCGCGGCCCTGAGATCGTCCCGATCTACCGCATCGGCGGGCGCGATCACGGCCTCGCCGACTATCTCAACCGCACCCAGGTCGCCGGGCTTCTGGTGCTGCGGGACGGCGCCATCCGTCTCGAACGCTACGCGCTCGGCCTGACGGAAACGACCCGCTGGACCACCATGTCGACGGTGAAGTCGCTGACCGCCACGCTGGTCGGCGTGGCGCTGGCGGAAGGGCGGATCGGCAGCATGGATGAAACGGTCTCTGCGCATCTCCCGGCGCTGCGCGGCTCGGCCTATGATGCCGTCACCATCCGGCACCTGCTGACCATGTCCTCGGGCGTGCGCTGGTCGGAGGACTACACGGACCGCGCCTCCGAGGTGAACCGCTACAGCAAGTCGCTCGGCGACAAGGTGCCGGGTGGGGTCCTGGCGCTGATGCGCTCCTTGCCGGCCGAGGCATCACCGGGCAGTCGCTTCGCCTATTGCACCGGCGATACCTACGTCCTCGGCTGCCTGGTCAGCGCGGCGATGCGCGAGGACCTGGCCACGACCATGTCGCGCGCCATCTGGGGGCCGGCGGGGATGGAGTTCGACGCCTTCTACACGCTGGAATCCGATGGCGGGCAGGAGATCGGCGGCAGCCGGGCCGGCGTCGCGCTCCGCGATCTCGGTCGCTTCGGCCAGTTCATCTTGGAGGACGGCGTCGCCGGCGGCCGCCGAATCCTGCCCGAAGGCTGGGTGGCCGAGGCGGGGAGGCGGCATTTCGCCCTCGATCCGGCCGGCAACAGCTATGGTGCCGATGGCTATGGCTACAGTTGGTGGATCGATCCGGCGGGCGCGATGGTCGCGGTCGGATTCGCCGGGCAGAGCATCTTCATCGACCGCGCGACGCAAACGGTGATCGTCACGCTGTCCTGCTGGCCGCAGCCGCCCTTCACTGCGGCCCATGGCATCGATTTCGGCGCCGAACGCCGCGCCTTCCAGGCCGGCGTGCTGGCCGCGCTGGTGCGATGACCCCTTGGCGAGCGGCTTGATGCAGATCTAGCCGCCGCAGGCCGGACGAGACTAAACGCTGAGGCAGATCCGGCTGCCGCCGCCCACAAGGACCCGCGCCCATGTTCCATCTGTTCCGTCGGATGATGCCGCGGGAGGAGAACTTCTTCGAGATGTTCGCCCGCCACGCCGACACGATCCTGCTCGGCGCCGGTGAACTGCGGGCGATGCTGGATGGCGGGGATGCCGTGGCGAAGCACTACCCCGCCGTGCTGCGCGCCGAGGACGACGCCGACGCCATCACGCGGGAGGTGGTCCAGGCCGTTCGCCACACCTTCGTCACCCCCTTCGACCGCGGCGACATCCAGGCGCTGATCGGGCGCATGGACGACACGCTCGACCAGATGAAGAAGGCGTCGAAGTCGATCGTGCTGTTCGGCATGACCGAATTCGCGGAGGACCTGCGTCGCATGGGCGACGCTATCCTGCGTTGCGCGGCCCTGCTGCGCGAAGCGGTGCCCCTGATGTCGCGCATCAGCACCAATGCCGCACGCATCAATGAGCTATGCGAGCAGATCCGCCAGGTCGAGGGCGAGGTCGACGACATCCACGATTCCGGGATGACCACGCTGTTCCGCGATGCCCGCGACGGCGACGCGCTGCGCTTCATCGCCATGCGGGAGGTCTATGACCAGCTCGAGAAGATCGTGGACCGCTTCGACGATGCGGCGAACGAGATCGAGAGCATCGTGGTCGAGCACGTCTGATCCGCCGATGGATGCGAGCCTCGCCCTGCCGCTGCTGATCGGGCTGATCGCCGTCGCGCTGGCCTTCGATTTCCTGAATGGGCTGCACGACGCGGCCAATTCCATCGCCACCATCGTGTCCACCCGCGTGCTGCGGCCGCACTACGCGGTGGCCTGGGCGGCCTTCTTCAACTTCATCGCCTTCCTGTTCTTCGGCCTGCATGTGGCGCAGACCATCGGCACGGGCATCGTCTCGGCACGCATCGTCGATCCGCAAGTGATCTTCGGCGCGCTGTCCGGCGCCATCGCCTGGAATGTCATCACTTGGTGGAAGGGCATCCCGTCCTCCTCCTCCCATGCGCTGGTCGGCGGCATCCTGGGTGCGGGCATCGCCAAGGCGGGGGTCGGTGCCATCGTCTGGACCGGCCTTGGCATGACGCTGTTCGCCATCGTGCTGTCGCCGGCACTCGGCATGGTGCTCGCGATGGTGCTGATGGTGATGGTGTCCTGGGTCTTCTCCCGCACCACGCCGTTCAAGGTGGATACCACCTTCCGCTCGCTGCAATTCGTCTCCGCCTCGCTCTATTCACTCGGCCATGGCGGCAACGACGCGCAGAAGACGATGGGGATCATCGCCGTGCTGCTGTTCTCCCAGGGCATGCTGGGGGAAAGTTTCCACGTGCCGCTGTGGGTGGTGCTGTCCTGCCAGGCGGCGATGGCGCTCGGCACGCTGTTCGGCGGCTGGCGCATCGTCCACACCATGGGCTCGAAGATCACCCGCCTGACGCCGATGCAGGGCTTCTGCGCGGAGACCGGCGGCGCGATCACCCTGTTCGCCGCGACCGGGCTCGGCGTGCCGGTCTCGACCACGCACACCATCACCGGCGCGATCGTGGGCGTGGGTGCGATCCGGCGGACCTCCGCGGTGCGGTGGGGCGTGGCGAGCGGCATCATCGTCGCCTGGGTGCTGACGATACCGGCTTCGGCGCTGATCGCGGCGCTGACCTACGTCCTGGCCGGCGTGTTCGGGTAGCGCGGCTGGGAATGCGCCGACCGGCGGCGGCCGGTGCATGGTGGTTGACCCCCGGCCGGACCCGCCCGACCCTTGCCGCACCCGGCCGATCGAACAAGGAACGCGCGTGACCGACATATCGCCTGACTGCGGCCTGCCGATCGGGACGCCCGTGCTGACGCCCACCGGCCATGTTCCCGTCGAGACACTGCGGCCCGGCGCGCTGGTCCTCGCCATCTCCGGCACCTCGGCGCCATTCCAGGCTCTGATGGCGGTGCGGCGGGTCCGCTGGTCGGGGCCAATGGTGCGGCTGAAGGCAGAGGCACTGGACGATGGCGCGCCGCAGGAGGACCTGCTGCTGCCGCCCCACCATGCATTGCTGATCGACGGATCGCTGATCAGCGCCGGTGCGCTCGTCGATGGTCATGGCGTGCTGGAGGAGCCAGCCACCGGGCCGGTCGACCTCGTCCAGATCACGCTCGCTGCGCATGATGCGGTGCTGGCCGCGGGGTTGGCTGTCGAAACGGCCCGGCCAGACCCCGAGGCGCCGGACTGCCTGCCGCGCAGGGCACCCCAGGCGGCGCTGCGCGCCATGCTCGCCTGGCGGGCCGAACGGCTGGGCTGGGCAATCCCGGCCGTCATCGAGCCCGAACCCGACGTCGGCTCGCTGCGCGACCGGCTCGCGGCCTCTCCGCTCGCTGCTGCCCTGCCGCTTGTACCGCCACTTGGCGGCGCCGATTCCGTCTGACCCGAAAAGCGCGGTAGACTGCCCGCACTGACCAGGAGGAACAGCGATGACCGAAGCCTGCATCATCGGCTGGGCGCACAGCCCCTTCGGCAAGCTCGAGGACGCGCCGGACCTCGAGACGCTGATCGCCCGCGTCGCCCGCGCCGCCATCGAGGATGCCGGCATCGGCCCGGAGGATGTCGATGCCGGCTTCGTCGGCGTCTTCGGCGAAGGCTTCACGCCGCAGGGCTTCCCGTCCTCGCTGGTCCTGCAATCGGTGCCGGAACTGCGCTTCAAGCCGATCACGCGCTTCGAGAATGCCTGCGCGACCGGGTCTGCCGCGATCCATGGCGCGCGGGACTTCATTGCCGCCGGGCGCGGGCGTATCGCCCTGGTGGTGGGGGCGGAAAAGATGACCTCCACCCCCGGCCCCAAGGTTGGCGACATCCTGCTGACGGCCTCCTATCGCAAGACGGAGCAGGACATCGAAGGCGGCTTCGCCGGCGTCTTCGGGCGCATCGCCGAGGCGTATTTCCAGCGCCATGGCGACCAGTCCGATGCGCTCGCCGCCATCGCTGCGAAGAACCACAAGAATGGCGTGGACAATCCCTGGGCGCAGATGCGCAAGGATCTCGGCTACGCCTTCTGCCGTGCCGAGAGCGACAAGAATCCCTATGTCGCGCGGCCGCTCAAGCGCACCGATTGCTCGCTGGTCAGCGATGGCGCGGCGGCGTTGGTCTTGGCCGATGCGGAGACGGCCCGCGCCATGGCCAAGGCCGTGCGCTTCCGCGCCGCGGTGCAGGTCAACGACTTCCTGCCGATCGCCGCGCGCGACATCACCCGCTTCGAGGGCGCGCGGGAGGCCTGGGCGCGCGCCTATGCCCAGGCCGGGGTGGGCGTAGCTGATCTGTCCTTCGTCGAGACGCATGACTGCTTCACCATCGCCGAATTGATCGAATACGAGGCGATGGGCCTGGCGCCGGAAGGGCAGGGCGGCCGCGCCGCGCTGGAAGGCTGGACGGCGGCGACCGGCCGCCTGCCGGTGAATCGGTCCGGCGGGTTGAAGGCCAAGGGCCACCCGATCGGTGCAACCGGGGTGTCGATGCATGTGCTTGCGGCAATGCAACTGACCGGCACCGCCGGGGCGCTGCAACTGCCCAAGGCCGATCTCGGTGGCGTGTTCAACATGGGCGGCGCGGCAGTCGCGAACTACGTGTCCGTTCTGGAACGGGTTGGCTGACCCGCGCGCGTCGCCCCTGGCTGGAGGGGCGGGATCAGGGTGCTGCTGCACGCGCCATCGTGAATGGCGCGTGAAACTTTATGGCGAATATTGCGGTGCAGTTAATCGCGCGATAGTTGATTCAGGAGGCTCATCCCCGCCCGACTCAAGGAATCCGCGATGTCTGGAACCTGGTACGCCCCCGACGGCACGCCTCGCGACCCGAATGAGCCGACCACGGGCGCCGATTCCTACGTCGGCACCGATATCCAGGACTATTGGCTGAACGAGAGCGCCGAGACGATCAACCAGGTCGTCGGCGGCGACGGCAACGACACGATGGATGGCCAGGGCGGGGATGATTTCCTCGTCGGCAATGATGGCGACGACCTGCTTTTCGGCGGTGAGGGCAACGACGCGCTAACCGGCGGGGCCGGCGACGACACGCTGTATGGCGGCAATGGCGACGACATCCTCAACGGCATCCCGGGCAATGACAGCGCCTTTGGCGGCGATGGCAGCGACACGGTGGAACTGGCCGGTGGCTCGGCAGGCCATCGCTGGGAATGGGTCGACAGCGCGGGCGGCTGGAACGTCATCGACACGGACCCTTCCGATGGCGACGACGGCCAGGACTTCATCGCCGGCGACATCGAGTGGGTCACCTATGGCGACACCGGGGAGACGCTGCAGACGCCCTGCTATGCCGCCGGCACGCGCATCCTGACCGATCGCGGCGAAGTGCCGGTCGAGGCGCTGCGCGCCGGCGATTTGGTCGTGACCCTTGGCCTCGGCGGGACCTGGCTGCGGCCGATACGCTGGATCGGCCGCCGCCGGATCGACACGCGCCGCCACCCGCGGCCGGACGCGGTGCGCCCCGTGCGGGTGTGTGCCGGGGCGCTCGGTGCCGGCGTGCCCTGGCGTGACCTCGTCGTCTCGCCCGACCACGCTCTGTATATCGACGGCGTGCTGGTGCCGGCCGCAGCCTTGCTCGATGGTGTGGCGATCCGGCAGGAAACGCCGGCCGCGGGGCGTGTCGAGTATCTTCACGTCGAACTCGACCGCCATGACGTCATCGTCGCCGACGGCGCGCCGGCGGAATCCTGGCTCGACTGCGGCAACCGCAACCAGTTTGGCAATGCCGGCCTGGTGGTCACGCTGCATCCGGACTTCGCCGCTGCGCCGACCGAGGCAGCCTGCGCGCCACGCGTCATCGACGGGCCGCGGGTCGACCGCATCCGCCTCGCATTGGCCGCCCACGCGGGCGCGGCGATGCGACGCCAGGCGTGACCTTCGCTGGCAGGCGCGTCGCGGCGGCGCCATGATGCGGATCCCGCGGCGCGCCGCCGCGGGACCAGGGCTGTCTCCACACATTCTTTACCAGTCCCCGCTACTTGAGGGGACCATGGGGCCGCATCCGCGCCGCACGGTGCGGTGCTGCTCCCCCCGGTGAAGACAGGCGGGTCAGCATGGACGGGATGGCGGATGCGGAGGTCGGCCGGGCGCAGGGCACGGCCCCGCACGGGGCGAGCGTCGGCGCGACGGAAGGCCTGCTGAGCTTCGATCCCGATTTGCATGTCGGCCTGGTCACCGGTCGGGCGATCGCGCTCCTCGGTCTGTCGCGCACCGGGCGCCAGGCGCGCGGCCTGCATGAACTGCTCGAAGCCAGCCCGCGGCTGGACCGCGACGCCGTCGCCGCGCTGCTGGCGGCCTGCCTGGGCGCCACCCTGCCCGGTGGTGCCGAGGTCGAGGATCTGCGCTTGCCCGGCGCGCCGGGGCTGCGCTTCTCCATCCGCCGCGCGTCGAGCGGGTCCTGGATGATGGCGATGGCGGCGGAGACGCTGCTCGCCAACGGCGTCGCCGGCCTCGATCCGCTGACCGGCCTCGCCGACCGCGCGATGTTCGTCGCGCGGCTGGCCGCCGCGCTCGACCGGCCACCACGCAGGCGATCGGGTGGCGCGGTGCTGCTGTGCGACATCGAAGGCATCCGCGCCGTCAACCAGGTGCTCGGCCACGCCATCGGGGAAGACCTGCTGCGCGCCGCCGCGCGCCGCCTGCAGGCCGCGGTGCGCGATGCCGATTTGGTCGCCCGCCTCGCCGGTGAGGAATTCGCGGTTCTGCAAAGCGAGGTGGACGACCCCGAGCGGGCCGCGGCGCTGGGCGGGCGATTGGTCGAATTGCTCGGCAAGCCGTACCTGATCGCCGGTGAAATCGTCGTCGTGACCCCGCGGGTCGGTATCGCCGTCGCACCGGCGGATGGCGACAGCGCGGCCGAATTGCTGCGCCGCGCCGCCATGGCCCGAAACGAGACCGCCACCGAGGGCGCCGGCGGCTTCCGCCGCTTCAGCCCCGAGATGGATCGCCGCTGGCAGGAGCAGCGTGCCCTCGAGGCGGCCTTGCGCCAGGCGGTGGCGGACAACGCCTTCGAACTGCATTTCCAGCCCCAGGTCGCCCTGCCGGACGAACGACTGACCGGCTTCGAGGCGCTGATCCGTTGGCGTCATCCGGAGCGCGGGCTGCTGGCGCCGGCGGTGTTCTTGCCGGTCGCCGAACGGCTCGGGCTGATGCGCCGGATCGGCACCTGGGTGCTGCATGAAGCCTGCCGCCTTGCCGCTGCCTGGCCGGACCCGCTGACGGTGGCGGTGAACATCGCGCCCGCGCAACTTGAGCATGGCAGCCTGCCGGAGGACGTCGCCGCGGCACTGTCGGCCGCCGGCCTGCCGGCCGCGCGGCTCGAATTGGAGGTTACCGAAAGCGTTCTGCTCGCCACCGCCGATGCCGCGCTGCGCCAGTTGCTGGAACTGCGCGACGCCGGCGTGCGATTCGCGATGGATGATTTCGGCACGGGCCATTCCTCGCTGACCCAGCTGCGGCTGTTTCCGTTCGACCGGCTGAAGATCGACCGATCCTTCGTTCAGGATCTGCCGGCCGGCGGCGATGCGGCGGCGATCGTGCGCGCCGTGGCCGGGCTGGGGCGCAGCCTCGGCATCGCCGTCACGGCGGAAGGCGTGGAGACCGCTGAGCAATTGGAAAGGCTGCGTGCCGAAGGATGCGATGCGGCCCAGGGCTATCTGTTCGGCCGCCCCGAGCCGCCCTCGCGCATCCCGGCGATGATCGCCGCCGTCGCCGCACGGGGGGCCGCCACCCGGGATGCCAGCCTCGAGGCTGCGGTCGGCGCATGATCGCGCCGCCAGGGCCGCAGGTCGTCGGGCCTGCCAGCCACGCGCCAATCGAGCCGGTCAATCGCGGGCCCGGAGCCGATCCCGACCGGGTGGCATCGCGGGACCGGGCCATGATGTCCCCGAAAACAATGGGGGTGGAGATGGTGCCGTGAGCCGGGGCGAACGGGTTCTACCGCTAACGTTCCACGGCTGCGATCTCGGCTTCCCGGCGGCGCAGCGCGTCGAGCACGGCCGGATCGAATTGCGCCGGGCCGATCCGTCCATCGCCTTCCAGCAGACGCGCCATGGCCTGCCCGTGGTCCTGGGCATCCTTGTAGGGGCGGTCCGAGCGCAGCGCGTCGTAGACATCGGCCACCGCGACCAGCCGGGCGGCGAGCGGGATATCCTCGCCGGCCAGGCCGACCGGGTATCCGCTGCCATCCCAGCGTTCGTGGTGCATGAGGGCGATGACGGCGGCCAGTTGCATCCATGGCGCCCGCACATGCGCCAGGATACCGGCGCCGAGCACGGTGTGCCGTTCCATCTGCCGCCGCGCCTCGGGGTCCAGCACGTGCCGGTGGCCCAGCACGCCCTCCGGCAAGGACATCTTGCCGATGTCGTGCAGCGCCGCGGCTCGCGCGAGGAGTTCCTGCAGGTCGGGCGGCAATCCAACGGCATCGGCAAGTATGGCGGCGATCTGCCCGACCCGCTTCGGATGGTCGGGACCCTCCGGATCGGCAAGTGAGGCGCGGGCGAACAGCCCCTCCAGCGCGGCGTCATGCGCTTCGCCGATCGGCGGCAGGCGCGCGGCAATGCCGCCCGGCGCCGCGAGGGTCGGAGGGACCAAGCCCCATTGGGGCAGGGGTGAGATCAGCCGCTCCATATCCGCCGCCCATAGACGCCGAAACGGCGCCTCGCCAGGATAAAGCTTCCTTGCGTCTCGGAACAGAGCAATCATCAAAAAATTAATACAATCTTACGATCGGGGTGGCAGCAGCACCACGGCCGCGGCCTGGGCCGCGATGCCCTCGCCGCGGCCGGCGAAACCCAGCCGCTCGGTCGTGGTCGCCTTGACGGAAATGTCGCCGACCGGAGCGCCCAGCAGCTCGGCCAGCCGGACGCGCATCGCCTCGGCATGGGGCGCGATCTTCGGCCGCTCGCAGATCAGCGTGACATCGGCATTGGCGAGGACCCCGCCGCGCGCGGCGATCCGCCCGGCGGCGTGGCGCAGGAAGCGTGCGCTGTCGGCATCCTTCCATTGCGCCTCGGACGGTGGGAACCAGCGGCCGATGTCGCCCTCGGCCAGCGCGCCATAGATCGCGTCGCACAGCGCATGGATGCCGACATCGGCATCCGAATGCCCCGACAGGCCGACCGGTGAGGGGAGCTGGAGGCCGCACAGCACGAGCGGCCGCCCCGGCACCAGCCGGTGCACGTCGAATCCGGTTCCCATGCGCGGGATGAGGCGGGCGGCGAGATGGGCTTCCACGCGGGCGAGGTCCTCCGGCCAGGTGATCTTGATGTTGGCCTCCCCGCCAGCGACCAGGGCGACCGGCAGGCGGGCGGCTTCCAGCAGGGCGGCATCGTCGGTAGCGCTGCCATCGCCTGCCTGGTGCGCGGCGCGCAGCGTATCGAAGTCGAAGGCCTGCGGCGTTTGCGCGCGGAACAGCCCGTCGCGCGGCACGGTGGCGGCAATCCGGCCGCCTGCGCCACGCTTGAGCGTATCGGTGACAGGCTGGGCGGGGATGGCGCCGGGCGCGCCATCCAGGGCGGCACGAAGGGCGGCAATGGTGCCGGCGGGGATGACGGGGCGCGCCGCGTCATGCACCAGCACGAAGCGTGGCGGGTCGGCCGACAGTGCCGCCAGGCCCGCCTGCACGCTGGCGGCACGGGTCGTGCCGCCCTGGACCGGCGGCAGGCTGGGCAGGCCTTCGAGCATGCCAGCAACCCGCGCTTCCTCGCCGGCGGCGACGACGGGCAGGATGCGGCGTACCAGGCCATCGCGCAGCAGGGCCTCGGCCGCATGGCGCAGCACGGGGCGCCCGAGCAGGGTCAGGAACTGCTTCGGCACCGCCGCGCCGAACCGCGTGCCGGCGCCGGCGGCCATCAGCAGGGCATCCATGGTCATCGGCGCCTCCCGCCCCGCGAAGGGGGCGGGGCATAGACTATGTCCGTCGGTTGTCCAAGGCGAAGGCGCCGCCACCGGCAAAGACGAGATACAGGAACAGGAAGCAGTACAGGATGGCGGCATCGCCGCCGTTCAGCACCGGGAAGATGCTGCGCGGCGCGTGGGAGATCCAGTAGGCGCTGGCCATGAAACCGGACAGCACGAGGGCGGTGGGTCGCACGAACAACCCGATGGCGAGCAGCGCACCGCCGATGATCTCCAGGAGGCCGGCCACCCCGTACATGGAAAGCAACGCCGGCCCGCCGGCACCACCCGCTCGGTCGGGAAAACCCAGCAACTTCTGGGTGCCGTGTTCGAAGAAGATGACGGCCGCGACGATGCGCAGCAGGCCAAGGGCGTAGGGCGCCCAGCGATCGAGGGATGGCATGTGGAACTTCCGGCTTTGTTATGCGCCGCAACATGATTATTCACTCGCGCTCCTGCAAACGACGGATGCGTGTGCGCGGTTGCGCGGCAGGCTACGCAGGCACTGTTGCCGAAGAGGCGCGCAACCCCTACGTTGCACAAATCATGAGCAACCATTGCGCGAGCAGCCTGACGCCGATCCGTCTCGGGGGCGCCACCATCGACACGCCGGTCATCCTCGCCCCCATGTCCGGGGTGACGGACCTGCCGTTTCGTCGCCTGGCCCGTGCGCTGGGCGCGCCGATGGTGGTCAGCGAGATGATCGCTTCCCAGGCCATGATCCGGACCAATCGCCAGACACTGAAGATGGCCGAGGTGGATGGCTTCGGCGGCCCGGCTTCCGTCCAGTTGGCGGGATGCGATCCCGAGGCGATGGCCGAGGCGGCACGGCTGGTGGTCGATCGCGGCGCCGCGGTGGTCGACATCAATTTCGGCTGCCCGGTGAAGAAGGTCGCGGTCGGGCAATCGGCCGGCTCCGCGCTGATGCGCGACGAGATCGCCGCCGCGCGCATCCTGGAGGCCACGGTGAAGGCCGTATCCGTGCCGGTGACGCTGAAGATGCGCATGGGCTGGGACCACAACAGCCTGAACGCGCCGACGCTCGCGCGCATCGCGCAGGAAGCGGGCATCCGGATGGTCACCGTTCATGGCCGCACCCGGCAGATGTTCTACACGGGCACGGCCGATTGGGACTTCATCCGCAGCGTGAAGGATGCCGTCTCCATCCCGGTCATCGCCAATGGCGACATCGTTACCGTCGAGCAGGCGGTCGAGGCGCTGCGCCGGTCCGGCGCCGATGGCGTGATGATCGGCCGCGGCTGCTATGGCCGGCCGTGGTTCCCCGCCGTGGTCGCTGCGCGGCTGCGCGGGGAGGACGCGGCGGAGCCGGCGCTGGTGGAGCAGAAGCGCATCCTGCTGCAGCATTACGCCGACATGCTGGACCATCACGGCAGCAGCCCGGGCGTGCGGCTCGCACGCAAGCATGTCGCCTGGTATTCCAAGGGCCTGCCGGGTTCGGCCGAGTTCCGCGTGCAGGTGAATCGCTGCGAGACGCCCGAGGCCGTCACCGATCTGGTGCACGCCTTCTACGACCCGCTCATCGAACGTGGCGTGGAGGCCGTGCGCGACGACTTCCGCGAAGCGGGCGAGGAGCGGATCGCAGCATGAAGTCCAGCCTGCTGCGCCGCGCGGTGCGCCCGATCGGCTGGAAGGGGCGCGCCGCACCCGAGGCCTCGGCGATCCTGGGTGCGATGCCGGTCCCGGTGGTGGTGCTCGACGCCGAAAATCGCTTCGTCAGCGCCAATGCCTCTGCCGAGCAGTTCTTCCAGGTCTCCGCCGCCTCGCTGGCGCAGATGCGCCTGTCGGACCTGTTGCCGGAGGATGGGCGGATCTTCGCGTTGATCACCCAGGTGCGGCAATCCGATGCGCAGGTCTCCGACCACGACCTGCTGCTGGAAAGCCCGCGCCTGGCGCGCCGCGGTGTCACCGTGCACGCCGCTCCGCTGCCGGAGATGCCCGGCGCCGTTCTGCTCACGCTCGAGGACGGATCGACGGCGCAGATGCTCGATCGCCAGTTGAACTTCCGGGGTGCTGCGCGCGGTGCCTCGGCCATGGCGGCGATGCTGGCGCATGAGGTGAAGAACCCGCTGTCGGGCATCCGCGGCGCCGCCCAGTTGCTGGAGCAGAATGCCGGGGAGGCCGACCGTGAGCTCTGCCAGCTGATCCAGGACGAGGCCGACCGTATCCGCGGGCTGGTCGATCGCTTCGACATGTTCTCCGACCGCCCGACCGAACTGGCCCCGGTGAACATCCATCGGGTGCTGGACCACGTCCGGCGCATCGCGCTGACCGGCTTTGCCTCTCATCTGCGCGTCACCGAGGATTATGACCCCTCGCTGCCGCCGGTCTGGGGCAATCGCGATCTGCTTGTTCAGATTCTGCTCAATCTGGTCAAGAACGCGGCAGAAGCGGTGGATCCGGTGCACGGCGAAATCGCCCTGTCCACCGCTTACCAGCATGGCGTGCGCATCGCCGTGCCCGGCTCAACCGACCGCGTTCACCTGCCATTGCAGGTGAGCGTCCGCGACAATGGCCCCGGAATCGCAGACGAAGTGCGCGGCACGCTTTTTGAACCCTTCGTTTCCACGAAGCGGGGGGGACAAGGGCTTGGCCTCGCGCTCGCGGCGAAACTCGTGGCGGACCAGGGCGGGCTGATCGAATGCGATAGCCGACCCGGCCGCACGGTGTTCCGTCTTTCCATGCCTGCGCCCCCGCCGGGAAGCCTCGGGACTGCTCAATGACCGAACCGCGAACCATCCTGATTGCCGATGACGATCGCGCGATCCGCACCGTGCTCAGCCAGGCGCTCGCGCGCTCGGGCTATCAGGTGCGTGCAACCTCCTCCGCTGCCACGCTCTGGCGTTGGGTGGAGGATGGGGAAGGCGACCTTGTCATCACCGACGTGGTGATGCCCGACGAGAACGGGCTGGACCTGGTGCCGCGCATCAAGCGCATCCGCCCGGAACTGCGCGTGGTGGTGATGTCGGCGCAATCGACCTTTGCCACGGCGATGAAGGCGACCCAGCGCGGTGCCTTCGAATACCTGCCCAAGCCCTTCGACCTGAAGGAATTGCTCTCGGTGGTCGAGCGGGCGCTCGCCGCCCCGGCCGAACCTGCCGCCCATGACGACCACGACCAGGGCGAGAAACTGCCGCTGGTCGGCCGGTCCGCGGCGATGCAGGAGATCTACCGCACCGTCGCTCGCCTCACGACCACCGACCTGACGGTGATGATCACGGGCGAAAGCGGCACCGGCAAGGAATTGGTCGCCCGCGCGCTGCACGACTACGGCAAGCGGCGGTCCGGCCCCTTTGTCGCGATCAACATGGCGGCGATCCCGCGCGAATTGATCGAGGCCGAACTGTTCGGCCATGAGCGCGGCGCCTTCACCGGCGCGCTGAACCGCGGCATCGGCCGCTTCGAACAGGCCGCCGGCGGCACGCTGTTCCTCGACGAGATCGGCGACATGCCGCCCGAGGCGCAGACGCGGTTGCTGCGCGTCCTGCAGGAAGGCGAATTCACGACGGTGGGCGGACGCCAGCCGATCAAGGCCAATGTCCGCATCGTCGCCGCGACGCATCGCGACCTGCGGCAGCTGATCCGCCAGGGCATGTTCCGCGAGGACCTGTTCTACCGCCTCAATGTCGTGCCGATCCGCCTGCCGCCGCTGCGCGAACGCATCGAGGACATCCCGCTGCTGGCGCGCCACTTCCTCGACCGGGCGCGGGCGTCGGGCCTGCCGGGCAAGCAGTTGTCGCCGGAGGCGCTCGACGGGCTCAAGGCGCATGCCTGGCCGGGCAATGCGCGCGAGCTCGAGAATTTGATGCGCCGCCTGGCCGCGCTGTACCCGCAGGAGGTCATCGGTGGCGACGCCGTCGCGGCCGAGCTGGCCGAGGCCGTTCAGCCCACCGGCCCGGACGGGCAATCGCAGCCGGCGACGCTGGAACAGGCGGTCGAACGCCACCTGCAGACCTTCATGTCCGCCCACAAGGACGGCATGCCGGTGCGCGACCTGTATGAACGCGTGCTGGCCGAGGTCGAACGGCCTCTGTTGCGACTCGCCCTTGGTGCTACAAGGGGCAACCAGATCAAGGCGGCGGCCATGCTCGGGCTCAATCGCAACACGCTGCGCAAGAAGATCCGCGAGCTCGAGCTGCCCGTGGTGCGCGGCCTGTCCTGACCATGCGTGGGCCCTGACATGCTGGGCCTGTTCCGGCGCCGTGGCGGCACGCGGCCGGCCACGCGCACGCAACCTGTGGCCGACGACGCCACGGCCGAGGCCGGCGGCCGGTCCTGGGCTGGGCGTGCGGCGACGGCGCTGCAGGGTGGCGGCGTCACCATTGGCCTAGCGGTCGTCGCCCTGATGCTGGGCCTCACCACCTTCATGGTGCTGTCCGGCGGCACGCCGCTGGGCCCGACCGGGCCTGGCGAGGTGGTCGGCATCATCCTCGCCAACCTCTCGGTGCTGCTGCTGCTGGCGGCCTCGCTCGCGGTGCGGCTCGTGCGCATGTGGGTGGAGCGGCGGCGCGGTTCGGCCGGGTCGCGGTTGCATGTGCGGCTGGTGCTGCTGTTCGGCGTGGTCGCGGTGGTACCGGCGATCTTCGTCGCGGGCTTCTCCGCGGTGTTCTTCAACCTCGGCATTCAGTCCTGGTTCTCCGACCGGGTCCGCAACACGCTCGAAGCCTCCCTCGTGGCCTCGCGCGCCTATCTCGAGGAACACCGCAACACCATCCGCGCGGACATCCTCGCCATCGCCAATGACCTGAACCGCGCCGGGCCGCAATTGCTGCCGGATAACGGGCTGGCCTTCGCGCGGCTGCTCGCCACCCACACCGCCATCCGCGGCCTGACCGAATCGCTGGTGGTGGAACCGACGCTGGGCCAGGTGATCGCCTCGGCGGGGCTGACCACCGGCGCGGTGGTGGATGCGCCGCCGTCCTGGGCGATCGAGCAGGCCCGCAACGGCGAGGTGGTGGTATTCCCCGGCGAGGGCGGGGAAGGTCGCGTGCGGGCGCTGGTGGCGCTCAACATCCCGCCATCGCTGAACGTGCCGCCAGGCCTGATGCTTATGATCAGCCGGCCGGTCGATCCCGGCGTGCTGGAACACATGCGCACGACGGAACTGGCCTTCCAGGAATACGATCGGCTGGACCGCAACCAGGGTGACCTGCAGATCACCTTCTTCCTGATCTTCGGCATCGCGACGCTGCTGGTGCTGCTGGCCGCCGTGCTGCTGGGGCTGCTGATCGCCAACCGGATCGCCGGGCCGATCTCCCGCCTGATCACCGCGGCGGAACGGGTGCGGGCGGGCGACCTGTCGACCCGCGTGCAGGAAGGCAATGCGGATGACGAGGTCGCCAGCCTGTCGCGCGCCTTCAACCGCATGACCAGCCAGCTCGGTGCCCAGCGCGGTGAATTGATGGAAGCTTATCGCCAGATCGACGAGCGGCGGCGCTTCACGGAAACGGTGCTGTCGGGCGTGTCGGCTGGCGTGATTGGCCTGGATGCCGAAGGGCGGGTGAACCTGCCGAACCGGTCCGCTTCGGCGCTGCTGGGTGTCGACCTCGATGCCGCGATCGGCCTGCCGCTGGCCGGCGTCGCACCCGAATTCGCCGCGCTGATCGACGCGGTGCGCGCCCAGCCCGACCGGCCGCAGACCGCCGAGATCCGGTCTGGCGCGCCGGCCGCGGATAATCGCCCCGGCGCGCCTGCGGCGCGACGCACGCTGATCGCGCGGCTGGGCGCGGAAATCCAGGGCGGGCGCGTCGAGGGCTTCGTGCTGACCTTTGACGACGTGACGGAACTCGTCTCCGCCCAGCGCAAGGCGGCCTGGGCGGATGTCGCCCGGCGCATCGCCCATGAGATCAAGAACCCGCTGACGCCGATCCAGCTGAGCGCCGAGCGGCTGAAGCGGCGCTACCTGAAGCAGATCACCGACGATCCCGACACCTTCCGCCAATGCACCGACACCATCGTCCGGCAGGTCGGCGATATCGGGCGCATGGTCGATGAATTTTCAGCCTTCGCGCGCATGCCCCAGCCGGTCATCAAGCCCGAGGACGCCAATCGCCTGCTGCGCGAGGCGCTGGTGCTGCAGCGCGATGCGCATCCCGAGATCACCTATGTCACCGACTATGCCGATCCTGCGCCCGTGATCGCCTGCGACCGCCGGCTGATCGGGCAGGCGCTGACCAACCTGCTGCAGAACGCCGCCGATGCCGTCGCCATGCGGGCGGAGGAGGGGGCCGGCCATATCGGCGCCCGTGTCGAATCGACCGCCGCCGAGGTTAGTTTCATCGTCGAGGATGACGGAGTCGGGTTGCCGCAGGAGGAGGACCGCGACCGCCTGACCGAGCCCTATGTCACGCACAAGACCAAGGGAACCGGCCTTGGCCTTGCCATCGTGAAGAAGATCATGGAGGACCATGGCGGCAGGCTGGCCCTGGAGGATCGCGAAGACGGCCCTGGTGCGCGCGTCGCCCTGATCCTGCCGATCAGGGCCACGGCAGCCGGGCCGGACTCGGGTCCTGATTCGACCCGAGCCGCCGAGGGAGCGAAGGTTGCGCATGGCGCATGAGATCCTGATCGTCGATGACGAGCCCGACATCCGGACCCTGATCGAGGGGATCCTGTCGGATGAGGGCTATGAGACGCGCCAGGCCCACAATTCCGACACGGCGATCGCCGCCTTCCGGCAGCGGCGGCCTTCGCTCGTCATCCTCGATATCTGGCTGCAGAATTCGCGCCTCGACGGGCTTGGTATCCTCGAAGCCCTGCATGTCGAGGAACCGCAGGTTCCCGTAGTCATGATCTCCGGCCATGGCACCATCGAGACAGCGGTGCAGGCGATCCAGCAGGGCGCCTACGACTTCATCGAAAAGCCGTTCAAGTCGGACCGCCTACTGCTGATCGTATCCCGTGCGCTGGAAGCCGCCAGGTTGCGACGCGAGAACAGCGAGCTGCGCCTGCGCGCCGGGCCGGAGACCGACCTGGTGGGCGGTTCCGGGCCGCTCAGCCAGTTGCGCGGTGCGATCGAGAAGGTGGCCCCCACCGGGTCGCGCGTGCTGATCACCGGCCCGGCGGGCGCGGGCAAGGAAGTGGCCGCGCGGATGATCCATGCGCGGTCCAAGCGTGCCGACGGCCCCTTCCTGGTGCTGAATTGCGCCACGCTGAACCCGGCGCGCTTCGAGGAGGAATTGTTCGGCGTCGAGGCCGGCACCGATGCCGCGGCCCAGCCGCGCCGCGCGGGCGTGCTGGAACGCGCCCATGGCGGCACGCTGCTGCTCGACGAAGTCGCCGACATGCCGCTCGAGACCCAGGGCAAGATCGTCCGCGCCCTGCAGGAACAGGGTTTCGAGCGCATCGGCGGCGGCACGCGGGTGAAGGTGGATGTGCGCGTGCTGTCCACCACCAATCGCGACCTGGCCGCCGAGATCGCGGCCGGGCGCTTCCGCGAGGACCTGTTCTACCGCCTGGCCGTGGTGCCGCTGCGCCTGCCGTCCCTGCGCGAGCGGCGCGAGGATGTGCCGCTGCTCGCCCGCCACTTCATGGCGCGGTCTACCGAGACCACCGGCATGCCCTCACGCGAGTTGAGCGAGGACGCGCTCGCCGCCATGCAGGCCTATGACTGGCCGGGCAATGTGCGGGAACTGCGCAACCTGATCGACTGGCTGTTGATCATGGCGCCGGGCGACGCGAAGGAAGCGATCCGCCCGGACATGCTGCCGCCGCAGGTGGGGGCCGCCGCGCCGGCGGTGCTGAAGCTCGATCGGTCATCCGAGATCATGACGCTGCCGCTGCGCGAGGCGCGCGAATTGTTCGAGCGCCAGTATCTGGAAGCGCAGTTGCTGCGCTTCGGCGGCAACATCAGCCGTACCGCGAATTTCGTCGGCATGGAACGCAGTGCCCTGCACCGCAAGCTGAAGTTCCTCGGCGTGCAGGCCGAGGACCGCGCCAATCCGTCCGGCACTGTCGGCAACGCCTGAAGGCCCGCATGTCCCGCATCGCCTATGTCAACGGCCGCTACCGGCCGCAATCCGAAGCCAGCGTGAACATCGAGGATCGCGGCTACCAGTTCGGCGATGGCATCTACGAAGTCGTCCACCTGCATGCCGGCATGTTCATCGACGAGGACCGCCATCTCGACCGCTTGGAACGTAGCCTGCGCGAAATCCGCCTGCCCATGCCGATGGCGCGCGAGGCGCTGCGCCTGGTGCTGCGGGAATTGGCCCGGCGCAACCGGGTGACCGAAGGCCTGCTGTACATGCAGGTGACGCGCGGCGTGTCGCGTCGCGACCATGCCTTCCCGAAGCGTCCGGTGCCGCCGGCGCTGGTGGTGACGGTCAAGCGCATCCCGCCCTATCCGGCCTCGGTCGACAATTGGGGCGGGGCGGCGATCACCCAGCCCGACCTGCGCTGGGCGCGCTGCGACATCAAGACCGTCAACCTGCTGCCCAATTGCCTGGCCCGCCAGGCGGCCCGCGAACAGGGCGCGATCGAGGCGGTGCTGTTCGACCCCGACACGCTGATGGTCACCGAGGGGGCCGCGACATCCTTCTGGATCGTCGATGAGGAGGGGGTCATCCGCACCCCGCCGCTCGACCATGCGATCCTGCCGGGCTGCACCCGTGCGGCGCTGCTGGCGGAACTGGGTGAGTCCGGCCTGGTGGTCGAGCACCGCCCGTTCAGCCTCGACGAGATGCGTCGCGCGCGGGAGGCCTTCATCACCTCCGCCACCTCCTTCGTGAAGCCGATCCTGCGCATCGATGGCGCGGCTGTCGGCGATGGTGCGGTCGGCCCCGTGGTGCGCCGGCTGTTCGACATCTTCGCCCGCCATGTGCAGGGCGGGCTGAAGAACGCCGCATGACGCCGGGGGAACAGGCCAACCTCGCCACGATCCGCGCCTTCTACGCCGAGCTGTGGGAGCAGGGCGACCTGTCCCGGCTGCCGGCGCTGATGCATGACGACGTCGCCTTCCAGGGCACCTTCGGCCAGGTGATGCGCGGCCATGACGCCTTCGCCGCCTATGTCCGCAGCGTGCGCATGGCGTTTTCCGCCTATCACTGCGCGTTGCAGGATGTGCTGGCGCAGGATGATCGCGTCGCCGCCCGCGTCCGTTTCTCCGGCCGGCACGATGCGGGGCCCTTCCTGGACGCGCCGCCGAGTGGGCGCGAACTGGCCTGGGAAGGGGTCGGCTTCTTCACGCTGGAGGGGGGGCGCATCCGCCACCTCTGGGTGATGGGGGACATGCTGGGCCTGCTCGGGCAACTCAAGGGATGAAGGTACCTGCCGCGGTCCTGTGGGATTGGGACAACACGCTGGTCGATGGCTGGGCGGCGATCGAGGCCGGCCTCGCCGCCACCTTCCGCGCCTTTGGCATGCCCGTCTGGAACCGCGCCGAGGTGCTGGCCAATGTGCGCGGGTCGCTGCGCGACACCTTTCCCGGCATGTTCGGCGCCGATTGGGAACGCGCACGGGACATCTTCTATGCCGAGGTGACGGCCTGCCATCTGGCTGTCGTCGCCCCGATGCCGGGCGCCGTCGCCGCCGTCGCGGCCGCCGCCCGTGTCGCCCCCCAGGGCGTGGTGTCCAACAAGCAGGGGCCGCTGCTGCGGGCGGAAGCCGCGCATCTCGGCTGGGTGGCGCGATTCGGCGCGCTGGTGGGGGCGGGGGACGCCGCGGCGGACAAGCCCGACCCGGCGCCGATGCTGATGGCGCTCGAGGCGATGGGCCTCCGGCCATCGCCGGGCATCTGGTATGTCGGCGACACCGCGCTCGACATGCAGGCCGCGCGCCGCGCCGGTTTCGTCGCCGTGCTGCTGGGCGATGCTGGACATGATGGCGGCGTGGCCGCGGCGGCACCTGATCTGCAATTCTCGCATGGTGATGATCTCGCCCAGGCCCTGCTTTCGCTTGCCAAGGCCTGACAGGGCGGCGACAACGGCGGGGCCGGCGGCCGGAAATGGTTTTCGCCGGACCGCTGTCTGGTCGGTGACCAGCAAAAAGAAGGACCGGTCCAATGGCCGCCGAGAAGTCCCAGAACGTGCAGGACGTGTTCCTGAATCACGTTCGCAAATCCAAGACCCCCGTGACGATCTTCCTCGTCAATGGCGTGAAGCTGCAGGGGATCATCACCTGGTTCGACAATTTCTCGGTGCTGCTGCGCCGGGATGGTCATACCCAGCTCGTCTACAAGCACGCGATCAGCACCGTGATGCCTGGTGCGCCGATCATGCTGTTTGACGCGACTGCCCAGGCCGGTGCGCAGCCGGCGGCTGCCGGCGCGCCGGCCTCCGAGACCCGCATGACCCTGGCGCGTGAGGTGCCCCCTGCCGGCAGCGAGTGAGGAAGGCGGCGGCCAGCCCACCCGCGCCGCCGTCATACTGCCCTTTGAGAAACCGAGCCGCGTCGCCATCGGCGACGCGGGCGGCCATCGTGCGGCCGAGGCACGACTCGCCGAGGCGGTCGGTCTCGCCGCTTCGATCGGCGTGGCGATCGTCCATTCGGCCGTGCATCCGCTGCGCGAACGCCGCCCCGCCACGCTGATGGGCGAAGGCCAGGTCGAGATGGTCGGCCGCGCGCTCAAGGAACAGGAAGCCGACCTCGTCGTGGTGGATGCGGCGCTGACGCCGGTGCAGCAACGCAATCTGGAACGCGCCTGGGGCTGCAAGGTCATCGACCGCACTGGGCTGATCCTGGAGATCTTCGGCGAGCGTGCCGCCACCAAGGAAGGCGCGCTGCAGGTCGAACTCGCCCATCTGGAATACCAGCGCACCCGGCTGGTGCGGTCCTGGACCCACCTGGAACGGCAGCGCGGCGGCTTCGGCTTCCTTGGCGGCCCTGGCGAATCGCAGATCGAGATCGACCGCCGGTTGATCGGCGACCGCATCGTGAAGCTGAAGAAGGAACTGGAGCAGGTGCGCCGCACCCGCGGCCTGCACCGCAGCGCCCGCGCGCGCGTGCCGTATCCGGTGATCGCGCTGGTCGGCTACACCAATGCCGGCAAGTCCACGCTGTTCAACGAACTGACCGGCGCGGGCGTCTATGCGCAGGACCAGTTGTTCGCGACGCTCGACCCGACCATGCGCGCGATCCGGCTGCCATCCGGGCGCACCGCGATCCTGTCGGACACGGTGGGCTTCATCTCCGACCTGCCGACGCAGCTGGTGGAGGCCTTCCGCGCGACGCTCGAGGAAGTTGCCGCCGCCGACATCATCCTGCATGTGCGCGACATCGCCCATCCGGACAGCGCCGCGCAGCGCGCCGACGTGCTAGGCGTGATGGAGGAGATGGCCGAGGGCCCGAATGCCAGCCTCGAACCTGGCTGGCAGGACCGCATCGTCGAGGTGCTGAACAAGGCCGACCTGCTCGGCGGCGTCGAGGCGGTGGCGCGCCGCGCGCCCGGCGCCGTGCCGGTCTCGGCGCTGACCGGGGAGGGACTGGAAGAACTCCGCCGGTCCATCGATACGCGGCTGTCCGCCGGCATGGAGACCGTCGACCTTGTCCTGCCCGGTAGCGACGGGGCCGGGCTTGCCTGGCTGTACCAGCATGGCGAGGTGCTGGCCCGCGACGACCGGGAGGATGGCGTGCGCCTGACCGTGCGACTTTCCCCCGCCGACCGGGCCCGCTTCGAGGGCCGCCAGCCATGATCGGCGCCGCCCGGTTGGGCGAGGTCGCGGCCCTGCTGCGCGACGCCGCGCGCGCCGAGATCCTGCCGCGCTTCCGTCGCCTGGCGCAGGGAGAGGTGCGCTCGAAATCCGGTCCGCTCGACCTCGTCACCGACGCGGACGAAGGTGCGGAGCGAATCATCGAGGCCGGCCTGAAGCGGATCTTCCCCGGCTGCGCCGTGGTGGGAGAGGAAGCGGCGGCGGCTGATCCCGCCGTGATGGACCGGCTTGCCGATGCCGACCTGGCTTTCGTCGTCGATCCGGTGGATGGCACGGCGAATTTCGCCGCCGGCCTGCCGCTGTTCGCCACCATGGCCGCCGCGGTCGTGAAGGGCGAGGTGGTCGGCGCCTGGATCCATGATCCGCTGGGCGACGACACCGCCATCGCGCTGCGCGGGGAGGGGGCCTGGATCGCCGATCCCGAGGGCCGCCCGGTGGCCGATCTGCGTGTTGCCGCGCCGGTGCCGCTGGACAGGATGGTCGGCGCGATCTCCTGGGGTTTCCTGCCGCCGCCGTTGCGTGGGCAGGTGACGGCGCGGTTTCCGCTGTTCGCCGGGGTGGTCGGGTATCGCTGCGCCGCCCATGAATACCGCTGGGCGGCCGGCGGGCACGGCCATGTGCTGTTCTACAACCGGTTGCTGCCATGGGACCACCTGCCGGGCTGGCTGCTGCACCGGGAGGCTGGCGGCTTCTCTGCGCGCTTCGACGGCAGCGCGTATGGGCCCACCCATCGCGATGGCGGGTTGATCTGCGCGCCCGATCGCGAATCCTGGGAGGCCGTGCGGCACGCGCTGCTCGACCCGTGAGCGAGGATGACGACGACGGGGATGACGCCCCGCCCGGCCTGCCGCCCGGCACGCCCTTCTACATGACCCCTGCGGGCGCCGCCGCGCTGCGGGAGGAGGTCCGCGCCCTGTGGGAGGATGAACGCCCCAAGGTGGTCGAGATCGTCTCCTGGGCCGCTTCGCTCGGCGATCGGTCGGAGAATGCGGACTACCAGTATGGCAAGCGCCGCCTGCGGCAGATCGATGGACGGGTGCGCTTTCTGCGCAAGCGGCTGGACCGGGTGCAGGTGGTGGATCCGGCGGCGCAGGCCAGGCGCGACCAGGTGTTCTTCGGCGCGACCGTCACCTATGCCCGGATGTCGGACGATGCCGAGGTGACCATCCGCATCGTCGGCGTGGATGAAGCCGACGCCGAGCGCGGCGATGTCTCGTGGGTGGCGCCAGTGGCGCGCGCGCTGCTGGGTGCGCGGGTGGGGGACCTGCGGCGGATCCGCATCCCCTCCGGCACCGAGGAGATCGAGGTGGTGGCGATCGCCTATCCGGACGCCTGACGGCCGATAGGGGCCTAGCCCGATCAAGCGTGCTCCCTCACCGGATGTGGCTGTGCGGGATGGGTGTAAATTCATCCGACACAGGGCCCCATCCAGGGGTGGATTGGATCGCAGGCGGCCGGTGCTCGGCCTGGCGATGCCAAAAGCCCAGGGACATCGCGTGGCTGGCGGACCCTTGCCGCAGGCGGCCCGGGGCGGTTCAGGCGCCGTGGTCGACGGGTCCCCTACCGAAAGCCCGCCCGCCGAACCCGCCGGACATCGTCACCCGATCAAGTGACGCCGCCTGAAAGGGACCTGCGCCAGGCCCTTGTTTGGCGGCGGCAGCCGAACCGTGTCGCCTCCCCTTACGGTATCGATCCAAACACAAGGCTGTGAGGTATATTTCAGATTAAAATCAACGCTTTAGAAGAAATAGATGCGATGGCATACCGGTTGCTAACCATGTTGGCGGAGCGAGGGCGTTGGTTCGTCAGGGATCACGCAGGCGCCCAAGAACCTTTTGCCAAGGAGATGACCATGTCGTTCCGCACCCTCCTCACCGCCGGCGTCGCAGCGGTTTCGCTGTCCGCCGTGCTCGCCAGTGGCGCCATGGCGGCGAACATCCTCTCGACCACGCCGACCTGGACCGGCACGACGGGTGGCTCGAACATCGTGCTCAATGGCACCCAGGGCGTCTCGCCCGACGTGTTCACCACCGTCCGCTGGGGTGTCAGCCTGGGCGAGGGCCAGAGCGGCCTCGGCTTCGACGGCGCGCAGCCGCCGGCCGCCGTCGTCCCTACCGACACCAACTTCCTGCTCGGCACGCTGGTCCATTACAACAATCCGATCGCTGGCGGCAGCGCGGCCACCAGTGCCACGCTGGGCCTGGCCGTCGCGGTCGACAGCGCGAGCCCTGCCACGCAGAACTTCTCCTATCGGTTCCTGATCGACGAGACGCCGAACGAGACGCCCTGCGCCTATCCGTCCGTCACGCCTTGTGCCGACAAGATCACCTTCGAGAACCTCTCGAGTTCGCAGGCCTTTACCATCGCCGGGCAGCCCTACACCTTGGCGGTCGTCGGGTTCGCGACTTCGATCGGCGGCGCGATCACCGACAACTTCATCAGCCAGGAAGGCGGCACCAGCACCGCCTACCTGTATGCGAAGCTGACGGCGCCGGTGCCCGAGCCCGCCTCGATGGCGATCCTCGGCATAGGCCTGCTCGGCCTGGGCTTCGCGGCGCGTCGCCGCCAGGCCTGATACCACCCCGCAAGGGGCCCGTTGATGGGACGGCGGTGCCTGAAAGGGCACCGCTGTTTCCATGTTCAGTTCATGTCCGGGATCGGAGCCGGCCCGGGTGAAATCGCCCGGGCGGGTGACCATCCTCGCTCCAGCAAAACGATAGCGGTTTCACCCGCTTTGGAACCTCGTCGTACCAGCGGCCCATGGCACGGACCGCTGGTATCCTGCCGTTCCTGCCCTCATTCAGCGGCCCTCAGTTCTGACTCCCGAGGATTCCCCGCTGGCGACCGCTGTGATTCCCTGACGCGGGTACGGCGTTGGGAAATGGACGATGGTGGCGGTGGCGATTACGCGGCTGGAACTGAGCCCGGCACAGTTGCGCGCGCGAGCTGCAGCTGATGCGGACGCTGCGCGACTGGGTGCACCGCTACACTGCGGAAGGTCTGGCGGGCCTGTCGGACCGGCCCCGCAGGACAGGTCCGCGACGCCGGCTGTGCGTCGAGCAGGAAGCGCAGGTCACAGCCTGGATGGAAGCCGCGCCGGACTCGGTGGCGCATGGCGGCCTGATGGGTTGGCCTCGGACCGACCTGCGCGATCTGATCGCGCGCGAGTTCGGTGTCGCGTTCCACGAACGCAGCATCGGTGAGCTGTTGGCCCGGCTGAACTTCAGCCACATGTCGGTGCGCCCGCCGCATCAGTTGAGTGACGAGGCTGCGCTGGGTCTGGCTGGCCACCGAGCGGATCATCGACGCCTGTTGCCGCGCCTGGAACGCCCTCGTCCACGAACCACCCTGCATCTCCTCCATCGCATCACGCGCATCGGCACAGGTCAACAAAAGGGGCGATGGCAGTAGAGCGTGATGGCCATAGCTGCGCCGGGTCCTGAAACACGCGACCAAACAATAGGTTGGAGCGTAATGGTCGCTCGAACGTGAACCAATTACGCTCCAGCGAATCCTGCGTTCAGACTCCGGCCCTCGCCTCGCCGAGAAGGCTTCGAAAATTCAGAAAATGTCTGCAGGTTCGCAAATGCCGAAAGTGGCCCCAATGACGGGGCCACTCCGAGCAGAAGGCCAAACGAACAGTTCGCCCCGGCACAGTGGCCGGGGACAAGCTGTCAGGCAGCAGTACGCGAGCGGCGGCGGAGCGCGGCGAGGCCGAGCAACCCGCTGCCGAGCAGGATCATGCTGGCGGGCTCAGGCACCGCAACGGAGGTCACCGAGAAGGTCACGCTCGCGCCGGCCGGGCCCTGCGTCGTCAGGGCGAAGACGCCTGGCGTCGGGTCATAGCCGGTGAGGCTCAGGATGCCAGTGCCGAGCCCGTCGAGGCGCGGAATGTCGCCCGGGGTGTAGGAGAAGGACACATTGGTCACCGACAGGCTCGCCGTGATGGCGTTGCTGATGGCGGTGAACAGGGTGAAGGGCAGCGGGGTGGCGTTGGTGAAGCTCGACATCGTCACGCAGCCGGTGCAGGTGGTCATGCCGGCTGCGGCGAAGCTGCCGCCCAGCCCACCGATATTGGCTGGATTCGCGAAGGTGACGGACGTCGCGGTGAAGCTGTCAATCCCGTTGAGCGAGATCTGCGAGCCGACCGCAATGGGTGCTGCCATTGCTCCGCTGGATATTGCGATGGTGCTTACGGCCGCGAGCGCCAACTTCCGTAGGGAATGCATGTTACCCTCCTTAATCGTTCTGCCGACCCGCGCATGAGCGGTAGGTCTCCACCGATAAAGGCAATTCGCGTGCCATCAATAATCTTCTGCTAAATCAATATGTTGGCTTAGTCCGCTGTGCAATGATCCGCGGCCTGTAAAGTCCGGCGACACTGCGCCGAAGTCGCGGTCTTGGCGGAAGCGGCTACGGGCGCGCGGCGCGGCATCATGAGGCTCGGCTCAAGTCAGAACGAGCCCTGTCTGTCGGCTCGCCCGCACACCCGTGGTCACGGTCTGTTTGATGACCATGTCCCCAGCCGCTTCCCTGGCGGGCCAGCATCCAGGATGCGGCTGTCGGGTCCCCCAACGGCGGAGGATCTCGGGCGGTATCGGATTCCAGAATACGCCGCAGGCGCACCTGGCACAGCCCCCTGAGGAGGGATCAGCGCGGCCGGGACAAGGCGGCGGCGCGGGCCACAAGGTCGACACCTTGAGCCGCCAGCACCTGTTCAAAGGCGCCACGCACACGCTGCGGATCAAATGCCGCACCGGCCCCTGGTTGGAGGTCGAGCGCCACCACGACCGGGCTCGCATCGCCACCGCGGAGCACATTCCAGGCCTGGGTGGCGCGGTCGCGCAACCCCTCGCCAGCGGGCCGGCCATCGAACCAGGTGGCGACCGCGCGCATGCCGTTCTGCGACTGGCGCACCGACCAGCGGGCGGCGCCATCGTTCAAGGTCACCGTATAGCCATACTCGATATCGCTGCCGCCCAGGGCCTGGCGTCGGGCCGCGACGACCGCGGACCAGTTGGCGCGCGCGGGGAAGGCGATGACCCGTGCCGAGACGATCCAGCCGGAACATTGCAACCTGGTCCCCCCGGCCTCTGCGACGCAGCCATCCGGGGGGATGAGCCGCCCGGCCATGCTGGCGGGCTCGGCCCGCCCCCCGCGGTCGAGTGCCCATGCCACGGCCGGCCCAAGCGTTATCCCCAGCATGGCGACAGCAGCCATCGCTGCGAAAACGGTGCCACGCGGGCGGTCGATGGGCGGCGGCACGACCGAGGGCCTGGATGGCGGACTGCCATCCTGGCGGAACGGCAACCCCGCCAGGATCAGCAGCAGCAGCACGATGGAGAAGAACAGCCAGCCGTATAGCACGTGGTCCGCTTCGACAGCCGCCGCGGTGCCGCTGTAGTGCCCGATCATGACCAGGCCGAAGCCGCGGAGCCCGTTGGCGAGGATCGGCACCACCACCGACAGCACCATCACCACGAGCCGTCGGCCCGTACTGCGGAACATGGTCAGCGCGTAGAGCGCCCCGAAGGCCACCGATGCGATCAGGAAGCGCAGCCCGGCGCAGGCTTCCGCCACCAGGAACCGGCCGGCCGGGATCTCGATGACGATGTCATCGACATAATGCGGGATGCCGGTCAAACCGAGCAGGAACTCGATCATCCGGGCCGTGACCCGCTGCAGAACCGGCACGCTGAAGGCGCCGAAGGGCACCAGGAAGACCAGATAGGCGAGCGGCGCGGCCATCGCGCGCCCGAAACGCAGCCCGAGGATCGCGACGACCACCGTCACCGCAATGGCCACCGCCGCGAGCTGGCGCCCTTCCATGATGCCGAGCCGCTCCGCCACCAGCCAACCGAGGCCAAGCGGCGGCAGCAGCAACGCTGCCCGGAATGAGGGCGCTGGCACCATGCCCTGCAGCCGGCCCCGCCGCTGCCAGCCGAGCCACAAGGCGATCGGCGGGATCAGCCAGCAATGATTGTACGCCGTCGAGCTTTCCCATACGGCCACGGCCGCGGCGGCTTCCGGCGCGAACAGCGCGCCCCAGGCGGCCAGGGCGACGCCAAGCGCGAGGAGCGGGGCGGCCCAGCCAGTCGGCGGCATGATCCCCGCCTTGCCGGTCCGATCGGCGGTGCGGGGTAACATGGCCGTCATGCCGCCACCTCCTGCTGGCGAGGTGCCGGAGCATTCTCCAGCGCGGCATCAAGGGCGCGCAGCGTCACTGTCCAGTCATGCCCCGCCTCGATGGCCTGACGTGCCCGGGGACCAAGCCCGGGATGCCGGCCGGCGAAGACGGCGCCGATGGCCTCCACCCAGGAGCCCGCGTCGTCGGCCACGAGCAGATCGCGCCCGGCCACGGCATGGACACCCTCGAAGGCCTGCGGGGAGCAGATGACGGGGCGCGCCATCGCCATCGCTTCCAGCACCTTGTTCTGGATGCCTCGCGCGATCCGCAGCGGTGCGACGCAGGCGGTCGCCGCGGCGATGAAGGGGCGCGTGTCGGGCACCTCGCCGGTCACCGTCACGCCGGGCAGTTGCGCCAGCGCGAGAACGTCGGGGGAGGGCTTGGCGCCGACGATGCTGAAGGCGGCGGCAGGCCAGCGGGCGCGCAGCAGCGGCATCACCGCCCCGGCGAACCAGATGACCGCTTCGACATTCGGGCGGTAGTCCATCCGGCCGGTAAAGACGAGCGTGGCCTCGCCGCTCGCCGGAAAGGGCAGGGTCGGATCGAAGCGGCCAAGGTCCACGCCATTATCCACCCAGCCGATCCGCCCGGCGACCTCCGGGGCCAGGTTGGCGAAGCGCGCCGCTTCCTCACGCGAGACCAGCAGGGTGCGATCGAAGGCCGCGGCGGCACGGCGTTCGAAGGCCAGCAGGGTACGCGCCTCGCGCGCCCAGACCTGGCGCATCGGCGGCCGCGCACCGGCGGCATAGGCCCGCCACTTCTCGGAATCGACATCGACCATGTCGAGCACGCGGCGTACCGGTCCCGGCGCTGGCCCCAGGGCGTAGGGCGCCATCGCAGAGGAATAGGCGAGCACCGCGTCGTAGCGCCCCGCGCCGAGGCCCGCCCGCGCCCAGGCCGCCAGCCGGGCATCGCGAAACCAGCCGAGGCTGAGCGGCCGTCCCGGCCGCATGCCCATCAGTGCCCGCGCGATGCGTCCGCGATTGGGCAGCAGCGCGTGTTCCACCACGGCGCAGCGGCCGCGCAGCACGCCGAGATGCGCAAGGTCCGCCGGATCATCCACCAGGCAGCCGAGATCGACGTCCCAGCGATCGGCCAGGTGGTCGAGCATGTGCCAGGCGCGGATCTTGTCGCCCTTGTCCGGCGGGTAGGGGATGCGGTGGGCTAGGAACAGAAGGCGCCGGCGTCCCATCGGTTCGCCCTATCCGAGCCCGCGCACGAGACGCGGCCCGATGACATTCGCGACCGCGAGCGGCAGCCGCTTCCATGCCGCGATGAGCAAACGGTATTTCGGGTTGTTCGGATTGTTCTCCGGCACATGCGCGCCGGGGGCGAGGCGGTAGCAGTAGTGCAGCTCCTGCGGCGTGAAGCCCCAGTTTTTCTTGAAGGCGAAGGCGCCGGTGTCGATCTTGCTCCGCCCGAAATCGAAGACCGTCGCGCCGCGCTCGTGCCCTGCGCGGCGCATCACCTCCCAGTACATCAGGTCGTTGGCGGCGAGGCCGCGCGCGGCCCGCGTGCCGCCGCCGTAATAGGGCAGCACCTCCTCGCGGAAATGAAAGTTCAGCACCGCGGCGACAGGGCGTCCTTCATGAAGCACGGTGGTCACGTCATGCGCGCCGGGGAAGGCCTCGGCGAGCAGGCGGAAATAGCGGCGCGGAAACACCGGGGAGCCGAGGTTGCGCACGCTCTCCGCGTAGATCCGGTGAAGCCGGTCTATATCGCCGTCGGTCACCGCAGTCAGGCCGCGCGCGACGGCCTTGCGCACCTCGGCACGCTGCTTGCGCGGGATGTTGCGTGCGAGATCCTCCTGCTCGTCGCCGGTGATGGCGATCGGTTTGCGGAAGGTGAAATACAGCGGGGGCCGGGTCTGCCAGCCCTCATCGGGAACCTCCCGCCGGCGGAATTCCAGGCACGGCGCTCCAAGGCGTTCCTGCATCTGGATGGCATGGATGGCCAGCGCCTCCGCCGCCTCGGGCGTCGCGGCGACGGCGCCGCCATAGACGCAGAAGGGCGTGGAGGCGAGCAGGTCGCCGAACAGCCGCGTGCGCATCCGTGCCAGCGGCAGCACGCCGACCACCGCACCGTCCTGTTCGGCATAAGCATAGTGGGTGGCGTGGCCGAAGGCCTCGCGGATCACCCGCGCCCAGGGGCTGAGGTGGAAGAAGGTCGCCGCCGGCGATGCGCGCACGAAGGCATCCCAGGCGGGGGCAGCATGCTCATCGAGGTCGCGGATCTGGACCGCCATCACCGTGCCTTCAGGCGGCCGCGGCGCGGCGGGCCGGGATGCGGGCACCGGTGCCCGCGATCGCGCCGGCGAAGACCTCATCCATCCGGCCCCAGGCGAAGTCACGGAGCAGACGGGCGATGCGGGTCTCCATCGAGGCCTGGCGGGCATAGTGGCGAAAGCGCGCACGCGCCGGCGCCTCGGCCAGGCGGGGCTGACCGGGATCGATCTCCCATGGATGGAAGTAGAAGATCCCCGAGCGTCCCTCGACGGCATTGACCCGCTTCAGCGCCGCCCGGAACAGCGGATAGGGCGCCAGGCGGAACCAGCCGCCGCCGGCACAGGGCAGGTTGCGCCCCAGCGCCCGCAGTGTCGTCATCGGCAGCTCCGCGACGCCATCGGGGTCCGGTGCATGCGGGCCACGGGGCGCGTCGGGGGCGCCATACAGGTCGTGGCCCACCGGGAAGACCGAGCTGCTGTAGACGTAGCCTTCCTCGGCCAGCACCCGATGCGCCCAGGGCGTGATCGCAGCCCCGATCGAGAAGGTGGGTGCGCGATAGCCATGCACGGCCACCCCGGCGACATCTTCCAGGGTTCGCTTGGCGCGGCGGATATCGGCGCGGAAGCGCGCCTCGCCGATCGCATGGACCAGTTCGTGCCCCTGGCCGTGGCTCGCGATCTCGTGGCCCTGCGCGGCGATGCGGCGCAGCAGCGCCGGGTGGCGGTCGGCCACGCAGCCCAGGGTGAAGAAGGTGGCGCGCACCCCGGCTTCGGCGAAGCGCGCGAGGATACGGTCGGTGCTGGCCTCGACCCGCGTGTCGAAGCTGTCCCAGCGGTCGCGCGGAATGGTGCCGGCGAAGGCCTGCACCTGGAACCATTCCTCGACGTCCACGCTCATGGCGTTGCGGATGGGCGGCGGGGTCATCGACGCGCGCGCTCCACCGTGGCTGCGTCGAGCAGGTCCTGGATGCGACGGAAGGTCCGCTCGCGTCGCGCCGTCAGGCGTTCGAGATCGGCGACGCGGTCCTCGAGCTCCTGGATCGCTTCCTCGGTTGCACGCTGCCCGGGGGCCAGCTCCGGCGCCGCGACGATCTCGCCGAGATCCTGTTCGAGTTCGAGTGCTGTTGCCTCGGCAAGGTCGACCGTCAGCACGGAACGATGTTCGAGCGAGCCCGAGAGCAGGATGCGCGAGCAAAGCCGGTTGATCCGGCGGGGGATGCCGTCGGTATGGCGGTGCACCATGTCGAGGGCGGCATCCTCCCATGCCGGGTGGCCGGTCCAACCCACCGCGGTCATGCGGTGGCGCACGTACAGATGCGTCTCCTCCCGCGTCAGGCTGCCAAGGTGGTAGGCGGCGAGGATGCGCTGACGCAGCTGGTCGAGGTCGGGTCGCGCAAGGGTCCGGCGCAACTGCGGCTGGCCCATCAGCACGACCTGCATCAGCGCGCGCTCACCCTCGGTGACGTTGGAGAGCATGCGCAGTTCCTCGAGCGCCCCGACCGGCAGCGCCTGCGCCTCGTCCACGATCAGGATGTGGCGGACCCCGCGCTTGGAGACACCTTCCCAAAGCCGGTCGACGATGGCGCGCAGGATTTCCGCCTTGCTGCCGCCGGCATCGGCGCCGAAGGCGACGGCGACCAGGCGCAGCAGGTCGTCGGCCTCGACCTGCGTCGTCATCACCCGCGCGACGGCGTGGCCGGCCGGTGCGAGTTCGGCGCAGAGCCGTTCGATCAGCGTCGTCTTGCCTGCGCCGACCTCCCCGGTGACGACGACGAAGCCTTCCTGCTGGGCCAGGCCGAACAGAAGATGTGCATAGGCCCGGCTATGTGCGCGGCTGGCGTAGAACAGCCGCGCATCGGGCGTCATCTGGAAGGGGTGCTCGCGCAGCCCGTAGCAGTCGATCTGCATGCGCGATCCCTTCAGAAGGTCTGGCGCAGACCAGCCAGGATGACGGACTGCGAATATTCGCTGGCCGCCACGTCCGAGGTCTGGGTGCTGTAGATGAATCGTACGACGCCGCTCAGCCGGTCGTTGATCTGATGATAGAGGGCGGCGTTGGCATAGATCACGGTGGTCGCGGGCTGGTTGCCGTATTCGCTGCGCCCGATCTGCACGCCGAGGTTCAGCGCCGTGCTGGGCGTGAGTTCATGTGTCCAGGAGATGCCGCCGTAATAGCCGGTGGTCTGCGATATCAGGGTCCCCGGTGCGGCCGAAATCGGAATCTGTTCCTGGTAGTAGGCCGACAGGGAGACGCTGTCGCGCGGCCAGGACTGCGTCAGCGTCACGGCGCCGGTCTTCATGCGGAACAACCCGCTCTGAGCGGGGAAGAAGGCGTTGGCGTACAGCACCGGTGCGCCGGATTGTGAATCGACGGGGTTGCCGAGTTCGTCGAGCGTCGTGGTGGATAGCAGATCCTGCGCATTGGTCGCGCTCGTCGCGAGCTGCTCGACATAGCTTGCCGTGAGACGCGTGAAGCCGCCCAATTGCAGGCCGGCCTGGAGCGACGGGCTGTCGAAGCCGCCACGATGGCCATACCGCACCGTCAGGAAGCTCTCCGGCGTCGGCGTCAGGCGCGCACCAACGGACCAGATGGCGTCCTGGATGCGATTGGGATTCGTGCCGGCGTATTCGATGTCCTCGTATCCGCCTTCCAGCAGGACGGCGATCGTTGGCGTGATGGCGTAGCGCGCCTCCAGCGAGGCGACGTAGACATGTGCCCCGTCATAGACGCCGGTGCCTGAAAACACGGTTCCGTCGACGCGACCCTGCAGGGCCAGGCGGCCGAGATCCTCGCCGCTGCGCACCACCAGGTAGCCGCGATTGCCGATGTAGTCCTGGTTGTTGAAGGATGGCAGCGTGGCGCCGGGCTGGAACTGCGTGGTGCCTTCCTGCGCCGAGTATTGGAAGGCGTAGCCGAGCTGGGCGGTGGCGGCCGACCCGAAGCGGTGGACATAGTAGGGCGAGACCTGGAAATTGTAGTTCTGCACCTGGTCGTTGCGATTGACCGTCTGCACCCCCGACGGAACGAAGCCGCCCGAGCTCGTTCCCAGGCTTGCCGAACCACGCATATCGAGGAAGAGCCTGCCGGGGATGAGTTCCGCGAGAACCATGCCATTGCCAAGCTGCGCCACCCGGTTCTGGTCGGTGTATGTCGCATAGAGCTGGGCGGAGGGCGCGTAGTTGATGATGGCGCGCACCCGTTCGGTCGCGCCGTCTATCAGGATCGCCGGCGTGATGACGGTGTAGGCGTCGCGGCGCCGGTCGCTATGCGTCTGGAAGACGTTGTCGGTCGCGCCGACATCGACCGCGATGCTGGGAACGATGTTCCAGGCGCGGCCGGGATCGCCGGCGCCGGCGGCTTCGCTTGGGGCGGCAAAGGGTGCGCCGAATGGCCCGAGGCGGACATTCGGCGCGGAGGACGCTGCCCCCCCCGCCGTCATGCGCCCCGGCCCGGCGGGTTGCCAGGTCGCGAAGGGTTCAACCGGCGCGCCGAGCGAAGCGCCGCCCACCGGTGCTCCGACCGGTCCCGCCAGACCGCCACTGCCGCCGCCACCACTTTCCTGCGCGGCCAGCGGTGGTGCCGCGAGGCACAGCGCCCCGGCGGCCGCGGCCAGATGGCGTCTCAGGCGGGAACCATCAGGCATCACCGCCGCCGTGATAGCCATCATAGCCTCCATAAGCACCAAAGCTGTCACTGACGGTGAGGTTAACCTGATTGAGCAGAAGATGGAGCGTCGGACAGGCATCGACCATGTCGAGCGCAGCCTCGACCTCGCGCTGTTCGGTGCTCTCGGCCTTCACGACGATGACGACCTGGCCGACGACCGGGGCGAGTGTGCTCGGATCACTCGTCGCGAGGCAGGGCGGCGTATCGACGATGATGATGTGCTGCGGCATCGCCGCGGCGAGGCGCTGCAGCGCGCTGGCGAGCCGCGGGCCGGCCGGCTGGCCCTCCCGCGAATTGGGAGCGCCATAGGGCAGCAGGACGAGGCGATCGAGTTCGGTCGGCACCACGACCTTCGCCACCGGCATGGCAGTGTCGGTGGCATAGGCCATGAAGCCGGGCGCCGCGGCCTGGCCTGCCGCCATGGTCAGCGACCCCTGCTTGCCATCCGCATCCACCAGCAGCACCGGCCGGCCACTGGAACGCGCCAGCCCGGCAGCGATGTTGATCGAGCAGAAGGTCTTGCCCTCACCGGGGCGGGCCGAGGTGAACATCACCGTATCAGCGGGCCGGCCGTCCTGGAGGTTGCGCTTGGGAATACCGCGTAGCAGCTGCGTCTGGGCGATGGCAATCTCCTCGAGCACGCGTGTGCGGGTGGCGCGTTCGGCCGAGGCGACGAGGCCCGCCCCGATCAGGCTGGCCAAGGTGACCGGCGCGACCAGCGCCGGCATGGGGGAGGTTGCCGGCGGCGGGCGTGGCGCATCGCGAACGCTCTCGGGTGCTGCCGCCGGTGCTGGCTGGTCGGCTGCGCCCAGCGCCTGCGCGGCACGTTCGGCAAGATGCGTCTGCGTTTCCGCAAGGCGCGCCCGCTGAAGGCGTTCGACGAGATGGGGGCGCGGATCCAGGGGGGCGCTCATGCGATGAACCGCGCCACGCGCGCCACCAGGCGAGGCATGTCCGACAGGACGGCGCCGAAGGCGACGAAGATCATGGCGAAGGCAGCGGCGAAGATGACAACCGGCAGGATGCGTCGTGGCGTCGGCGGGGCCGAGATGCTCCCCAGCACCGACAGGCCCAGCCGGCGCAGTTCGGTCACCGAATAGAAGGTGCCGTCGATCTGCACGAGCAGGAACGCCAGGGCGATGCCCGCGGCGATGCCCGCACCCAGTGCGCCGGCCGCCAGCAGCGGACGGTTCGGGCCGACCGGGATGCTGGGCAGGGTGGGCGGGTCGACGATCTCAATCTTCACGCGGTCGGAACTGGTGCGCGCGGCCTCGCCGATCTGGATGGACTCACGTCGTGCCAGCAATTCCTCGTAGTTCCGGCGCAGCACCGTGTAGTCGCGGTCGAGATTGGTGAACTCTGCCTGCACTTCAGGCGCATTGCGCGCCATCTCGTTCATGCGGGTGAGGTCGACTTCGGCGTCGCGCAAGTTTCGTTCGAGCGATGAGATCTGCGCCTCCGCATCCACCATGCGCAGCGTCAGCTGCTCACGCAGCAGGGGCTGGGTGGGCCCCGCGGCACCGCCGCCGGCACGTCCACCGCCACCGCCGCCACCACCACCACGGCTCAGCTCGGCAATCATGTTGCGCGTAGCGACGACGTCGGGATGCTGGTCGGTATATCGCAGCCGCAACTGCCGCAGCTGCGCCTGCGCCTGGGCCAGTTCGGCCGAGCCGCCGCCACCGCCGCGGGCCGCCGGCGGCGCGGCATTGAGTGCCTCGATCTGCTGGCGGGTCAGCTCGCGCCGCGCCTGCGCGTCGGCGAGCTCTCCGCGCAGCTCCTGCACACGGGTCCGTGCGGTATCGAGGCGCGACGAATTGCCGTCGATCGCCAGCAGGTCACCGTAGCGGGCACGGAAATCGGCGCGCCGCCGTTCCGCCTCGCGCAGCTGTGATTCATAGGATGCGAGCTGCTGCGCGACGAAGTTGCGTGCCGTCTCGAGTTGGCGACGGTCGGTGCCGGTCGCTGCCTCGATGAACAGCGTGAGGAGCGTCTGCACCACGTCCCGGGCGACGCGTGGGTCATGGTCGCGATAGTCGATGGTGAACAGGTTGCGCGTCTGCGGTGTGATGCGGATCTCGCGGCCAAGATCGGTGATCAGCTGCTCGCGCGATTGCGGGCTGGTGATGCGCATGTCGAGATCGGTGCGCGCGACGACGCGTTCGAGGTTGGGCCGGCTGAGCAGAGTGCGCTGCAGCACGTCCACCTGGGTCGCCTGCGTGCCTTCCACCGCGATGCCGCGCAGCAGCGTGCCAAGGATGGCGTCGGCATCGGCGTACATCCGCGCTGTCGACATATACTGGTTGGGCAGCAGGAAAACGCCGATCCAGCCGGCGATGCAGACGAACCAGGTCAGGAGCAACGCCTTCCAGCGGTGCCGCCAGGCGGCGGAAGCGGACCGGTGGAGTTGAAGGGCAATATGCATGATCTCAGAACCACCCCTGCGGGATCACCAGGGTGTCGCCCGGTCGAATCGGGATGTCCTGTGACATGTCCCCGTCGCGCAGCAGATCCGACAGGCGGACCGGAATCACCTGCCGCGGCGAGCCAGCGGTCTCGCGACGGATGATCTCTGCGCGATTGCCCGCAGCATAGCGGGTCAGGCCGCGGGCGTCGATCATGATGTCGAGCAGCGTCATGCCCTCGCGATAGGGCAGCGCCCGCGGCTGAGTGGCTTCACCGATCACGCGCACCTGCTGGCTGGAGGTGCCGACGAAGGAGCGCACGATCACCGTTACATTCGGATCGATGACGAAGCGGCGCAGCTTGTCCTCCATCTCCCGCGAGAGTTGGGTCGGGGTGCGACCCGCCGCCTCGATATCGGGCACCAGGGGGATCGAGATCCGCCCATCCGGGCGGACCGGCAGCCCGTTCACGGTCAGTTCAGGTGAGCGGTGGACATAGATGTCGAGGCCGTCGCCCGGACCGATGACATACTCCGGCGCAGGCCCACGGGTCGCGGAAGCGGTGTCTGCCGGAATGGCAGTGTTTTGGGCGCATGCGCCGAGTGTGACGGTGAGGGCGGCGACGAGGATCATCGGTCGGCGCTTGGTGCTCATTCGCGCGTCTCCAGTATGCCCAGGATAGCGGGCCTTGATTTTGAAGCCCTCGCCGATCGGCGACAGGGCACACGATGTCATCGCTAACAGTGCCGATGTGCCGAGCCCGACTTTATGCCTCGGCACTCGGCAGATCAATGAAACAAGGCATTCGATCATTTAATGGATTCTCGACGAACGCAGAGGTTCAAAGGTTTTCCGCCTTGCTGTCGAAACGTATGTGATCACATTAAGAATTCGCGGTTTGGTTGCATTCCATGGATTGGATCTCGTATTTCTTGTCCGGATTTCAAGAATGCAAGTCAGAACGCGAAGATTTACGTTTACCCGGGGGGCGATCGAACGGTATCGTGTCATCGTTCCTGCGAGACGGGACGGAAATTGAGGTAGTGAGTGCCATGCGAAGGCAGGGCGCTGTATTGTCGCTTTTATTCCGCCCGACCAGAAACGGGCGCGACTGTGTGCGTCGCGTCGGTGCATACCTTCAGCGGGGGCGTTGGGGGCGACATTCATGAAGTCACACGTTGGGAGGAACCAGCACCCAGGTCTGGCCATTCTCATTGTGATGGACTTTGCGGCTGCGTTTGTTGCCGGGATTGTTCTGTCCGGAGGGCGGATGAATGGTGCCGACCTGATGGCGGTGAACCACTCTGCGCTTTCTGCCGCGGCGATTGGTGTGGTCTTCGTCACTGTGCTCGCGGCCTGCGGGCTCTATCAGGCTCAGGCGTGGTTCGCCGCACGCCGGCTCGCAGGACGATCGATCATGGCAATGCTTCTCTTGACGCTCGGCACTGCGCTTGTGGTCACGGTGGTGGGAAACGCGCCGCCCGCGTCGCAGATGTCGTTCTGGAGTATCCCGGCGCTATACGTCGCCCTGGTGGCCACGATGCGGCTCGGCCTGGCGTCAGCGCTGGGGAGCTGGCTGGTTCGGCCGCGGCTGGCGTGGATCGACGCGGCCGGCCTGCACCCGGCGACGCCCTTCGATCACGTCCACACTGTATTGGGTATCGCGCCGCATGAACGTCCGATCGCGCTTCAAGATGGCGCCGGGCAGACCGCCGGCCGCGCCGTGAAGGAACTCCGCCGCAATGGCATACGTGCCGCGGTCGCTACGGACCCGGACGCTGTGACGCCAGCCCTTCGGGGCGCGTGTGCCGAGGCGGGCGTTCGCGTGATGAGCGCATGTGAGTTCCGCGAATTGCAGCAGGGCAGGGTCGATCTCGATATCCTGCCGGAGGCTTGGCTCGACGCCACACCCTTGGCGCGGGAGGGTGCGGTGACTGCGGCGCTGCGGCGTGGCTTCGACATTGTCGGAAGCCTAGCGCTGCTGACGATGACACTGCCGCTGCTGCTGCTGACCGCACTGGCCATCAGGATTGAAGGTGCAGGACCGATATTCTACCGACAGGAGCGCGTCGGCTTGAATGGCCGCGTGTTCCGGCTGTTCAAGTTCCGCAGCATGAGCGTCGATGCGGAAGCGGGCGGGCCACGCTGGGCGGTGGCACGCGATCCCCGCGTCACCCGTGTCGGCCGCCTGATAAGGCTGACCCGGATCGATGAGATTCCGCAGGCAATCAATGTGTTGCGCGGTGACATGGCGCTGATCGGCCCGCGCCCCGAGCGGCCGAACTTCGTCGAACACCTCGGCGCCGTCATCCCACACTACCACAGCCGCAGCGCCGTGCGTCCGGGCATCACCGGGTGGGCGCAGATCAACTACCCCTACGGCGCCTCGGTCGAGGATGCGCGCAACAAGCTGTCCTACGACCTGTACTACCTGCGCCATCGCAGCATCGGGCTCGATATCGCCATCATCCTCGGCACCATCCGCGTGGTGCTGCTGCAGGAGGGTGCGCGGTGAACCGGCGCACCGACGCCGCGCGGCCATGACGGCGGAAGCCTCGGCGACGCTGCATGCCGGCTGCGCCGTGGCCAGCCTGTTGCTCACCGCGCTCATCCTCGTGACCGGCCGCGGGCGCGCCGCCCTGCTCCCTGCGGCGGCGAGTGCCGGCACCGCGGCCTGGGCAACCGCCGTGGCGTTGGCGCCCGGGGCGCCGCTGACCGACCTGGCCGGCACCCTTGAGATCCTGCGCGGAGCCTTGTGGTTCGCCCTGCTGCTCGGTCTTGCCTGGCGATTTGGAGGTCAGCGCGCGCGACCGCTGCTGCGTCGCTTCGCCATCGGAGGCGCGGCGGTCGCCACCATCGCCTTCGCCGCGACGCTGCCCGTGGCGCAGGGCGTCCTGACGGCGCCGAGTTTCGCTTCCATCGCCATTTTGTCGCGTATCGGGCTTGCCCTGCTCGTCGTGCTGCTGGCGGAGAACCTCTACCGCAATGCCAGCGAGGCGGCGCGTTGGCACGTCAACCTGCCCTGCATCGCCCTTGGCGGACTCGCGGCTTTCGACGTGCTTCTTTATGCCGAGGCGGCGATCTCGCGCAGTTTTACGCCGAGCATGCTCGATGCGCGCGCCGCGCTGACCGGTCTTGCCCTGCCGTTGCTGCTGATCGCCGCGGTGCGCGACCGCCGCATCCGGCGCGACCCCCCGGTCTCGCGCGAAGTGGTGTTTCACGGCGCGACGCTGCTGCTGGCGGGGAGTTTCCTGCTGATCGTGGGTGCCGCGGCGGAGCTGTTGCGCCATGTCGATGCGGCCTGGAGCCCGGTGGCGCAGGCGAGCCTACTGGCGGCGGCGGCCATGGCGCTCGCGGTGGCTGCGACCACGCGCTCGGCACGTTCGCGGTTGCGGCGCCTCGTCGTCGACCACTTCTTCACCGCCCGCTACGACTACCGCCGTGAATGGCTGCGCTGCGTCGCGACGCTCTCTGCCCCGGAGGATGAAGCGCCGGCCGCCGTGCGTGCCATCCGGGCCATCGCTGATGTGGTCGACAGCCCAGGCGGCGCCCTGCTCCTGCGCGAAGCGGGCGCGTCGCGCCTGGCCTGGGCGGCGAGTTGGAATGCGCCGAACGCGCCCATGGCACTCGAGTCGGACCATGCGCTGCTGGGGAGCCTGCGAGGCGGTACCTGGATTGCGCAGTTCAACGGCGATGCGTCGGTCGATCTGGTGGCGGCCTTCGGCTCGGTCTGGCTGGCAGTGCCGCTGCCGCTGCATGCCGAAGGGCTGTTCGGGGTCGTCCTGCTCAAGGCGCCGCGCGCTGCCTTCGTGACGGACCAGGAGGTGTTCGACCTGCTGCGCACCATCGGGCGGGAGGTCGCGATGTTCCTCGCCGAACGACGCGCCGCCGAGACCCTGGTGGACCAGCGACGCCTGCAGGACTACGCGAAGCGCTTCGCCTTCGTCGCCCATGACGTGAAGACGGTCTCCAGCCAGTTGACCCTGTTGCTCGCCAATGCCGAGGAGAATATCGGCGATCCGGAATTCCAGCGCGACATGCTGCTAACAGTCCGGGCCTCGGCCGGGCGCATCAACAGCCTCATCGCCCGGCTGCGCCAGCCCGACGAGGAGATCGGCGCCGCCGGCGGACCGGCCGGCATGGTGCCGCTGGAAAGGTTGCGCATGCTCGTCGCCGACCGCCGCCGCCCGGTGCGGATCGAGGATGACGGCGCGGCCGGGGCGCGCGTTGCCATGGCCGCCGAGCGCTTCGACACGGCGATCCTGCATCTGCTCAACAATGCCTGCGACGCCTCGGCGCCGGAGGAGACGGTGCGCATCCGCCTGCGCTGCCAGGGCAACCGGCTGGTGATCGACATCACCGACCACGGCCCCGGCATGACGCCGGAATTCATCCGCGACGAATTGTTCCGCCCGTTCGGCACCGCCAAGCCCGACGGCACCGGCATCGGCGCCTGGCAGGCGCGCGAGATCCTTCGCGAGGCGGGCGGCGACCTAGTCGTGCTCAGCCACCTAGGCGCCGGCACGACCATGCGTGTGACCCTCGCACTCGATGCAGCGGCCATGGGGCGACAGCAGGAGGACAGGGCATGAGCAAGCCCATCCTACTGGTCGTCGAGGACGACCCAGGCCTGTGCGCCCAATACCGATGGGCATTTCCCGGCTGCCGGGTGGTGATCGCCAATGACCGCCGTCAGGCCGAGGCACTGGCGCGCAAGGAACAGCCCGCGGCGACACTGCTTGATCTCGGCCTTCCGCCCGATGCCGAGGGCGTTGCGGAAGGCTTCGCGACGCTCGAGGCGCTGCGCCGGGCGCATCCCGGCATGCCCGTGGTGGTGGCGAGCGGGCAGGGGCAGCGCGAGAACCTGCTCAGGGCCGTCGCCCTCGGCGCCTATGATTTCTGCGAGAAGCCGGTCGACCTGGCTGTGCTGCGCACGGTGATCGACCGCGCGTTGCGCCTTGCCGAGCTGGAGGAGGAGAACCGGCGCCTTGCCACCGCACCGCGGCCGAGCCCGGTGAAGGACATCATCACCGCCGATGAGGGCATGCTGAAGGTCTGCCGCACGGTGGAACGCCTCGCCGCTGTCTCGGTACCGGCGTTGCTGCTGGGTGAGAGCGGGACCGGCAAGGAGGCACTGGCGCGCGCCCTGCATTCGCTCGGGCCGCGCGCCGCCAAGCCCTTCATTGCCATCAACTGCGCGGCAATCCCCGAGAACCTGTTGGAAAGCGAGCTGTTCGGCCATGAGCGCGGCGCGTTCACCGGCGCGGTGCGCCAGACGCCGGGCAAGATCGAGCACGCGCATGGCGGCACGCTGTTCCTCGACGAGATCGGCGAGATGCCTGTCACCCTGCAGGCCAAGCTGCTGCGCTTCCTGCAGGACCAGGTGATCGAGCGCGTCGGCGGCCGCGCGCAGATCCAGGTCGATGTGCGCGTCGTCTCCGCCACCAACCAGCCGCTCGATGCGCTGGCCGAGACCGGCGGCTTCCGTGGCGACCTGCTGTACCGGCTCAACGCCGTCACAGTACGCATCCCGCCCCTGCGCGAACGCGGCGGCGATGCGGTGCTGCTCGCCAATTGGTTCCTCGCCCGTTTCGGGCGTGAATTCGACCGCCGCTTCCGCGGCTTCGACCCGGCGGCGACGGAAGCGATTGCCGCCCATACCTGGCCCGGCAATGTCCGCGAACTGGAAAACCGCATCCGCCGCGCAGCGGTGATGGCGGATGGCCCGTTGGTCAGCGCGGCCGATCTTGAACTCGCCGCGCCCGAAGCCTCGGTGGATGAGGATCTCGATCTGCGCGGGGCCCGCGCGCGGGCCGAACGCACCGCGGTCGAGCGCGCCCTGGCGCGCAGCCCGGGCAACCTGACCGGTGCGGCAAAGCTGCTCGGGGTCAGCCGGCCGACGCTGTACAGCCTACTGGAAACGCACGGGCTGGCTGCGGCGCGGGCCTGCGGCGACCCGGCGGATACGGCCATCGACAACCCCGATCCGACGCAGAGGAGCGACGCATGGCAAACACTGTGAAACACGCCCGGCTCAACCTCCTCGCCGGGGTGGTCTGCGCAACGCTTTTTGCCTGGCCGGCTTCGGCGTCGATGGAACGCGCCAGGCAGGCACAGGCACGCGGTGACCTGCGAGCCGCGCAGATCGAACTGCGCAACGCGGTGCGCACCGCGCCGAATTCGGCGGAAACACGCGCGGCGCTCGCCGATGCGAGCCTGCAGGTCGGCGACTTCGACACCGCGGAGAAGGAAGCACGCGCCGCGATCGAACGCGGCTACGACCGCGCTGCCGGGACCGCGATGTTGCTGCAGGCCTATCTCGGCCTGCGCCGCTTCGACCAACTGCTGACCGACTTCCCACCAGTCAGCGAACCCGCCGCCCTGGGTGGCCAGATCGCAGCGGGCCGTGCGCTGGCGCAATTGGCCAATCGTCAGATCGAGGAGGCACGCGCCTCTGCCGCCGAGGCAGTCCGACTGGCCCCCGGCACGCCGCAGGCGCATCTGGCCGTGGCCGAGGTCGCGCTGGTTGGCCGCGACTTGGCCGCAGCCGAGGCCGCAGTGGACCGCGCGCTCTCCGCCGATCCGCATTCGGTGACGGCGTTGATGCGCAAGGCGCAGTTCCAGTTTGGACGCAACGAATTTGCGGCAGCGGCAGCCACCGTAGCCGTGGCCAACGTTCAGCAGCCAGGCAATATCGTGGCGCGCAGCCTGCGCGCCGAGGCTCTGATGCGCCTCGACCGGGATGCCGAGGCACGGGCCGAGATCGACGCCGCGCTGCGCACTGCGCCCAATGCGCTGGCCCCGCTGTTCCTGCGCGCTGCGCTCGAGGCTAAGGCGGAGGACTGGCGGGCGGCTGATGTCACGCTGCAGCGGCTGGGCGGCCAGGTGGTGAATTTCCCTGGTGGGCTGCTGCTAGTGGCGCTGACCAAGCGTGCGGTCGGCCAGCCGGCGCAGGCCGAGGATGCCGCCCGGCGCTATGTTTCGCGCCAGCCGGAGGATCCGCGCGGCGTCCGCCTGCTCGCGACGCTGGAACTGGCCGGCGGCCGCACCGCTGATGCCATCGCCACTTTGCAGAACCTGGTCCGCCGCGGGGCAGCGGATGCCGCTACGCTCGACATGTTGGGCCAGATCGAGGTCTCGATAGGCCAGCCCCAGGCGGCGGCCGAAGCGCTGCGTCGTGCTGCCGAGTTGGCGCCGAGCAATGCGGAACTGCTCGCGCGCCTCGCCGCCGCACGCCTTGCGTCCGGCGACGTGGTCGGCGCGACCGAGGCTGCCGAGGGTTCCCTGCGTCTGGCGCCAGACCAAGGTGGGGCGCGGGCGATGCTCGCGGTCAGCGCGTTGATGGCGGGCGACGTTCCGTCGGCCGAGGCCGAATTCGCCCGCATGGCGCCCGAAGCGAAGCTCACGCCTGGCGGCCGGTTGCTCGAGGCTGCCCTGCAGGCCGTGCGGCTTGACCTGACAGCGGCGCGCGCCACCTACACGGCGCTCCTGCGCGACGAGCCAAACTTCCAGGCAGCGCGGCTTGGGCTGGCACGGGTGGCGGCAGTCGAAGGCAAGTACGAGGAGGCTGAGGGGCTGCTCGCCGAGGTGTTGCGCAACGAACCAGGCAGCCCGGTCGCCGCGCAGGAGCTTGCGAGTGTCGCGGTATCCCGCGGACCGCGTGCGGCCACGGCACGCGATGTGCTGACGACCGCTCAGGCGGCTGCGCCCGACAACGCGCAGCTTGCCTCGATCACGGCGCGCGTATTGCTGATGACGGGGGAGGCGGCGCGCGCAGCTTCCATCCTGGGCACCGAGGCGCTGCAAGGGCGCGGGCGGGGCGCGCAGATGCCGATGCTGCTGGCCGAGGCGCGCGCCGTGGCGGGCGACCTGGCCGGGGCGGAAGCGGCAAGTCGCATGGCGCTCGCCGAGGACCCGCGCAGTGCCGCGGCTCGCCGGCAGTTGGCGATCCTGCTGGCGAACAAGGGCGATATGGCGTCGGCTGAATCGGTACTGCGCGAGGGCCGCGTCACCCAGCCTGGCGATCCCGTCCTGCAGGGCACGCTGGTCGGCTTGGTACGGCAGGCACGCGGACTCGATGCCGCACTCACCATGGCCGCACAGATTGCCCAACGACCCGAGGCGCTGCCGGCGGCACTGCTCTTGCGCGGCGACCTGCTGGCCGCGGCCGGACGCAGTGCCGACGCGGCGCAGGCCTACACTGAATCCTATGCCATCGCGCCATCATCAGAGCTGGCGATACGGCGCGCGACGATGATGGCGGCTGCAGGCCGGCTGCCGGATGCCGCTGCGGCGTTGGCCGATTGGCTTGTGCGCGAGCCGGAGGATCTGACGGCATTGTCGTTGCTCGCGCAATTCGACTTGCAGGCCGGGCGCTACGAGGATGCCGAGCGGCGGCTTGATACGGTCGTGGCGCGGCGACCGGGAGACGCGACCGCGCTCAACAACCTCGCCTGGTCGCTGGTATCGCGAGGGGTTGAGCGCGAACGTGCGCTGACGCTCGCCGAGCGCGCCTATTTCCTCGCACCCAGCCCGGCGACTGCCGACACCCTGGGCTGGGTCCTGGTCCGGCAGGGCGCGCTGCAACGCGGGGTGGGGCTGCTGCGTCAGGCGACCGAGGGCAGTCGCGGCGAACGCGGCCCCGACGCCGCCATGACCTATCGGCTCGCCTACGGGCTCAAGGCGCTCGGCCAGCGAGACGAAGCGGTGGCGGTGCTGACGCCCGTGCTGGCCAGCGGCAACGTGTTCGCCGAAAGGCCCGAGGCGGAGCGCCTGATGGCGGAATTGCGGGCCGGGCGTTGAGGATGAGCCTGCACGGAAAATGCCGCGCCATGCACCGTCGGGTCGGGCGCGGCCCATGCGGGTGATGGCCTTCAGCACGGTCTTCCCTAGCGCTGCAACGCCGGAACATGGGCTGTTCGTGCTCGAGCGGCTGCGTCACTGCGCGGCCCATGCGCAGATCGAGGTGTTGGCGCCACGTGCGTTCCACGCCCGCCCCGCGGTTCCGTCGCGGGAGAGCATCGGCGGGCTTGATGTCAGCCATCCGGCCTTCTGGTATTCGCCGCGCTACGGCAAGGCGCTCGATGGGGCGATGCTGTACCTGTCCTCGCTGCGCGCGGCTCGGGGCGTCATGCGTCGCTTCGACTTCGACCTGATCGACGCGCATTTCGGCTATCCGGATGGCTTCGCGGCGGTGCTGCTTGGGCGCAGCCTGAACCGACCGGTCGTCATCACGCTTCGCGGCACGGAACCGCTCGTCGCCGCGGCGGATCGGCTGCGCCGGCGCGCCCTGGCCTGGGCGCTGCGCAGGGCCGACCGACTGATCGCCGTCTCGCATCCCCTGGCCGAGGGCGCGCGCGACCTGATGGCCGAATATGGGCCGATGGAGAGCGCCCCGCCGATCGAAGTCATAGCCAATGGCGTTGATGCGCGGCGCTTCGCCCCGGGATCGCGGGAGCAGGCGCGCCGGGACCTCGGCCTGCCGGAAGGCGGCCGGCTGCTCGTTTCCGTCGGCCACCGCTCGCCGCGAAAGGGCTTCCAGCGCGTCATCAGGGTCCTGCCCGAGGTGCTGCAGGCGGCCCCTGATCTGCGCTTCGCGGTCATCGGTGGGGCTGGCGGCGAGCCTGATAACGGGCCGGAGTTGCGTCGCCTGGCCGATGAACTCGGCATGGGTGACCGCGTGATCCTTGCCGGGCCGCTGCCACCCGGAGGGGTCGCTGCCTGGCTGCGCGCGGCGGACCTGTTCGTGCTGGCGAGCGATCACGAAGGATGCCCGAACGTGGTGTGGGAGGCGCAAGCCTCGGGCCTACCGGTGGTCGCCACGCGGGTCGGTGAGATACCGCGAATGGTGCCCGAATTCGCCGGCCGCCTCATCGACCATGCGGAGGATTCCGCGGCGCTCGCTGCCGCGCTGATTGCTGGGTTGGCGGGCCCCTTCGATGTCGGTGCGATCCGCGGCTGGGCGGAACGGCATACCTGGGACGATGTTGCCACGCGCGTTGTTGAACAATGGCGTCTGGCCGTGGCGAGCGCGCCGGCGCTGGGCCGCCGGGCCACGAGCGAAGGGGTTGCAGCATGAAGATCAGGCTTCTCGACATTCTCCGCTGTCCCGCATGCAAGGCGGCTCTGACGCTGCATTGCATCGGCGAGGAGCAGGGCTTGGCGGGGACCGGCGACAGCCGGCCATCGCTGCAGCAGGACATCCGCGAGGGCTTCCTGCGCTGCACGACATGCCCGATGCTTTTCCCCATCATCGCCGGCGTCCCGCGGATGATCCGCAATGCCTATGAGGAATACACACCTTTCTATCTTCAGCATCGCGCAACGCTGGCAGCGCTCGATGGCATGGAGGTGATGCTGCGACAGCTCGGCAGCGTCGATGCCAGCGCCTTCGACCGGCGCAGCAATGAGAGCTTTGGGCGCCAGTGGCAGGAATACCAGTACGAGGACCGCACCTGGTTCAAGGACGACCTTGGCCTGCGGCAGGGCGAGTTCCTCATCTCCATGGACCTGCCGGCCAATGCGCTGCGCGGCAAGTTGGTGCTCGACGCCGGCTGCGGCAACGGCAAGCTGACGACCTCCATCGCCAGCTATGGTGCCGAGGTCGTGGGCATGGACCTCTCCCGCAGCGTCGAACGCGCCGCCGCGCATGCGGAACAGCAGGAGGCCGCCGGTGCGCCGCCGGTGCATTTCGTGCAAGGCAACATCCTCGAGCCGCCCTTCGCGCCCGCCACCTTCGATCACATCCACACCAGCGGCGTCCTGCACCACACGCCGGATACCTGGCGCGCCTTCGACAGCTTCCTCGCCCTCGGCAAGCCTGGCGCGCATGTCTACGTCCAGTTGTATCGACGGCGCGAACCGTGGATCGGCATTCCCAACGCCGCCATCCGCAGCATCACCTCCCGTATGCCGGTCGATGTCACCTGGAAACTCTGCTGGCACCTGGTGCCCGCGCATACTCTCGCGGTGCGGATGGTTGCCCGGATGCGCGGGGAAGCGACGCCGATCACGCAGGCGAACCGCCGGGAACGCACGGTCTCGCTGTTCGACAATTTCAGCCCCCGATACCAGTACCGCTATGATCCGGGAGAAGTGGAGGCGAAGTTCCGCGCCGCGGGGCTTGAAGCGGTGAAGGATGTCACCTTCGACAATGAGGCGCGCCACATGGTCGCCTTCGTCGGCCGCAAGCCGGGCGGTACCGATGCCGCGGTGCCGGTCAGCTGCGCGGCTTGAAGCAGGTCAGGCATGACTGGAATCACCTGGCGGGTTGAAGGTGCCCGCACAGACTTGTGATCGTTGCGGCTTGCGTGCGCGCAGTCGAACGCAAGCCGCACCAGGGATGGCGCTTCAACCCGGCGGGACGGCGCTGCCGTCGCGCAGGCGATAGACCAGTCGCCCTGCCCATTCACGCAGCGCGAACCAGCTTGCCGCGAGGTGGTCGGGCCGCGGCGTCAGGCCCGAGAGATCGAAGCGCTGCCGTGGCACCTGCCGCACGGGCATGGCGGTGACTGGCATGCCTAGCCGCGTGAAGGATTCGAGGGCGCGCTGCATGTGCCAGCCATGGGTGACGAGATAGGCCGACGCGATCCCCGACTGTCGCAACATGGTGGTGCCGAAGGTGGCGTTCTCGTGGGTGTCCGCCGCCGCTTCCTCGACCCAGCGCACTGGCACGCCGAAATCGGTCTCCAGGCTGCGAGCCATCAGCCTGCCAAGTGAGGGCTCTCCCGTCTGCTGCACACCGGCCGTGACGAGAACCGGCAGACCGGTCGCGCGCTGCAGCTTTGCCCCGGCGCGCAGTCGCTCGAGTGTGAGGGGGCCGACATCCGGCGCGCCATCCCGGTCGCGCGCGATCTCGGCGCCCAGGATGATGATCGCCTCCGGTTGCGATGCCGGGGCGCCGGTGCTGCGCTCCAGTTCGAGAGAGCGTTCCAGCAGGCCGGAGACAAGGGGTGTTGCAAGCAGCATTGTGACCAGCGAGGCGAAAAGGACCAGCGCCGCGGCGCCCCTGGCGCGCCGCCAGGCCAGCACGCCACCGGCAGCAGCCGCCAGGATCATGAGCAGCGGCGGCAGCAGGATGGATGTGAGCAGGTTCCGCATGCTGCTCTCCGAGGATCAGCGCGCCGCGGCGGCCGGCACCGGATGATGCGACATCGGCGTGCCGGGTCGTGCCTCCCGCCAACTGCCGCACCGCCCGCCGATCTCCTCGCGGAAGAAGGCGTAATAGGCGTCGAGCCATTGGAGGAAGCGATGCAGATCCTCTGCCGTGCGCACATAGGGCGTGTTGCCCGGCACCAGGGACGGCGTGTGATAGGTCAGCACGAAGACCCGATGGCCGGAGGCGATCATCCCCCGCGTCAGGCGCTTTGCCTCGTCGATGGATATGCCTTCAGGGCTGAGGCGAATGCGCTCCATCAGGTCGAGCCGCGCCATCAGGCCGGTCACGCCGCTGACCTCGGCGGCGCGGTTGAAGACGAGCGGCGCGAGGCGACTGCCGCCATGCCGGTTCAGCCGCCCGACCAGCGCGGCCGAGGTCGGGATCTCGATCAGGCTGCGCTCGCGATCGACCCAGAAGGGCCGCGATGACAGCGCCCAGATGTCCGGCCCATGCGGCGCTCCAGCCGGTGGCCAGTAGGGGTCCAGGCTGCTGTCGGCGAGATAGCCGAGCCGCTTGAGGATGTCCGCCGTCCGCAATCCGACACCGAAGCGCCCGGTGCGATAGATCCGCGGCGCGACGCCGAAGGTTTCGCCGAGCCGTTCGGTCAGTTGGCGCGCCTTGGCGAATTCCAACCCAATGGGCAGGTTGCCCGCGTAGCTGTTGCGATCGTTCACCTCATCGAGGAAGGGCGGCGTCACCCAGGGATGGAGCTGCGCGCCGATTTCGCAGCGCCCATCCTGAAGGAGCTCGCGCAGCGGCGCACGCCCGGCTTCCTGGTCTACCACGGGATAATCGACCATGTAGGTCGGCACCACGCCGTGGCGGTCGAAAATGCGGTGCGCGAGGTGCTGGCTTGCCATCGAGGAGACGTCCGAGGCGTTGCGCGTCAGCGGCTTGCTCCAGTCGAATGCTTCCTCGGCATCGATGATGGTGATGAGCAACGGTGGGCCATCGGGGACCGGAACCCACTCATGGAAGCGCGGATCGAGGATCGATGCCGTACAACCGAGGCCGGATTCGGGTTCCGCATCCTGCGGTCCCGACATTTCCGCCGCGAGTCCATAGACATCAAGGTAGCGCGCGGCGACGCTGCGCATCGAAAAATCCCGCCGCGCCAGGGCGCGCCCGGCCTCGCCCATCCGTCGCCGCAACGCGGCGTCGCCCGCCAGGCGCAGGACGGCCGCGATGTAGCCATCGGGATCGGTGAAGCGGAAGGCGGTCTCGCCCTCGATGGCGAAACTGTCGTTCACGCCAGGAAGGTCGCGCACGACAACCGGCAGCCCGTGGGCCATCGCCTCCGGCACGACCGTGCCGAAACCTTCGAGGCGAGAGCCGAAGACGAGCATGTCCGCGGCCTCGAACCAGGGATGCGGGTCCAGCTGCTCGCCGACGAAACTCGCCGCATCCTGGGTGCCGTCGGCGTCGATGCGTGCCCGCATGCGTTCGACATAGTCGCGTTCGAGCGGCGGACCGACGAGGACGAGACGCAGGTTGGGATGCACTGCGCGCAATGCGGGGAGGGCTTCGATGAGCGTCAGTGGATCCTTGCGTTCGCACAACCCGCCGACGAACAGCAGCACCGGATCCTTCGGTCCGGCACCGATGCGCGCACGCATTGCCTCGCGCTGGCCGGAGGGCGAGGGCGGGACAGTGATGCCGCAGGGGATCAGGTGGCATCGCGCCGGGTCGACGGCCGCCGCCCGATTCTCGGCGTGCAGCTTCGGGCTGATGCCGACATAGGCGTGAAACAGTCGGAAGGCGCGCGCTGCGAGCGGGCGGAGTTGCTGCCGGTACCACCCGATCAGGACCGGCAGGCTATCGTCGAGCGTCGCCGACAGGACGAGCCGCCGTCCCATCATCCGCGCCATGAGGTAGCCGATGAAATACCAGTCCACATGGGTGCGGGCATGGACCGTGTCGTAGTGGCGCAGATTTCGCAGCAGCCACCAGACAAGCAGGATATGCCGCCGCGCCTCGCCGACCGGGCGCCGGGTCAGGTAGATGACCTGCGACAGGGCCGAGCAGGCAGCACCGTCGGATGGACGCGCCGGGCTCGGCGTATGCGTCACCAGCAGGTCGTGCTGCACATTTGGCGCGAGTTCCTGCATCACGGCGCTGCAGCGTTCCAGGAACACGCCTTCACCGGTGAAATCCGGACGGTATCGCTTGAGAAGGTGCAGCACCCGGCGAGGCCGGCCGGAGGGTGCCTGGGTCATCGGTCGAAGGCCCGTCTGGACAGCCGCGCGGGCAAGCCCCGGGGCGCTGATGGTTCGGTCTGCATGCCGGCCGGACGATGCATGCGCGCGCGCGTGGCCGATACAGAAAATTTCGCGCCGCCCCATCGGGGAAGGCCCGCTGTTGGTGGCGGCGCGCCGTCCCGCCGCCTATGCTGAGGGGCGGCAACGCCGCCGTATCGCCGGTCTTGGTCCAAGGACCCTGCATGCCTCCGCGGTCGTCCGCCCGACTGGTGCCGTCACCTCGCAATGGCCTGCCGCCATGGTGCGACCGATTTCTCGAGGATGGTGCAACCGGGGATCTGTTCGCAAGCCGCCTCTGGTACGACACGGTGATGGCGCATGCGCTGCCATCAGGCGCCGAACCGCTGCTGGCCGCGACCGACGCGGTGCTGCTGCCGCTGCGGCGTGACCAAGGTCACATCGCGAGCCTGGTGACGGATTACAGCGTCGCCTGGAAGCCCCTGATTGCACCGGCTGCCGGGACAGGCGCGCTGCGGGAGGCGGGAGCTTCGCTCGGCCGGGCGCTGCGCTTTGGCCCACCCGTCCTGCTCGAAGCGCTGGATGCGGAACAGCCCGGGCTGGCGCCATTGCTCGAGGGCTTTCGTGCGGCACGCATGCTTACGCTGCGCTTCTCGTCCTTCGGCAACTGGCATGAGGCGTTGCAACCGGACATGCGCTGGGATGCGTATCTCGGCGCGCGCCCGGCAGCGTTGCGCAACACGATCGCGCGCAAGCTGGCTCGCGCGGAACGCCACTTCGCATGGGAACTCGTATCCACGCCCGGCCAGGCGCTCGAGACCGGGATCGCCGCCTATGTCGCGGTGCGCGCGACGAGCTGGAAACCTGACGAGCCGTTTCCCGACTTCGACGCAGCGCTGCTTCGCGTGCTCGCCGGCGCCGGCGCGCTGCGGCTCGGCGTGCTGCGCGAGTCAGCCGGCGGGCGCGCAGTGGCGGCGCAGTATTGGGTGCTCGACCATGGCGGCGAGGCGAATGGGCTGCGGGCGACGGTCCTGAAACTCGCCCATGATGACGCCGCGCGATCGTCGTCGCCGGGCACCGTGCTCACGGCGCTGATGATCCGCCACCTGATCGAGCAGGATGCGGTGAGGAGCCTCGATTTCGGCCGCGGCGACGACGCGTACAAGCGGCTATGGGTCGCGCGGCGCCGCGGACGGGTCGGGTATGTGCTCGCCGATCCGATGCACCCGCTGGGGCTGGCGGCCATCGCGCGCCAAGCCGCGGGGGCGGCACGGTCCCGATTGCGGAGATGGAGCCGATCCCGGCCAAGCGGAGCCACCTGAGCGGGTGAAGATACGCGCCTGGACAACGGTTGGTGGTGAGTCGCGTGCATCGGATCGAACGGAAACCGCTGCGAGGCGATCCGGCGCGGGAACCGTGGCGAGGCCATGCGTCCTTGTATAAGTTGAACCCGGCTCGATCGCTCGGTCGCGCTTGCGGTTGGCGCGACGGCGCGCTGATCCCGCTGGAAGGGACAGGCTGGTGTCGAGCGTCGCATTCGCGAGGTGGCTGCCAACGTATCTACGGCGTTTCGGTGTGCTGGGCGGCATGGGGCTGTGGTTCCGTTCCGCGATGCTTGAGGCATCGGAGGACACGGAGGCGCGCTCCCTGCGTGTGCCGGGATTTGCGCGACCGGCATGGCTTCGCCCCGCCGCCAAGGACCTGGCGATCTTCCAGCAGGTCTTCGTCAAGCGTGAATACGATATGGCCGAGGCCGTGCAGTATCGGCATATCCAAGACACCTACCGGGACATGCTCCGGCGCGGCGAGCGACCGTTGATCATCGATTGCGGCGCTCATGTCGGCTTTTCGGCGCTGTGGTTCCGCAGGGCATTCCCCGAAGCGCTGATCTTCGCGGTGGAGCCGAACCCGGCGAATGCCGCCGTGTTCCGTCGCAACCTCGACGGCGAGGCCGGCGTCACCTTGTTCGAGGGCGGCATCTGGAACAAGCCAGGCAGGCTGCGGCTGACGGATGCGGCAGCCGGCATGGCAGGCCGGCGTGCCGTTCCCGCCAATGATGCAGGGCAGGACGATGTCACCGCGATCACGATCGAGGAGATACTGGAGCAGACCGGCTCCGCAGGTGCCCTCATCGTGAAGGTCGATATCGAAGGCGGGGAGCAGGCGCTGTTCGACGGTGAGACGCCCTGGCTCGACAGGGTCGGCATGCTCGTCATCGAACTGCACGACTGGCTCTATCCATGGCAGGGCAGTTCCGACGGCTTTTTTGCCCAGGTCGGCCGTCGCCGCTTCGATCGGCTTTTCCGCGGCGAGAACATGTTCTGCTTCCGTCGCCCGCGAATGGATGGGGAGGGCGCGCCCTGAAGATCCTCTACAGCCACCGCATCCAGTCGCGTGACGGCCAGGGCGTGCACCTGGATGCGATGGTCGAAGCATTGCGTGACGCGGGCCACGACGTGCTGGTCGTCGGCCCACCCGCCTATGAACAGGCGAGCCTCGGTGGCGAGAGCCGCGGCCTGTCCGTGCTGCGCCGCTGGATACCCGCGGCCCTGATGGAAATCGCCGAATTGGCCTATGGCGTGCCGGCCTATCGTCGGCTTTCGCGTGCGGTGCGGGCGTTCCGGCCCGACGCGATCTATGAGCGCTACAACCTGTTCCACCAGGCCGGTGCGCTGATCGCGCGGCGCCACGGCTTGCCTCTGTTGGTCGAGGTCAACGCCCCGCTTGCCGAGGAACGTGCCCGCTTCGGCGGGCTGAAGCTGCGGCGCCTGGCGCGGCGTGCCGAGGCCCATGTCTGGCGTGCCGCCGACCGCGTCCTGCCGGTGACGGAGGTGCTGGCCGGCCACGTCGCCGCTGCCGGCGTCGATCCGCGGCGGATCGTGGTGGTGCCCAATGGCATCGACCTCGCGGATTTTCCCGAGACGCCGGCGCCGTCCGGCGCACCGCCGGCGGAGATCGTCCTTGGCTTCGTCGGCTTCGTGCGCCCCTGGCACGGACTCGACGCGCTGATCCGGGCCATCGCGGCCTGGCAGCAGCACCCGCGCATGTCCCTTGTGGTCGTGGGCGAGGGGCCTGCCCGCGAAGGGCTCGAACGCCTTGCCGCGGAGCTCGGTATCGCCGATCGCGTGCGCTTCACCGGCCTCGCGGCACGCGAGGCGGTGCCCAACCTCATTGCGGGCTTCGACATCGCGTTGCAGCCGGCCGCCGTTCCCTATGCCTCGCCGCTCAAGGTATTCGAATACATGGCGGCGGCCCGGCCGATCGTGGCACCCGACCAGCCCAATCTGCGTGAGGTTTTGCAGGACGGGCAGACCGCGCTGCTGTTCGATCCCGCGCGTGAGGGCGCCTTGTGGGACGCGGTGGTCAGTCTGGCGACGGACCCGGCCCTGCGGGCACGGATCGGCGCCGCCGCACGGGCAGAGATCCTTGCCCGCGACCTGACCTGGCAGGGCAATGCGCGCCGCGTCACCGCGCTGATCGAGACGGTTCGGCTGGAGCGCGCCGCCGGTGGCGAGCCGGTCAGCGCACCGTTCCCGGCCCGGTGAGGGCGAGGACCAGCCCCTCCAGCGTATTGCCTTCGAGCCGCGCGGGCGCGGTGCTGCGGTTCTCGACGAAAATGGTCGGGCCGCCGGTGCGGTTTTCGAAGCGGTTGCCCTCGATCAGCAGCATGCTGGTCGGCCGCAGCACGCCCTCGGCGCCGATCACGACGGCGGCCCGGCGATTGCCCGTGCGCGGGCCCTTCATCAACCGCGTGCGCGCCAGGACCAGGTCGCCGCCATTCGGCAGGTCGATTAGGTAGCTCGATCCGCCCAAAGGACCGTCAACGATGCTGCTGTCGGTGATCTCGGTGCGGGCGGCACGGGACTTCACATGGTGGCAGGCGCGCTGCGCCTCGAAGCGCGTGCGCTGCACGATGACCGCGGCGAGATGCCCGACATACAGCGCATGGCCCGAACACGCCGCGCCGCGCATCGCGCCATTGCCGAGGAAGACGCTGTCCTCGATCAGCAGCCGCGCGGCCGGCATCTCAGCGCGGGTGAGGATGCCGCTTTCGCTGTCCTCGAACTGCACATGGCGCACCGTGAGGTCGCCGCCCTCGGCGCGGATGCCGGCGCCGTTGCCATCGGGCGCGGCGGCGCCGCGGAAGGTGATGCCTTCGATGGTGATGCCCGGCGCGGTCAGGACGAACAGCGCCTTGCCGTCGCAGACGGGTCCGCCGATCTGGACCGCCTCCGCACCGGCCCCGACGATGGTCAGGCGCGCGGTCCGCCAGACCGCGCAATCGCGATACTGGCCCGGGGCGATCCGGACGGTATCGCCCTCGCGCGCCACGGCGGCGGCCTGGCTCGGAAGCTTGAAGCGCTCTGTGGGGCCGACGCGCAGCGTCTCGGCCGCGATCTCCTGTACGGGCAAGAGGAAGCCCGCAGTGGCGAGCGCCCAACACAGGCGGCCGGCCTTCAGGGTGGCTGCCATCCCAAGGTTGGCGCGGGGTGGTTCACGCCTACTCGCAGCCATGATGCCGCACGATACCGCCAATTCGAACAGTGGCGAAAGCGATCGCCTTGCAGTCCCGGCCCGACGCTGATGTGCCCAGCGCCAGACCGAATCAGGCCGCGAGACGCACACCCGCCGGATGCGCCGCACCGAGTTCCGCGTGCCAAGCCTGGAACATCAGCAGGTTCCAGATCGCCTTGTCCCAGCCCCGGCCATGATGGGCGTAGCTCTCCCACAGGCGACGACAGGCGGCGACATCGAGCAGCCCATGTGCGCCGAGCGCGGCGGGCGTCATCAGCGCCTCGGCCCAATCGCGCAACTCGTCGAGCAGCCAGGCCTCCACCGGGGCGCCGAAGCCTTGCTTCGGGCGATCGACCAGCGGGCGCGGAACGTGGCGGTAAAGCACCTCGCGCAGCGGCAACTTGCCCACGCCGTCGCGCAGCTTCGCCTCGGCCGGCATGCGCCAGGACAGTTCCATGATCCGGTGGTCGAGCAGCGGACAGCGGACTTCGAGGGAAACCGACATGCTGGCCCGGTCGACCTTGGCCAGGATGTCGTCCACCAGGAAGCTCACCTGGTCCATGAAGGTCATGCGATCGAGCGCCCCGGACCGGCCGAGGCTGTAGGATGGATCCTCGAGCCGGGGCCGGTCACCGGCATGGGAGGTGAGCAACGTGGCGGGCTCGAGGATCGGCGACATGAGCGCGGCGTTGAAACCTTCCGCCCCGGCGGCGCCGAGCAGCCGCCCGAGAAGGCGCATGCGGCGTGCCTGCCGGTTGCCGCCCACGCCGCCGGCGAGCGGCGCGAGCCGCCCTGCGAGGTTGGCGCCGAGCGCGCGCAGCGGCCCCGGCACCGCCCCCGCCCAGGCCATGAGCTTGAGCGCACCGGCGTAGCGCTGCGCGTAGCCGGCGAAGAACTCATCCCCGCCATCGCCGGACAAGGCGACCGTCACATGCTCGCGCGCCATACGGCAGAGCAGGACCGTGGGGATGGCGGAATCATCGGCGAAGGGTTCGTCGAAGATCGCCGGCACGTCGCGCGTCGCGGCGAGGATCTCGGCCTTGCCGAGATAAAGCTCCTCATGCCGCGTGCCGAGATGGGCGGCGATCGGCTTGGCAAACCGTGCCTCATCCCAGCCGGGCACATCGAAGCCGATCGCGAAGCTGCGGACCTGCCCCGGGGCGACCGCGGCCATCATGGCGGTGACCAGGCTGGAATCCACCCCGCCCGACAGGAAGGAACCCACCGGCACGTCGGCGACCATGCGCCGCGCCACGGCGTCGCGCAGCAGCGCTTCGAATTCCTCGGTCGTCGCCGTGCGACCGCTCGCCTGCGCCTCCAGCCCGGCGAGGGCAACGGCGCGCATGTCCCAGTAGGGGCGACTGTCCGGCGTGGCGTGCCCGGTCGCGGCATCGTAGCTGAGCTGCAGCAAGTGGCCCTGGGGCAGCCGCTGCATGGTCGAGAATATCGTCTGGCGCCCAAGCGTGTAGCCGAGTTGCATGAAGTCGCCGAAGGCGGCGGCGGACAGTGTCGCGTCGAAATCGGGATGTTCGCGCAGCGCCTTCAATTCCGACCCGAAGACGAAGGTGCGGCCTGCCCATCCATAATAGAGCGGCTTCTTGCCGATCCGGTCGCGACCGAGCCACAGGACGCGCTCGGCGCGGTCCCAAAGCGCGATGGCGAACATGCCGTTCGCCCGCTTCAGCGTCTCCTCGAAGCCCCATTGCGCGACGGCCTCGAGCAGGATCTCGGTATCCGAGTGGCCCCGCCAGGGATGCGCCGCGCCGCGCGCCGCCTCGATCTGGTCGCGGATCTCGGCGAAATTGTAGATCTCGCCATTGAAGATCATCGCGTAGCGACCGCTGGCCGAGAGCATCGGCTGATGCCCGGCCGGCGAGAGGTCCATGATCGACAGGCGCCGGAAACCGAAGGCGAGACCTGCGGCCGGATCCACCCAGCTCCCGGCATCGTCCGGGCCGCGATGCACGAGGCGGTCGCGCATCGCATCCACCAGGACGGTGGCAGCGGTTGGCTCGACGCCACCAGGATTGAGGTAACCTACGATTCCGCACATGGGGTCAGAATATTCCCCAATTCATGATGTCCTGTATCGGAGTTTCCGCCCTGGCCGCGCAGTTTTCCGCCGCCAGGGCGTGGACCACCCATGGACGCCAGCCCGTATCGCGGGTTGCTGCTACCGTGCGGCGGTATCCTTGAGCATTGCATCAACCACGCCGCGTGCCTTGCGTGCATACATCCCGTGCTGGAAACGCCAGGTCCCGATGAAGTGCATCATCGCGGCATGCTCGGCCTGAACGCCGGGGATGAAGCAGCAATATTTCGGCCAAGGCAGCGCCAAGCCATCAGGCGAGTTGCAGACGATGTAGTTGGAACTGATCTGTTCGCTTCCCCATTCGAGCCAGCTCGGTCCAAGCAGATCCTGCATGGCGGTGGAGAAGGCCTCAGCCGCTCTCCGGTCAGGGCCGCCGCGGGCAAAACCGGCGAAGCCGGCCGAGCCGCGGACATAGAACCGCCCGGCGTCAGGTGGCAGGCGGGGCAGGGCCTGTTCGGCGCGTATCTGCATGAAGCGGGCGTCGTGGTCGGCCACCTGCCGGGCAGCCGTCTCGAGGTCGACGATCGGCTGATCCGGCGCCGAGTTGAGGGTAAAGGCACGGTTGCCCTCGATGGCCGCCACCACCTCGGGCACCGGCCCGGTGGTCAACATGTCGGAATCGAGTTGCACGACGTAGGATTCGGCCGTCCGGTCCAGGATGAAGAGCAGTCTCTCCCAGCAACTGCCGGACGGGCAGGGGCCGGTCGCAATATCGTCGATCCGCACGATCTCGGGCTCCCCGAGATGATGGCGCAGAAGAGCGCGATGCGCTTCGGTCAATGTGCCATCGTCCATCACGGTTATCGAGCCGCCTGGCAGCTGGCGATAAAAGGACTTGATGGCGATCAGGTACATGGAAAGGTCATCGCCCCGCACCATGCTGACGATGCGTAGCGGCGCCGGACGGTGCCGGATGGGCGGCGTGTCCATTATTCCCCGGCAGAGCCACGAGAACTTCCGTGTATTGAACCTGCGGCGCAGCGAGTCGAACATCATCTCTCCTTCATCGTGCCCGCACGTGTCGCCGGCGCCAGCACCCGCCAGCCCAGCCGGCGCATCAGGCCGGTGGCGGCAGAGAGCACACGTCGTTCCGCGCCCTTTGGCCGCCCCGCCAGGCGCCAAAGGAGGTATTGCGTACCAATATGGACAGCCGCCCCCGCCACGCTCAGCAGGCACAGATTGAAGGCCGCGCGGGCGAGGCTCAGCGCGGTGTCGGGCAGTATGGTTCGCAGCGCCAGCACGGCGGCCACCATCACGCAGGCCGCCGCCATGCTGCGCCAGGCTTCAAAGGCGATGTCGATCAACCTGTGGCCGAGCAGACTCGCCGTCTGCCAGTGCCACAGCACGGCATTGAGGACGGCGGTGCCAACCATGACGGTTGCCATGCCCACGACGCCCCATTGGAGGATGGCCAAGGGGATCAGCGCCATCCGTAGCAGGACGAGCAACGCCAGGGTCTTCACATAGGGGCGCATCCGATCGAGCACGAAGAAGATGTTCGTGCTGAAGCCGGCGAGGCAATCGGCCAGGGAATAAAGCGCGCACAGGGCGATGAGCGATATCGCGTCTGCCCAGGCGGGTCCGAGGGCGATGCGCCCGATCTCGGGCGCGGTCAGCGCGATGCCCACCGAGAGCGGCACCATCACCGCTGCGAGCAGACCGAAGCCGTCAAGAAAATGCTCCCGAAGCAGGGTGCGGTCGCCCTGGACCTCGGCGTAGCCAGCATAGATCGGCTGGCGCACCGGCACCGCCACTTCATGCACCGGCATCGCCGCCACGAAATAGGCAACCTGGTAGGTACCGAGCGCCGGGAGGCCAAGAAGCCGTCCGAGCAGCAGGTTTGGCCCCTGGGAATCGACGGTGGTCAGCGCGTTGATCCCGAGCATCCAGCCCGAGAACTGCAACAACTGGCCGGCATTGCGCAGGGACAGGCGCGGCTGGTGCGGCGCCAGCCAGTAGCTGTACGGGATCGCGACCAGCCGCGCCGCAAGATTGCCCAGAACCAGGCTCCAGTAGTTCTGCAGAATCAGCGCCAGGATGACCGATACGACGAAGGCCACCACCTTGCTCACCACCTGGAAGCGGAACAGGCTGTCGAAGTGCAGGTCCCGCTGCAGGCGGACCATGCCGATGCTGGTCAGGCCGTCGAGGATGATGATCAGCGACACGACTTGCAGCACGCCGGCGATGCGCGCATCACCGAGGAAATGCGCCTGCCAGTGCGCCGTGCTCGCGATCAGTAGGCCGATCAGCAGGCAGCGCAGGATATTGAGCGTGAAGGCGGTATCATAGAGGTCGCGTGTCGGCTGCCGTTCCCGGACGAGCAGCAGCCCGTAATTCGTGACACTCAGCACTTCGACGAAGGCGACGGCAGCGCCCGACAGCGCGACCAAGCCGAAATCCTCCGCGACGAGGAGGCGCGCCAGCACCAGCATGCCGATGATGCTGAGGCCACGAATGACGAATCGCGCGGCAACCATGAGCGACGCGCCTACGGCGACGCGGCCCAGCACCTTGCTGGCCTCGTCCTGATGCACCTCCTTTTCCGGCGGAGCCGGCGGCACACCGTCAGTCATGGCCGGGCACCTCGCGGCCGCGTCTCCGCGGCGCAGGCGCGCGGGGGCGAGAGGCGGCCGGGTCCCGTGCCCTGCCTCGCGCAGTGGCCCATTCGGGCGGCTACGCTCACCGGGGCCTCAGGATTCTGGATGGCGCGGCGGGAAAGCTGGGCTGCCTTGGGCCACGGGCGCCGATGCCGTCCGCCGAGTTTACCTCGCAGCAAGCGGCAGACGTCGTGATGGCACCGGGCGTGCCCAGCTACCATGCGCGCGACGGCGTCGGGCAGCCAGTCTCGGCCATTCACTTCACGGCCGCCGTGCATCCTGCGTCGTCGCGTGGCGGGACCTGAGCAAGGCTGCATAGGGCCTGAAGCGTGTCGCTCGCGGCCTCGCCACCTCGGTGCCCTCGGCCAGCCCGCGGTAGCAGGCGGCGAATTCGCCTGCCATCCGCGACACGGCGAACAATTCATCCGCCCGTCGTCGTCCTGCCGCCCCCATCTCTGCCCTCAGATCCGCGGAACCGATCAGTCGTCCAAGTGCGTCGCGCAGTGCAGGCACATCCTCTGCTGGTACCAAAAGCCCCGTCTCACCATCCACGATGACCTCCGGAATGCCGCCCACTCTCGTCGAGACGACCGGCAGACCGAAATGCCCAGCTTCCGCCAACACAAGGCCAAAGGCATCCGCCCGCGACGCCAGCGCGAAGATGTCCGCCGCATCGTAGATTGCCGCGATATCGTCAGTATAGCCGAGGAAATGCGTCCGTTCCGCGATGCCAAGTTCGTGAGCCAAGGCCTCCAGCTCGCCCCGCACCTCGCCGTCGCTGCCCACCAACAGGTGCGGCATCGCTTCAGGCGGGCCGGGCGGCAGCGCCGCCACGGCGCGCAGCAGCAGGTCATGCCCCTTGCGACGCACCAGCGAGCCCACCGTGGCGACCACAGGCGCACCCGGCGCAATGCCGAGCGTGGCGCGAAGGTCCTGCCGCGCCGGGGGGATTCGGGAGAAATCGAGGCCGTTGTAGATCACCTTCAGACGCTCAGGCGGCATTCCGTCATCGCGGAAGCCGTCGGTGACCTGGCGGGAGACGCCAACGATCAGATCTGCCATGTGCAGCAGCAGCACGTAGCGACTGCGGCGCAGGTAGTCGATGTGCAGATGGACCAGCAGCGGCCGGCGCGTCAGGGTCCGCACCGGCACCAGCCACTGGCACGGCGCTGCGCCATTGGCATGCAGCACCTGGATGCCGTGCCGCCTGACGATGCCAATGCCCTCGCGGACCAGTGACAGGTAGCGGCCGGGCCTGAAGCGCGGCTGATTGTAGTCGAAATAGAACTCGAAGGGTGTCTGGTAGGTGGGCAGGCCCATCTGCCGGCATGCGCCGGCCAGCGCATCCCCGTTGCACCAGACGACCGGCGCGACCTTTGCCCGGTCGATGTGATTGAGGAGGTCCAGCAAGACCTGCTCGCTGCCGCGGATCCACTCCTCCCCGAAATGCGTGAACAGGACGGGCAGGGGGCGTGTCATCCAATGCGGGCCTTCCGTCGTGCCTAGTCGCGACGAAAGGTTTCACGTCCGGCCGACGGGATCAAGAAGTCCACGCCGGCCGGCCGCTACTGCCGCATAGACCCATATCGGCCGGAACGCTGGCGTAGATCAGGAGAACACAAGGACACTCGTATCCGAATACACGTGGAAATCTGCCGCCGCGAGCACCGGGGCACCGTCGAGGACGGCGAGCGTGGCGGCAGCGCCGCTACCCGTGCCATCGGCATCCCAGCGCAACACGCCGGTGGTGGCATTGTATATGAACTGCGGCCCGGTCCCGACCGCCACGCCATTGCCCGAGAACATGGCCGGGTCGAGCGCACCGGCGGGCAGCAGATTGCCAAACCCGGCCTGGGAAACCTCGAAGTGGTCGACCCCATGGGTGAAGTCCGTGATCCGGTCGATCCCATTGTTCGGGACATCGAACCGGAAGGCGTCGCTGCCCGCACCGCCGGTCAGGGTATCCGCACCTGGCCCACCGATCAGGAGATCCTGCCCCCCACCGCCCACCAGTGAGTCATTGCCGCCGAGGCCGGACAGCGTATCGTTTCCGAGACCGCCATTGAGGTAGTTGCCGGCGGCATTGCCCGTCATGGAATTGTCGAGGGCGTTGCCGTTGGCGTTGAGCGCAAGCACCCCGCCGAGGGTGAGGTTCTCGACCCACGCCATCAGATTGATGGAAATGGTCGAGATCACATGGTCGGTGCCGCCGCCCACCCCTTCCAGGACACGGTCCTGGGCGTTGTCGACGTAATAGACGTCGTCGCCCGCGCCCCCGATCATGCTGTCGGCGCCCGTACCGCCGTTCAGCGTGTCGGCGCCGTCGCCACCATACAGGGTATCGTTGCCGATGCCTCCGAGCAGGGAGTCGGCGTTCGCCCCGCCGATCAAGGTGTCATCGCCGCCGAGGCCGGACAGCGTATCGTTTCCGACACCACCATTGAGAGAGTTGCCGGCGGCATTGCCCGTCATGAAATTGTCGAGGGCGTTGCCCGTGGCATTAAGCGCAAGCGTCCCGCCGAGGGTGAGGTTCTCGACCCCTGCCATCAGATTGATGGAAATGGTCGAGATCACATGGTCGATGCCGCCGCCCGGCCCTTCCAGGACGCGGTCCTGGGCGTTGTCGACGTAATAGACGTCGTCGCCCGCGCCTCCGATCATGCTGTCGGCGCCCGTGCCGCCGTTCAGCGTGTCGGCGCCGTCGCCGCCCTGGAGCGTGTCGGCGCCGGCGCCACCGACCAGCATGTCATTCCCCTGCAACCCGCTCAGAATGTTGTCCGAACCATTGCCCGTGATCACGTTGTCGGCGCTATTGCCGGTGCCCTTGGTACCCGGTCCGAGGAGCAGCAGATCCTCGACATTCAGCCCCAGCGTGTAGTCGACCGTGGAGCGCACGAGATCGCGACCGAAGCCCGCGGCCTCGAATATGACGTCGGCCGCGCTGTCCACCAGGTAGATGTCATCGCCGGCGCCACCGGCCATGCTGTCGGCACCCTCTCCGCCCATCAGGTAGTCGGCGCCGCCGTCGCCGAGCAGCGTATCGGCACCAGCAAGGCCCCAGATCGTGTCATTGCCCAGGCCGCCGGCAATGACATTGGCACCCGCATTCCCGACAAGCGTGTTGTCGAGCGCATTTCCGGTCGCATTCAAGGCTGTCGTGCCCACGAACGTCAGGTTCTCGACCTCGCTCATCAGCGTCAGGGAGACGCTCGAGATGATTCGGTCGGTGCCTCCGCCCGCAAGCTCGATCACCCGGTCGAGCGCAGCATGGACATAGTACAGGTCATCGCCCGTGCTGCCGATCAGCATGGCGGGCTTCGCCCCGGCCGTCAGGGTGTCGGCGCCGGCCCCCCCATGGATCGTCTCATAGCCGGGATCGACGATAGAGGTGTTACCCAGAGGAGGGACGGAGGTGTCGTTGATCCTGACCGCGAATTGCGGCTCCAGCCCGTAGTCGCTGTCCGCGGTCCTCGGATAGTCGAGCTGCTCCAGCAACCGATAGGCACTGAGCGCCTGCGCATCGCCGGTCAGATAGTAGATGCCCGCGAGGGTCGAGAGGCCGATACGGCCATATTCGCCGACAATGCCGTTCCATCCGTCGCCATGGGACCAGCCGGCGGCAACCGTCGCGTCGCCGATCTCCTTCCAGGTCTGGTAGTATTCATGCGTCACCGGGTTGCTGACCTGGATCTGCATCGCCACGCCGTCGCGTGGATTGAAACCCTCCGGACCTTCCAGGAAGCGGCCGATCAGGAAGTTCTTCGCCCAGTTCAGATAGGCCAGCGCATCCTGGTTGCCGCGTGACGCCGCTGAAATCGCGGTCGAGGCAAAATAGTCCTGCTGCCATGGATTGATATGCGAATTCTCGGTCGCGAGCGGGATGTAGCCGTAGGCTTCACCCTGCTGTGCCGTCCATTCCGGAATTTTCGATGAGATCCAGTGCCAGTTCGCATCGGACAGCTCCTGGAAATAGGCCTTCTCGGTGCTGCCATCGGGAGCGGCCCACAGGGCATTCTCGATCTGGCGCATGGCCCAGGCGGAACCGCGGAGCTGGCCGTTGGAAGCATCCACGACGATCCCCGCACCGTTCTCGCGCGGGTAGGGCCACTGGTCGAGCACGTTCCAGGCGGCCTGTGCCAACACGTTGTCGAGGATCCATCGATCGCCGGTCAGCACATAGGGGACGAAGGACAGGTCCGGCTGGTGCGCCCGGTCGGTGGTCCAGCCCGTGGTGTCGACACCTTCCACCTGCTGCGTCAGGCCCCATGAGGTGGAATCGCCCGGGCTGCCCGTGCCACCCCGCCCATCGACCCAGAGCAGCGGATAGTTGTCGAGGCTGAGCACGCTGCCGCGCGCCTCGTCCCAGAAATGCCAGGGCACGGCGTTCGCCGCGTCGGCCTGGCCAAGGGAATAGGCGGCGGCCCAAGCATCCTGGGAGATCAGCCAAGCGCTATTGGCCTGCGTCGTGATGCCGAGATCCGGCCGCCCGCCGGCCAACGGCATGTCGGTGGTGATGCCATTGGTGGCGAGCGGGTCGCCCCAGCCGGCAGCGGATACCGCCGCCTGATAGGCGGCGAGCGTCGTCGCCGGGATCTTCACGGACAGGTCGTAGTCGGCGACGACCCCCAACCGACCGAGTTCCGCGATGTCCTGGCGGATGTTCAGCCAACCATGCGCCGCATCACCAAGCCCCTGGCCGCCATCTGTCGCGGTCGAGGCGAAGGTTTCGTGGACGGTCTGGTACTGCGCCTGGCTCAGCGTGTCGTGCAGCACCTCCTGACCGTTCAGGTGCGCCACGACATCGTAGTCCACCCGCCCGCCGACGGCTTCCATCGCGCGGTCATTGGCGAATTGCGCGTCGACCTTGAAGCCGCCGCCTTCATAGGCGGTGACGTCGAAGACCATGCGCATGGACGAGTTCGGAACGGCGATCTCGACGCGCGCCTGCGTCGCCAGCGGACCGGCCTGCCAGAAGCTCGCAGTGCCGTTGGCGATCGCGTCATGCAGCGCCGCGAGGACGTCGACATGCTGCGCCGCGGCGCCATTGATCGCCAGATCGACAGTGAAGGACTGCCCCTGAAGTGCGGTGTCGATGTTGAGCGCAGCTGCGCCCCCGGCGCTCGCGCCGGCGCGCTCCAGGACAACGTCGACGCTGGCGCCGGAGACGAGGGCCGGGCGCTCGACGGCCAGCACGACCATCTTGGCCGATCCATCGGGCCAGGTTGACTTCACGTCTGCCTGAACAGAGACGAGGACCCCGCCGATGCTCGCGGTGAGGGCGGCCCCGGTCGGCAATTCCCCCTGTGCGAAGACTTGGCCGAGCGTGGCGATGCCGCTTGCGAGTGTGCCAGCGCCAGCGTTTTCCAAGGTGAATCCGCCGATCGGCACGGCAGCCGACGCAAACGCAGCAACATCACTCATTTTTTAATGCAACCCCCGATAGGCCCTGTCGCGAAAAGCTCTATCCGAAGGCCAGCACAACCACAACCACTGTTTTGTATGAACCACCACAACCGGCGGCAGTCATTCCGGGCGCCTGGAGCACGCAAAAATAGTTATCATGAATTCCAGCATGCCAATTGGCTTTCCAAGAAATAGACATTCTCGTATTGTTATGATGAGAATGCCCACCCCATCCGCATTTAGTGTGGCATTCGCCGAATCGATCGCGCGGTGGTATGCAAAGTCCTGGTTGTGCTGCGGCTCGACAGGCGCATCAATATTCGAAGCAGAACGAGCATTTATTCATGGATTTTTTATTTTTGTAGAAGCCGCCCGATTCGCTACATTTCAAGCCTGTCATCGTTCCGGTGACACCGCCGTGGCGGCCAGATCGCTCGGCAGCGAAGGCCGCCTGCGCTATGTTCGGCGCTTGACCGGAGTTGCCCTGCTGGCTGGACGGAAGGGCGCGGATGGAGACGAGGTGCATGGACTTGAACGCATGCCGAAACGCCATCGCCCTGACTTCGCTTGCCATGCCGCAGCCTGACCTGCCGGCAGACCGCCGCCTGCGCCTCGCCACCTGTCACGCCCATCGGGCTGGCTGACGACAGTCCATGCGGGATATCGGGCTGCTCGCCTTCATACTCGCCATGCTGCCGCTGGCGGCCGCGAGGCCGTTCGTCGGCATCCTCATGTGGTCGTGGGTCTCGTTCATGAATCCCCACCGGCTCGCCTGGGGATTCATCTCCTCCATGCCGCTCGCGGCCATGGCCTTCGGGGTGACGCTGCTGGGCTGCGTGATGGCGCGGGAACCGAAGCGGCTGCCGATCAACGCCGTGACCGTACTGCTGGTCGTCCTGCTCGCCTGCATCACCGCGACATCGTCGGTCGCGCTCGCCCCGCCTGAGACGGTCTGGGCGAAGTGGGACTACGTCTCCAAGATCATCCTGGGCCTGCTGCTGACCGCGGCGCTGCTGACCGACCGGCGGCGCATCCATGCCTTCATCTGGCTGATGGCGATCGCGCTCGCCTTTTTCGGCGTCAAGGGTGGTGTCTTCACGCTGCTGACCGGCGGAAGCTTCATTGTGCTCGGCCCCGAGGATTCCATCATCGGTGACCGCAACCACCTTTCAGTCGCGCTGCTCGTCTGCCTGCCTCTGATGAACTATCTTCGCCTGCATTCCGCGCACCGTTCGGTGCGCTGGGTGCTCGTGGCGGCGATGGCCTTCACCTTGCTGTCGGTGGTCGGTAGCCAGTCGCGCGGTGCGCTGATCGCACTGGCCGCGACGAGTGCCGTGCTATGGCTCCGCACATCCGGCAAGCTTGTCTCTGGCATTGTCATCGGCGCGGCAGTCGCCGGCGCGGTCACCTTCATGCCGCCCAGCTGGACCGAGCGCATGTGGTCCATCGAGACCTATGAGGAGGATGCCTCCGCCATGGGCAGGGTCCGGATCTGGCAGGCGGGCCTTGCGATTGCCCTTGATCGGCCGTTCACGGGTGGCGGTTTCAAGGCGGTCTACCAGCAGGATATCGTCGATCGCTACCTGCCGGACGTGCGCGCGCGCGCCGATCACAGCATCTGGATCGAAGCGCTGAGCGAGCACGGCTTCCCCACCTTCGCCGTTTGGCTCGGGGTGATCCTGGCGGGCGCCTTCTATGCCTTCCGCGTCGTAGCGCTGGCACAGGACCGACCCGACCTTCGCTGGGCCTACGACCTCGCCCGGATGGCGCAAGTTTCGATGGTCGCCTATGTGACCGGGGGAACATTCCTGTCCCTTGCATATTGGGACTATTTCTGGGCGCTGATGGTGGTGATGGCGGCCACGCATGCGCTGGTGGCCCAGGCCGTGCGGGCACCCGCACAAAGGATCGCAATCGCCACGGCGCTCGCGGCTCCGCGCGGCGCCGTGGCACTCCCTGCGCCAGTGGCGCGGTGAGAACGGTGGAGGCCGCATGATGCAGACGCTCTACTTCGTTCTCATGGTGGCATGTGTGGGCTGGCTCCTGATCTGGGCGGCCTTGCCGGAAGGGAGCGAGGATGGTCTCTGGTGGCCCTTCGCGATGAAGGATGATGGCCTCGCGCCGCCAACGGCGACGGAACCGGGCGACCCCGGCGTGCCGGCGGGGCAGGAGGTGGTGTCCTGGCGCCAGAGGGCGGCGCGGGCCACGGCCCAGCGCCCGTCGAAGACGGATCGCGACCGGCGCCATGCCGCCGCGCCCGCCCACCCCCGGCGTCCGTCATGACAAGCGGCAAGGGCCGACGCGAGGTGGCGAAGATCGCCACCGCCCTGATCGCCGGTTGCACGACGCCGGAAGATGTCTTCGCGCAGTCCGGCGCGCCGAGGCAGGGGGGGCTGGTGCTCGCCGCGCCGGTGCCTTGCGCCGACCGGCCCGGCGACATCACCGGCTTTCTGCTCGAAGGCTTCGGGACGCCGGACAGGGCCGTGGTGACCATCGGCCAGGCCTTTCGGCAAGGCGACCTGCCGCGCGAGGCGCGGCTGGCGGCCCGGTCCGCCGACGGCCAGGCCATGGCCGTGCAGGCTGATGTCTCGGTCCGCCATCCCGATGGGTCGGCACGCTTCGCCACGGTTAGCCTTGTCATCCCGGCGGCGCCGCGTGGCCGGCGGCTCGGCGTGGTGCTGTCCCGCGCGACCGCCGAGCCCGTCATGCCGCCGCTCGACTACGCGGCGGCGCTGTCGGGGCACGAAGCCGTCCTGACCATCAGCCCGGTTGGCGGAGGTACGCCCTGGCGGGCCAGCCTGTTCGCCATGGCGCAGTCCTCGCCGTCAGCCGAGCGGCCCTGGCGGCAGGGGCCCATCGCCGTGCAGCGCCGCGTCACGGCGCAGGTGCCGGCCGGTGCGGTGGGCGGCGCGACCTCCATGCGCCTGGTCGCCGACATCGCCGTGCAGGTGGATGGCTCGATCTGGCTGGATATTTGGTTCCGCAACGACATCGCGATGCGCGAGGGTGGCGGCACGGCGACCTACAACGTGCTCCTGACGCTGGACGGACGACAGGTCCTTCGCACCGGCGATCTGCGGCATTTCCAATACCAGGGTTGGGGGCGGCTGATCGGCGCGGCCCCTTATGCCCAGATGTGGCCTCCCCTGCTGCGGCCGGATACGGCCTACCTGGCCGAGACCGGCGCGATTGCGCATTACGATCTCTCGACCGGCGTGGACGAAACGCTGCTCGCCGGGATGGCGCGGGAAATGGCCGACCCGACCTGGGCGGCCCCGCTCGGCCGGCGCGGGGTGACCGCCTATATGGAAACGGCGGGGGCGCGGGGGGATATCGGCGCGACAACGCTGTGGCAGGCAGCATGGCTGACCACCGGCGATCCGCGCGCCGCCGCGTATTGCCTTGGGCAGGCGGAGACGGCGGGCTCGGTACCCTGGCACATGTGGGACCCGCGCGGCGGCTGGATGGATGAGCGACGTTGGCCCGATTTCTGGTTCGACCAGCGCAACGGCCCGCCGCCGAAGTCGCTGTTGCAAGTGGTGGACGACCACTCCGTCTCTGGCTGGTATGCCGAGCCCTCGCACCAGCCCGACCTTGCCTTCGTTCCTTACCTGCTCAGCGGCCGGCGCGCCTTCCTCGATGAGCTCGAGGCGCAGGCAGCCTGGAACGTGCTGACGGTATGGCCCTTGCCGCGGCGGGAGGCCGCGGGTGCCGCCCAGGGGGTTAACATGCTGTATGGCCGCCAGGTCCGCTCCTACGCCTGGGCGATGCGCCAAATCAACGAGGCCGCCTGGATCAGTCCCGACGACAGCCCACAGCAGGCCTATTTCCGAGACGTCGCATCGCGCAACTGGCGCTGGGCGCGTTCGCGCACCACGGCCTGGGGCGCCATGCAGGGGGAGGCACAGGGCTGGCTGCCGCCGTTCAGTTTTGGTCCCGGGACCATCGCGCCATGGCAGCAGGACTACCTCGCGACCTCGGTCGCCGCCGCGGCGCGGCAGGGCAATGAGGATGCGCGCGCATTGCTGGCCTGGATGGCGCAGTACCTGGTCGGTCGTTTCCAGGCGGAGAGCAAAGGCTTCGCCCGCAATGACGGGGCCGCCTTCACCATGACGGTCTCCGAACCTGTCGAGTTGCCGCGCGCCTTTTATCGAACCTGGGCCGAGATCGGCGCCGCGATGCGCAGCCGGGGGGAAAGCAACGGCACCGGTTGGCAGAAAAGCGCCGGAGAGTATGGACGCCTGGCCTTGCAGAGCCTCGCCCTGCTGCAGGACGTGCTTGGACACCCCGGGGCGCGCGCAGTCTATCAGTCACTCTTGTCGAGCAACCCACCACCACGAACCGGGCCCGCCGATCACGCGGAGGTGCCCACCAACAACATCACGCCGCGCAGCCTGCCCCGTGTTCCCGGCCGTGTCCCACGATGCACGGCGACGCGGCGTTGACGTGACAGTGGCCAGCCCCGTGGACGCTGCCCCCGACCTGGCACCAACTCGGCTTTCAGCGACGCCCGGCGCGCCGGCGCCGTTGATGCTGAGCGTGTTTCCCTCATTCGAGATGGGCGGCGCTCAGCGGCGCTTCGCGACCCTGGCGAACCACTGGGGCGATGCCTTCCGGCACTCCGTCATTGCGATGGACGGCATGACGGATTGTGCGGCGCGGCTCGACCCGGCGCTGGCTGTGGCGTGGCCGGACGTGTCGATCCGCAAGGGGGATACGTTCGGCAACGTCCGGCGCTTCCGCGCGGCATTGAGAACGCTGAAGCCCGACCTGCTCGTGACCCACAATTGGGGCACCATCGAATGGGCATTGGCGAACGTGCCGCCCCTGCTGCGCCACATCCATATCGAGGACGGCTTCGGCCCGGAGGAACAGTCGCGCCAGTTCCCGCGCCGGATCTGGATGCGTCGCCTGCTGCTGCGACGCACGCCGGTGGTCGTGCCGTCGCGCAGCCTGTGGCGCATCGCCGCCGATGTCTGGCGGCTGCGCGAGCGCCATCTGCGCTACATCCCGAACGGGATCGACCTTGCCCGCTTCAGCGCGCGCGGGAGCCTGGGCGGCACCGCCGAGGCTGTGACGATCGGCACCGTCGCCTCGCTCCGGGCGGAAAAGAACATTGCCCGGCTGATCGGCGCCTTTGCACGCCTGCCGACCTCCGTCGCTGCGCGGCTGGTGATTGTGGGTGGCGGGCTGGAACGCGAACGCCTCGAGTCCTTGGCGGCCGAACGCTGCCTGACGGATCGGGTACGGTTCGAGGGCGAACTCGGTGACCCTTCGGGGGCCTATCGCCGCTTCGATATCTTCGCCCTGTCCTCCGATACCGAGCAGATGCCTCTGTCGATTCTTGAGGCGATGGCGAGCGGCCTACCGGTCGCAGCCACGGATGTCGGTGATGTGCGGGAGATGCTCGCCGCCGAAAATGCTCCCTTCGTGGTGGCGCGTGACGAAACGGCGCTGGTGGCCGCGTTGGCCGGCCTTGCCGCCGATCCGGCGTTGCGGCTGCGGCTGGGGGCGGCGAACCGGGCGAAGGCCGAGCGGGATTTCGACGAAGGCGTCATGCTCGAGGCCTATCGCGCGCTTTTCAGCCGCGCGCCGGCGGCGGTCGTCCCGATGGCGGGAGGACCAACCCTTTGACGGGTATCTGCTTCGGCCTGCATTGTCCCGGTGCCGGGCAGCGCATCGACCTGGACGCTGTATCGCGTCCGGGCACGGTAGGTAGTGAATGACAGACGTAGCTGACACCACGGCGCCCCCCGGGGACGCAGCGCCAGGGCGCGCAGGCGATGTGTCCGAGCGGACCGTGTTCGTCCTCGGTGGAGCACGGTCGGGTACCACCTGGATTGCCAAGATCCTCGACAGCCACCCGGACGTTCTGTACCGGCATGAACCCGACATCGACCTCCAGGACTACAGCTTCCCGACGCTGTGCGAGACGGAGGAGATACCGCGCTACCAGGCCACCGCCAGCCGCTACCTTGAGCGGCTGATCGATGCGCGGTCGCTGCGGACGGCTGGCGGATTGCCGGTGTTTCCCAAGAGTTTCCATGGTGCCCTGGCGCCGGCGCTGCGGCGCGCATTTCTGCTGGGCCTGCGGGCCATGGAGGAGGTGCGCCCGCTCAGGCCCTTCGCCGGCGGCGTACAGATCCCCGATTTCGTCGATATCCGACGCCGCCCGGAATTGCGGCTGGTGATGAAGTCGGTCAGTGCACTGGGGCGTGCCGGCCTTTTTGCTGCCGCCATGCCGCGGAGCCGTTTCGTGCTCATCCTGCGTCATCCCTGCGGGCAGGTGGCCTCGCTTCTGCGTGGTCGGGCGCTCGGCAAGTTCGAGGGTTCGCTCGGCACGGGGGGCAGCGCGATGGCAAGCACCGGCCGCCGGTACGGCCTGACGCCCGAAATCCTTGCAGCCTTGAGTCCCGCGGAACAGCACGCCTGGGATTGGGCGATCATGAACGAGTTCGCGATGGACCAGCTTCGCGACGCAGCCCATTTCAAGGTCATTCGCTACGAGGATTTCTGCGCCGATCCCGAGATGCAGGCGCGCGAGCTGCTTCACTTCGCGCAACTCGCTCCCAATCCGCAGACCGACCAGTTTGTCCGCGACAGCACGAGCTATTCAGGCGTGGATCGATACTATCAAATCTTCAAGAACACCAATGAATCGGCCATCAGGTGGAAGAAGGAACTCGATGCCGACGTACAGGAGAGCATCATGCGGATCGTTCGGCAGACAAGGATGGGCGCTATGTTCAGTGATATTGGCGAGACGGTGCGCAGCGGCGTGCCGCAGCCGGGATTCTGACAGTCGCGGGATGTGTGCCACGTAACACCGCCTCCGGGCGGTGACCGAACCATAATGACCACGGGCTTCGTCGCCATTGCAGCGCCGGCGAAGCCGAGCAATCCCCACGGCAGCCTCCATGGATGGGCGTGACCGACGGGACCATGGCGGAGGGGGCTTCATGCCGCGACCACGCACCATACTCGTCACCGGCGGCTGCGGCTTCATCGGCTCGCACCTCTGCGCTGCACTGGCGGCACGCGGGGATCGGCTGCGGGTGCTCGACGATCTTTCCACCGGCAAGATGGCGCATCTGCTGCCTGGCAGTACCTTGTTCCGTGGCGACATCGCCGACCCGGACACGCTGGCGCGGGCGATGGACGGGGTGGATGCCTGCTTTCACCTGGCCGCCATAGCCTCGGTGGAGCGGGCGGCTCGGGATTGGTTGGGAACCCACCGGACCAACCTCTCGGGCACCATCGCGGTCTTCGATGCCGCGCGGGCGGCCGCGACGGTGCGTGGTGCGCCGGTCCCGGTCATCTACGCGTCCTCGGCGGCGGTCTACGGCAATGCACAGGACCTGCCGATCGAGGAAAGCACCACGCCCCGCCCGCTCTCGGCCTATGGCGCTGACAAGCTCGGCTGCGAGTTGCATGCGCTGGTCGCCGGGCACGTCCATGGTGTGCCGACGGTCGGGTTGCGCTTCTTCAACGTCTTCGGCCCACGGCAGGACCCGGCTTCGCCCTATTCGGGCGTGATCAGCATCTTCTGCGACCGGATCCGCCGCGGACAGCCGGTGACCATCTTCGGGGACGGGGGACAGACCCGGGACTTCATCCATGTGCGGGATGTCGTCGCGGCACTCGTCGCGGCACTGCCCAATGCGGCCTGTGCGGCGCCGGTGTTCAACGTCTGCTCGGGCAACGCCTGCTCGATCGCCGAATTGCTGGAAATGGTCGGCTCGATTTGCCGGGTCCGGCCAGATGTCCACCTGGCGCCGCCGCGGCAGGGCGAGATTCGCGACTCGCTTGGCTCACCGGTGAGAGCGCGCGCTGCGCTCGGTCTGCCGCCAACATTGTCGGTGGAGGAGGGTCTTCGTGACCTGCTCGATTCGTTGGGCGGCGGTCAGGCGACGACCGCCCAGGGTGAGGGCGTCAGATAAGGCCAAGTGCCGAGGCCGCGACCGCGACAATGCCCCACAATGCCGCGGACATCACAACGATGCTGGCTGCCGCCGCCGGCCAGGCCAGCCGCCGCGGCACGTCGCTGGGGAGATATCCCAGAACGCTCGTTTCGGCGCGAGAGCCCTCAACTGGATGATCAAGCACGTCCGATCGCCTCACGTTATCTGCTGCAGCGCACCACTATCGTTCTGAATGTGGATGCCGTTGCTGCAGCCTATAATTGCGGACCGAGATCGCAACATTCAACGTCGGATTGCGTGCGATGGCACCTAAAGGCCGATTCTCCACTGAAAGTGACCCAAATACATCACATTGCAGCGAGCGGCGCCAATTCGGTGTGCCCGCGGACGAACCAGCGTGTGCGCAGACTCCGTTGCCAGACCAGGCGCGCCTCATCGGTGCCGAGGCTGCGCTTGTAGCGATCATCGCCGGCCAGGAAGTCGTAGACCCGCTCACCAAGCCGCAGCGCCTGCTCAATCGCCAGTACGTGGCAAATGATGCCTGGCCTCTCGTCCCTTCCCGCGGCGGCGAGATCGCAACCGCTCTGATAGGCGCAAACCCATCCGCCGCGCCGCAGGTTGAGCAAGTAGCCGATCACCCGCTCCCCGACGCGAGCGCGCAGCAGCTCAACCTCGCCGCGCGGCAGGCCGCGCCTGATCAGGGCACGGTGGAAGCGCAGCATGAACGGATTGGCGAAGGCGCCGACCTTGCCGCGGGCTTGCCACGTCTGTCCGTGCAACGCCGCGAGTGCATCGAGCCAGTCGGTCGCCTCGCCGATGCTGGCCGCACGGTCCATGCGCAACGCGCCCTGCGCGGCATAGGCGCGCAGGGATCGGCGAATCTGCTGACGCGTATTGGCGCTCAGCCGGGCCAGATAGTCGCCGCCTGCGGCTCGGATGGCGTCGAGGTCCACGCGCGGTGCAACGTGTTCATGGCGGCGCCAGGCCCAGCCACCGGCCGCGCCCGCCACCGCGGGGGGCACGCCGCTCAGCGCCATGTGGCTGACGCCGCCGGCCGCCCAGGCCGCCTGCATCAACGCGGGCAGCAGGTCCACCGCGATGCCGTCGTCGATCAGCGGCGCATTGTGCTCGACAAACGGCGCGTCGAGCGAAGCCTCGCCACTTTCCGACAGGTGCAGCCCGCCGCGGCGGCGGTTGAACAGCGCAAGGCCCAGAGTCATTCCGTCCGATTCGGCCCGCAGTACGACCGGGTTGGGGAACCGTTCCTCGGCCAGGCAGCCCATCCAGGTCCATCCTTGAAAGAAGGATGCCCCCGGCGCGCGCGCCTCCAATGCCCGCCATTCCGCTTCAAGACCGGCGACCTCGGCAATGCGGCGCGCTGTGATTCGCACGGACATGATGCCAAAGCATCATGGCGCGCAGGGATAGGCAAACATCGATCACCGCGGCGGGACGGGACCTTGTGTTCGCGCCTGCGGCGCGACCGAATGTTTTCCGCGACATCCTGGCGCAACCGGCCGGGTTCCCGGCCGCCCTGGCCCATCCCTTCCGTCGCCCGACCGGCGTGAGGGCGGGCACATGCCGCTTCGTGATGGCGGCCATCAGGGGCAGGGCATGGCAGTGTCCGCATCGCATCGCGATACTGCGCGCAGCAGGAGAACCGCCATGAGCACCCTCGACGAAGCCGACCCGGTCTGCCCGCCGCCGCCGCCGGGCCTCGAGACCGTCATCATTCCTCGCGCCCACGACATCGGTGGCTTCGAGGTGCGCCGCGCATTGCCGGCTCGCGAGCGCCAGATGGTCGGGCCCTTCATCTTCTTCGACCAGATGGGGCCGGGCGAGTTCCTCACCGGCAAGGGCCTCGATGTGCGGCCACACCCGCATATCGGCCTGTCCACCGTGACCTACCTGTTCGAGGGTGAGATCTTCCACCGCGACAGCCTGGGAAGCGCCCAGCCGATCCGCCCGGGTGCGCTGAACTGGATGACCGCCGGCAGCGGCATCGTCCATTCCGAGCGCACCGACCCTGCATTGCGCGACCGGCCGCGGCGGATGTTCGGCATCCAGTCCTGGGTCGCCCTGCCGAAATCGGCCGAGAACAGCGCCCCCGCATTCGCCCATCACGATGCCGCGGCGCTGCCGATGGTCGATGAGGGTGGGATGTCGCTGCGGCTGATCGCCGGGGAGGCCTGGGGCCTGCGCGCACCGGTCGATGTCTCCTCGCCGTTGTTCTACGCCGATGCCGTGCTGCTGCCGGGCGCGCGCCTGCCGCTGCCGGACCAGCACGAGGAACGCGGCGCCTATGTCGTTGAAGGGTCGGTCGAGGTGGCCGGCGTATCCTTCGACGCAGGGCGCATGCTGGTGTTCCGTGCCGGGGATGCGCTGGCGTTGACGGCGGGGCCGCGTGGGGCGCGGGTTCTGATGCTCGGTGGAGCCGTGATGGATGGGCCACGCTACCTGTTCTGGAACTTCGTCGCATCGTCCCGCGAGCGGTTGGAACAGGCCAAGGCGGATTGGAAGGCCGGAGCCTTCCCGAAGGTGCCGGGGGACGAGAAGGAGTTCATCCCGCTGCCGGAGGCGCGGGTTACGGTGAAGGCGGAGACGCGGCCCGCGTGATGGGTGGGCGGCGTCCTGTTTGAGTGATGGTGATGCAGAAGAATTGGAGGGGCGTTGCCCCTCCAAGCCACCCCACCAAAGGCCAGTGGGCCTTTGGAAACCGTCAATTGGTGCTGGGCATCATGGCCAGTCTTGGGGGCTGGGATGACGCTCTCCGCCCGACGTGAACCATACCTTTGGCGCTGACGATCGCGGCCAGCGCCAGGTCGAGGTCACCAAAGGCCCACTGGCCTTTGGTGGGGGAGGTCCGGAGGGAACAAAGCCCTCTCCGATTGCTTCGCAGCGCCAGCCCGTTCCGGCGTCGATGGTCCACGCCCTTCCGGCTTCAGCGCCATCCCAGCCGGTACAATGCGGTCTGGTCATTTCCCCGCGGAGCGCAGCGGCCGCTGAGATAGGGCGCCCCCGGCGCATTGGCCGCCCGCACCGCCGCGACGAAGGGGCTGCACGCCAGCCGGGCCGCCAATTGCCGTTCCGTTTCAGGCAAGCCGGCGCTTCCAGGCGGCCAAGCCTCACTCAGCAGGCGCTGTGCCTCGGCGGCGTGGCCAGCATAGATCAGGCAGGCAGCCAGGCGCGCCGCCTCCACACCCGGATGCGTGCCGCGTTGGGCGTTCCAATCGGCTGCGCGCAGACTGGCGAGCGCGGCGGCGAGGTCGGGGTAGGTCGTGACGCGTTGCTCCGGCGGTGGGCGATCAGCCGGAGCGGCCATCTCGACACAGGCTGTCCCCAACGCCGCGGTGACCGGCCGGCGCATCGCCGCCACATCGGGTTCCAGCCGCCGTCCGGTCCAGCGGAACGGAACGGTGGGATGCAGGTCGGTGGACCGGCTGATCGGCGCCTCCCAGAAATCAAAGGCGGCGTCGGCGAGCAGGATGGAGGGGCCACCGCCGGGCGGGGGAAGGCGGATCTCCGATGGCTCCCGCTTGCCAAGCGGCAGCGACCCGATGTGCTGCAAGGTGCCGGCATCGGCGCGGAACAGGTGCAGGGTCCAGCAGCAATAGGCACCGCCGGTCCAGCCGGTGATGCCGGTGGCAACCTGTCCGGGGGCGATGGTGATGGGTTCACCCCCGGCGAAGGGCTCGAAGCGCTGGGCCTGAGCCTGCCAGAGGGTCTGGCCGTTGCGTGTCAGGCGCAAGGTTTCGCCCACGCCCTGCGGCGCCGCTACAACCCGGCCCTCGGCTCCGGTGTCCAGCAAGGTCCGGCGCGGCTGCGCGATCGCATCATTGGTTGAGATAAATTGTAAAATCAGAAGTATAAAGATCAAGATGCGCATCTGCGATCAACCTTCATCGCGCTCATGGCGCTTGGCTTCCCGCCACAGCTCCTCCATCGCACCCAGCGAGGAATCGGCCGGTGTTTTTCCTTTATTTTTAAGTGATTGCTCGATAAATCCAAAGCGTCGCTCGAATTTTCGATTGGCCCCGCGCAGGCAATCTTCGGGATCGAGATCGAGCTTCCGCGCCAGATTGGCCAACACGAAAAGCAGGTCTCCAACCTCGTCCCGAATTGCTGCTTGATCAGGCTGATGCTGACCATTTTCCAACTCAACCCGTAGTTCCGCAGCCTCCTCCTCCAGCTTGTCGAGCACCGAGGCGGCGTTCGGCCAGTCGAAGCCGACCCGTCCGGCGCGCCGCGTCAGCTTGGCCGCCCGGGTCAGCGCCGGCAGCCCGGTCGGGATGCCGGCGAGCGTGCCGGTCTCCGCCCGTGCCGCCCGCTCGGCGGCCTTCTGCACGTCCCAGGCGGCGATCTGCTGATCCTCGGTCCTCGCTTCCTCGTCGCCGAAGACATGGGGGTGGCGGCGCACCATCTTCGCGCTGATGGCGGCGGCGACGTCGGCGAAGGCGAACCAGCCGCGCTCCTCGGCCATGCGGGCGTGGTAGACCACCTGGAACAGCAGGTCTCCGAGTTCATCCAGCAGTGTTGCCGGGTTGCCCTGGGCGATGGCGTCCTCCACCTCGTAGGCTTCCTCGATGGTGTAGGGGGCGATGGTCGCGAAATCCTGCACCTGGTCCCAGGGGCAGCCGGTGTCCGGGTCGCGCAGCCGCGCCATGACGTCCAGCAGGTGGGTGATGGCGGATGGTGCGTCGGTCATGGCGGATCCGGTGCGGGTGGCATGCTGTCGTCCCGCGACCGCCGCGCCCTGGCAAGCCCCCGCGGCCAGTTGCGCCGCGCGCCATCCTTTCCGAGACTGCCGCCCTGTCCGAAGGAATACGCCCACCCATGACCAAGGTCCGCGTCGTCTGCGCCCATGACTGTCCCGACATGTGCTCCCTGGTCGCGGAGGTCGAGGAGGGGCGCCTAGTGCGCCTCCAGGGCGATCCGGACGAGGCCTACACGGCCGGATTCGCCTGCGCCAAGGTCAACCGGGACATGGAGACGGTGCATTCGCCCGACCGGCTGCGCACGCCGCTGCGGCGCACCGGGCCCAAGGGCAGCGGGCAGTTCGAGCCGATCACCTGGGATGCCGCGCTAGAGGAAATCACCAGCCGCTGGAAGGCCGTCATCGCCGAGAGCGGGCCGGAAGCCATCCTCGGCTATGCCTACTCCGCCCATCAGGGGCATATGAACCGGCGGCTGGTGTCGGGGCTGTTCCATGCCCTCGGCACCTCCCGGCTGCAGGCCGGCACGGTCTGCGACACCTGCTGCGAGACCGCCTGGGACATGACCTGCGGCCCGGTCGGCGGAACCGACCCGGAGGCTGTGGTCCATTCGGACCTGGTGATCGCCTGGGGCTGCGACCTGATGGCGGTGAACGTCCATTTCTGGGCGCTGCTGGAGAAGGTGCGCAAGACCGGCGTGAAGCTGGTGGTGATCGACCCGCGGCGCAGCCAGACCGCCGCGCGTGCCGATTGGCACCTGCCCATCCGCATCGGCACGGATGCGGCGCTTGCCTGCGGCATCGCTCATATCCTGGAACGCGATGGGTTGTTGGACCGTGCCTATGTCGAGGCCAATACGCTCGGCTTCGAACGTTGGTCGGCCGAGGTGCTGCCGAATTTCCCGCCGGCGCGTGTGGCGGAGATCACCGGCCTGTCGGTCGATGACGTGGAACGCCTCGCGGCCATGTATGGCGCGGCCAAGGCCTCGCTGATCCGGCTGGGGGAGGGCATGACGCGCCTTGCCCGCGGCGGCCAGGCACTGCGCGCGGTCGCCACGCTACCGGCGCTGACCGGCGCCTATGGGCGGGAAGGGGGCGGGGCGCTGCTCCTCGCCGCCGGATCGATGGATTTCCAGTTCGGCTTCGTGGGCAAGCCCTCCGGCCCGGCCTCCGCGCGCATGGTCAACCACCTCGCGCTCGGCGAGGCGCTGGAGGAGATGCGCGACCCGCCGATCCGCGCCCTGTTCATCGCCGCCAACAACCCGGCGGTGACCAACCCGGATGTGAACCGGCTGCGCCGGGCGCTGGCGCGGGAGGACCTGTTCACGGTCGTCCATGACCCCTTCATGACCGACACCGCGCGCTTCGCCGACATTATCCTGCCGGCCACGACCTATCTGGAAACCGAGGATTTCTACCGCTCCTACGGTTCCTACCGCATGCAGTACGCCCCGGCGGCGGTTGCCCCGCAGCATGAGGCCATGTCGAACTTCCATCTGGCCCAGGCGCTCGGCCAGCGGATGGGGCTGACCGATCCGGCCTTCTCCATGACGCCGAAGGACATCGTCCCGCATTTCTTTGCCGGCGCGACGGGCATCATCGCCGAGGTCGATCCCGCCCGGGTCTTCGATGGCCCGGTGAAGGTCAGTCCGCCGACGGCACAGGAGTTCCGCACGCCGTCGGGCCGGCTGGAAATCTACTCGGAAACCCTGGCGCAGCAGGGCGTGGCGCCCATGCCCGTGTGGGAGGAAGACCCCACCGAGGCCGCCGACGCCGCCCGCTGGCCGCTGCGGCTGCTGACCGCGCCGGGCTATTTCCAGGCACACACCGCCTATGCGGCCTCGCCCTTCCTGCGCAAGCGGGAGGGCGCGCCCTGCGCCATCCTGCATCCGGCCGAAGCGGCCCGTCGCGGCCTTGCCGAAGGCGACCAGGTGCGCCTGTTCAACGACCTCGGCACGGTCGGCCTGGTGCTGCGGGTCAGCGATGAAGTGCAGCAGGGCGTCGTCCTCGTTCCCGGTCAGCGGCCGGATGGCGAGGCGGTGTCCGGCACCGTGAACATGCTTTGCGACGACCGCCTGACCGATATGGGGGAGGGCGCCTGCTACCAATCCACCTTCCTCGACGTCGCGGCTTGGGAGCGCGCGGCATGAGCGACCTCGCGACCCTGACCGCGGTCGAACAGGCGCAGATGATCCGCGACCGGCGGGCTTCGCCGGTCGAGGTGACGAAGGCGGTGCTGGACCGCATCGCCGCCTGGGAGCCACGGATCAACGCCTTCGCCACCCTGGACGCCGAAGGTGCGCTGAACGCGGCCCGCGCGGCCGAGGTTATGGTGATGGCCGGCGTGCCGCTCGGCCCGCTGCATGGCGTGCCGGTGACCATCAAGGACGTCCAGGCGGTGGAAGGCCTGCCGACCCGGCGTGGGTCGCGCCTGACACCCACCACGCCGGCCGCCGCCGATGCGCCGCTGGTGGCCAGGCTGCGGGGGGCAGGGGGCATCATCCTCGGCAAGACCACCGCCACCGAGAATGGCTGGACCGCCGTCAGCAGCGGCCCACTGACCGGGGATACGCATAATCCCTGGCTGCGTGGGCGGACCGCCGGCGGGTCGTCCTCGGGTGCCGCGGCGCTGGCGGGGTCGGGCTGCGGAGCGCTGCATCTCGGCACCGATGGAGCCGGATCGATCCGTCTGCCGGCGCATTTCTGCGGCGTGGTCGGGCACAAGCCGACCTTCGGGCTGGTGCCCTATGCACCGGTGCCGAACAACAATTCGGTCTCCCATGCCGGGCCACTGGCACGCAGCGTGGGCGATGCGGCCTTGATGTTGGAAATCATGTCTGGCCTGCATCCTGCGGATCATACGACATTACCGATGAAATTTCAGTCCACCGATGTGTGGGGGCCGGACCTCAAGGGGCTGCGCATCGCCTATAGCCCCGATCTTGGCCATGCCCGCGTCGATCCCGATGTCGCCGAGGCGGTCCGTGCGTCCCTCGCCACGCTCCAGGCGCTCGGTGCGACGGTCGAGGAGGTGACGCCGCCCTGGGGTCCCAAGGGGCCGGAACTGGAACGCCTGGTCTGGGCGGTGGCGATGTATCCGTTCATCGAAACCGATCCGGCCCGCCGCGCCGAAATGGATCCGGGCCTGGTTGCCTGCCTCGACGAATACACCGGGCTGACGGTGAAGGAGGCGATCGCCACGGCCGGCCGCCGCATCGCGTACGCCGCCGAGGTGAATGGCTGGTTCGCCGATGGCGGCTGGGACGCGCTGGTGACGCCCTCCGCCTCGGTCGCCGCCTTCGAGGTTGGCCGCCAGCGCCCGGCGCATTGGCCGGACCATGTCTGGGATTGGCTGGTCTGGGCGGAATTCTCCTACCCCTTCGACCTGTCGCATGGGCCGGCGGTGTCCGTGCCCTGCGGGCGGACCGGGGAGGGGCTGCCGATCGGGCTGCAGATCGCCGGCGCCCGCTGCACCGATGCGATGGTGCTTCGCATCGCCGATGCGTTCCAGCGGGCACAGCCCTTCAGGCCGGCCTTCGCGAGCTGAAGCGAGGGCCATCACGCCATCGATGCGGGATCGCCGACAGACCCGGCCGGCGGCGGTCAGGTGACGGACACGCCTTTGGCGTTTTGCTTGGCTTTCGCCGGACGACCGGCGGGCCGCCTTCGCGGCGCTGGTCCAAGTCAAAGGCCCGGGCCCCTGGTGTCAGGGGGGGCTCGCTGACGGCTCTCGGACCTGACTGGCTGGCACAGCGGGAAGGCTCAGCGGCGCTCGGCGCGTGTCTTGGCTATCAGGCGTCCAAATACCGCATAAGGTATATTATGGAAAATTTTAACTGACAGGCAGATGCCGGCACGCCCAGCCCATTTCCGCTTGGCGACGGAAATATCGGCACGACGGCGCCGATCTAGATCTCTTCCATTGCCGAAACGCCGGGCAGCACCTTCATCGCCTGCATCACCCGCGGCCCGATATTGAAGCCGCCGGGCAACGCCATCTCAACCTCCTGGCCCGGTCCGGTGCGCGGCACCAGCACCACGCGGCCGCGCCCGCGACCTTCACGCGTCAGCAGCGCCTGGATCGGCTGCACCCCGGCAATGTCATCCAGCCACAGCCGCACGCCGCCACCCGCACCGCTCGCGGCCTTCTCAAGCCCCTCGACGTCATTGGCCGTTAGGCGCAACGCTTCGCCCTCCATCCGGGCCTCGCAGGTCACCAGCACCGCCTGGCCTTCCGCCAGCAACTCCCGCGACCGGTTCAGGACCTCCGAAAAACACGTCACCTCGAAGGATCCCTGGGCATCGGACAGCCGCACCCAGGCCATGCGGCTGCCGGTCTTGGTGGTGCGTTCCTTGGCGTTCACCACCGTCCCGGCCAGCTTCATCCGCGACGATCCCGCCCGCGCCCGGTCGGCGATCAGCGCCGATGGCGTCACCCCGAGCCGCTGCAACGCCTTGCGATAGGTATCGAGCGGATGGGCGGAAAGGTGGAAGCCGACCGCCTCCGCCTCATGCGCCAGGCGTTCCAGTAAGGGCCAGTCGGGCACCTCGGGGAGCCGCAGCGGCTCATCGCTCTTCGTTTCACCGCCGAACAGCCCGATCTGGCCCGACCCGCGTTCCTCGGCATCGGCCTGAGCGCGGCGCAGGATCGTTTCGGCGCCGGCCATCACCTTGGCGCGGTTCTTCTCCAGGCATTCGAAGGCCCCGGCGCGGGCCAGGTTCTCGATCTGCATCTTGTTGAGCAGCTTCGGGTCCACCCGTGCTGCCAACTCGGCCAGCGACACGAAAGGCCCATCCGCGTCGCGCGCCTTCACCAGGTCCTTCATCGCCGCTTCGCCGACGCGCTTGACCGCGGCCAGCGCAAAGCGAATGGCCTCCTTGCCCTCGGGCGTCGTCTCCACGCGGAAGTCTGCGCCTGAGCGGTTGATGTCTGGTGGCAGCACCGGAATCCCGAGCCGCGCGCATTCCTGCATATGCCCGGCCAGTCTGTCGGTGTTGGACAGGTCGAGCGTCATCGACGCCGCCAGGAAGGCCACCGTGTGGTTCGCCTTCAGCCAGGCCGTCTGGTAGCTGACCAGCGCATAGGCCGCCGCATGCGACTTGTTGAAGCCGTAGTCGGCGAAGCGCTCCATCAGGTCGAAGATCTCGGCCGCCTTGGCCGGCTCGATCCCGCGCGTCTCCGCACCGTCGCAGAAGATCTTGCGCTGCGCCTCCATCTCGGAGCGGATCTTCTTGCCCATGGCGCGCCGCAGCAGATCCGCGGCGCCGAGCGAATACCCGGCCAAGTCCTGCGCGATCTGCATGACCTGCTCCTGGTAGACCATGATGCCGTAGGTCTCGGACAGGATGTGCATGATCGCCGGATGCGGCGGCTCCCACGCCTCGCCCGCCTTGCGCGCGCAGTATGCCGGGATGTTCGCCATCGGCCCGGGGCGATACAGCGCCACGGCGGCGACCAGGTCCTCGAACTGGCTGGCACGCATCTGCCGCAGGCAGTCGCGCATTCCCTGCCCTTCGAACTGGAACACCCCCGCCGCATCGCCCTTGGCCAGCATGGCGTAGGTCTTGGGGTCGTCGAGCGGGATGGCGGCGATATCGACCTCCACCCCCTGCCCCTTCAGGATCGCCAGCGCGCGTTCGATCACCGTCAGCGTCTTCAGGCCGAGGAAATCGAACTTCACCAGCGATGCCGCTTCCGCGTATTTCATCGAATACTGCGTCACCAGCATCGGCGAGCGCGGATCGCGATACAGCGGCACGATCTCGACCAACGGCCTGCGTCCGATCACGACGCCGGCGGCATGGGTCGAGGCGTTGCGGAACAGCCCTTCGACCTGCAGCGCGATGTCGAGCAGGCGGGCCACCTGCTCATCCCCGTCACGCATCTCCTGCAACCGCGGCTCGCCCTCGATCGCCTGGCCCAGCGTGACCGGCTTGGCCGGGTTGAACGGGATCAGCGACGCAATCTTGTCCACCTGGCCATAGGGCATGCCCAGCACGCGGCCGACGTCGCGCACCGCCGCCTTCGCCTGCAACTTGCCGAAGGTGATGATCTGCGCGACGCGATCGGCACCGTATTCGCGCACCACATACTGGATCACCTCGTCGCGCCGGTCCTGGCAGAAATCGATGTCGAAGTCCGGCATCGACACGCGCTCGGGGTTCAGGAAACGTTCGAACAGCAGGCCGAATTGCAGCGGGTCGAGATCGGTGATCAGCAGCGACCAGGCGGCGACCGACCCCGCACCCGACCCACGACCCGGGCCCACCGGGATCGGCGGCGTCTGCGCCTTCGCCCACTGGATGAAGTCCGCCACGATCAGGAAGTAGCCCGGGAAGCCCATCTTCTCGATCACGCCGAGTTCATAGTCGAGCCGGTCGCGATAGACCTGCCGCTTCGCCTCATCCGGCGCCGGCTGCATGGCGTCCAGGCGCTTCTCCAGCCCCTGCTTCGCCATGGCGCGGACGGTCTCGGCCTCGGTCATGCCCTCGCCCACCTTGGGGCAGATCGGCAGTTCGGGCTTCTTACTCTCCGCCATCACGGCGCACATCCGCGCGATGGACAGCGTGTTGTCGCAGGCCTCGGGCAGGTCGGCGAACAATTCGCGCATCATCGCCGCAGGCTTGAACCAATGCTCGGGCGTGACGCGGCGGCGGTCACGCTCGGCCATGGTGCGGCCCTCGGCGATGCACAGGAGCGCATCATGCGCTTCATGCATCTCGCGCGCGGCGAAATAGACGTCGTTGGCGGCGACGATGGGTAGCCGCGCGTCTTGCGCCAGCGCCAGCAGCCCGGCCTCGATGGCGCGTTCCTGCGGCAGGCCGTGGCGGTGCAGTTCAACGGCCAGGCGGTCGGGAAAGGCTTCGCGCAATGCGTGCAGGATCCGCTCGGCGGCATCACGGCGTCCATCGCCTAGCAACCGCGCCACCGGCCCCAGTGTGCCGCCTGTCAGCAGGAAGATGCCCGCCGAATGCTTCCGAAGCAGATCCAGCGTGATAGCAGGCCGGCCGGATGGATCTTCCCGCAGATAGCCGTTAGAGGACAGCTTCTGCAGGTTCTGAAGCCCAGCCGCATCCATCGCCAGGGCCACCAGCGGATCCGGGTTCTGCCGCGCGACGTCGGGGCGGTCCGGATCGGACTCGGCGCGCGTCAGGAACAGCTGGCAACCCATGATCGGCTGCACGCCCTTCTTCGTGCAGTATTCGGCGAATTCCAGCGCACCGAACATGTTCGCGCTGTCGGTGAGCGCCACCGCCGGCATGCCGTTCGATGCCGCCAGCGCCGCCAGCTTGTCCGCCTTGATGGCGCCCTCGCTCAGCGAATAGGCGGAATGGACGTGCAGATGGATGAAGGCGGCTTGGTCGGTCATGACAGGACTCGCGGGCATCCGGCAGGGTAGCCCGGCGCACCGCCGCGCGGAACGCAGGCGGTCGCGGGAAAGCGGATGCTCCGTTTGCGGCCCCCGGGGCAATGCGCTGCTCGCCGGCGGCCCATCGCGGCATGCGCCTTGCCTGCCTTGCACGCGTCCGGTGGCATCATCAGGATCGCCGGCGAAACCGCCTTCATACGGAGCCCGCCATGCCCCCGCGCCTGCTGCGCGCCAGCGCCCTGATCCTTCCCATACTCGCTGCCGGTCCGGCGCTCGCCCATGGCGGCCATGCCGAAGGGCTGGCCGCCGGCTTCTCGCATCCGCTGCTGGGCGTGGATCACCTGGTCGCCATGCTGGCAATCGGGCTGTGGGCGGCGCAGTCGGGGCTGGCGCGGGCCTGGACGCTGCCCGCGGCCTTCCTGGCCGGCATGGCCGCCGGGATCGGCCTCGGCTTGCTGACGACGCTGCCGGCCTGGATCGAACCGGGTGTGGCGGCGACGGTGCTGGTCCTTGGCCTGGTGGTGGCGCTGGCGGTGCCGATGCGCGCGGCGGTCGCCCTGTCGCTCGCGGCCGGCTTCGGTCTGCTGCATGGCGCGGCGCATGGCGGGGAGATCGGCGGATTGGTGCTGCTGACGGCGGCTGGGATGCTGGCGGCCTCGGCGGTGCTGCATGCGGCGGGCTTCGCCATGGGCCGCGTGGCGACCGGCCGGGCGGCGGTGCTGCGCGCTGGCGGCGCCGGCATTGCGGCGGTCGGCGCGGTGCTGCTCGTTCTCGCCTGACACGGTCAGGCCGCGAGGGCCTGCGTGGCTTCGAAGGCTGCGCGGGAGTCGCGGATCGCCTGCTGGTGCCGCGCCGCCCAATCGGCCAGCGGCGCCAGCGCGGCATGCAATGACACGCCGCGCGCCGTCAGCCCGTAGGTGACCTGCGGCGGGCGGCCATCCGTCACGCGCCGCGACACCAGCCCGTCGCGTTCCAGCTGCCGCAGCGTGACCGCCAGCATGCGCTGGGAAATTCCGTCCACCACGCGGCGCAGCGCATTGAAGCGGCATGGCCCCTTGTTCAGTTCGGTGATCACCAGCACCGACCAGGCATCGCCGACGCGGTCGAGCACGTCACGGATCGGGCAGGCATGGCTGGTGGCATGCGGCGCGGGCATCGCGGTTCCCTTCGGGTAACCATGTGACACGGAAATGGATCTGGTGGAACCAGGTTACCATCCGTAATTGCCCTGCCTGCATCACTCCTGGCAAGGGATCACGACCATGAACATCCTCCTGATCGGCGCGACCGGCATGATCGGCAGCCGTCTGCTGAATGAAGCGCTGTCGCGCGGCCATCATGTCACGGCCGCGGCGCGCAATCCGGACCGGATCGAAGCCCGCGCCGGCGTCACGCCGCTGCGCCTTGAGATTACCGACGTTCCGGGCCTGTCCGCCGCTGCGGCCTCGGCGGATGTCGTGATCGCCGCCGCCAGCCCGCGCAGCACCGGCAAACCCGCCGTCGAGGCCCTGGCCTATGCCGAGGCACTGATCGCCGCCCTCACGGGCAAGCGCCTGGTGCTGGTGGGCGGTGCCGGGTCGCTGAACCTGCCCGATGGCAGCCCGGTCGCCGACCATGTGCCGGAACCCTACAACGCCGAGGCGCGGGCCATGCGCGCCGCCTTCGAGCGCATCGCCGCCAGCGGCATCGACTACACGGTGCTCGCCCCGGCTGGGATGATTGCGCCGGGCGAACGCACCGGGACCTTCCGTCTCGGCGGTCGGACGCTGCTCACGGATGCCGACGGGCAGAGCCGCATCAGCGCCGAGGATTACGCGGTCGCGCTGCTCGATGAGGTCGAGCGACCGGCCCATCGCGGCACGATCTTCACCGCCGCCTATTGAGCCCTACGGGGCGGGGATGACCCGCCCCTCGCTGAGCGTCACGATCCGGTCCATCCGCTGCGCCAGGGCCGGATTATGCGTCGCCACCAGCGCAGCGACGCCATGCCCCCTCACCTGCTCCAGCAACTCCGCGAAGACGTGGTCGGAGGTCCCGACATCGAGATTCCCCGTCGGCTCGTCCGCCAGCAGGATGCGCGGCCGGTTCGCCAGAGCGCGGGCGATCGCCACTCGCTGCTGCTCGCCGCCCGAAAGCTTGCCTGGCGGATGGCTCTCCCGCCCCGTCAGCCCGAAGGCCGCCAGCAACTCCCGCGCCCGCTGGCCCGCCGCCTTGCGCGACACCCCGGCGGCCATCTGCGGCAGGGCGATGTTCTCCTCTGCCGTGAATTCCGGCAGCAGGTGGTGGAACTGGTAGACGAACCCGATGGTGTTCCGGCGGATTGCCGTGCGCGCATCATCCGACAGCGACCCCGCGGCACGGCCCTCGACGAAGACTTCCCCGCCATCGGGCTTCTCCAGCAGGCCGGCCAGGTGCAACAGCGTCGACTTGCCGGTGCCGGACGGTGCTACCAGCGCCACGATCTCCCCGGCGGCGAGCGTCAGCTCGGCACCACGCAGCACTGGCAGCTCACCGGCGCCGGACCGGTAGCGCCGCTCGACGGCTGCGAGGCGCAGCGGGACGTCACTCATGGCGCAGCGCCTCCACCGGGTCGAGCCGCGCCGCGCGCCAGCTCGGGAAGATCGTCGCCAGCAGCGACAGAAGAAATCCGAGTCCCACCACCTGGCCGACCTCCCACGGGTCCACCACGGCGGGGATGCGGGTGAGGAAGTAGATCTCGGGGTCGAAGATGGTCGTGCCCGTCGCGCTCATCAGCGCCTGGCGGATCGTCTCGATATTCGCGCAGAAGGCCAGCCCGATCAGCAGCCCCGCCACGGTGCCCGCGCCGCCGACGGCCGCGCCGCACAGCAGGAAGATGCGCAGGATCGCGCCGCGCCCCGCGCCCATGGTGCGCAGGATGGCGATGTCGCGCCCCTTGTCCTTCACCAACATGATCAGGGACGAGATGATGTTGAATGCCGCCACCACGATGATCAGCGTCAGGATCAGGAACATCACGTTCCGCTGCACCTGCACGATCTGGAAGAAGCTGCTGTTGGCAGTCTGCCAGTCCAGGATGGCGACGGGCTGGCCCATCAGCGCCTGGCGGATTGCCCGTGCCACGGGTCCGGCCGCGTCGGGGTCGCGCAGATGCACCTCGATCTGGCTGACCAGGCCGCGCCGCTGGAAGAAGATCTGCGCCGCCTGCAGCGGCATGAAGACGAAGGCGGCATCGTATTCCTGCATGCCGACCTCGAAGATCGCAGCCACGCGATAGGCGCGCAGCCGCGGCACCGTGCCGAACACCGTGGTGCGGCCCTCCGGCGAGATCACCGTGATCCGGTCCCCCACCCCGGCATCGAGCCGGCGCGCCAGCACTGTGCCGATCGCCACCACGTCGTCGCCGGCGAAATCCGCCAGGGTGCCGGCGCGGATATTGCCGGCGATGATGGGGCGCTGGCGCAGTTCTTCGGGCGCGACGCCGCGCACCAGACCGCCGGCGGACGCCCCGGCATCGGTGGTGATCAGCACCTGTCCTTCGAGGGTTGGCGTCGCCTGCGCGACCTGCGGCAGGGTGCGGATGCGCGCGGCGATCGCATCGTAGTCGCCCAGCATCCCCTCGGCCGCGGCGACGCCGAGATTGCCGTTCAGCCCCAGGATACGGCTCAGCAATTCCTGCCGGAAGCCGCCCATCACCGACAGCACGACGATCAGCGTGGCGACGCCCAAGGCGATGCCCGCCAGCGAGAAGCCGGCGATCAGCGATACCGCGCGCTCACCCTTGCGCGCCCGCAGGTAGCGGGCGGCGACGGCGCGTTCGAAGGCACCGAACATGCCGGGCTCAGCCATGCCGCAGCGCCTCGGCCGGGTCGATCCGCGCCGCGCGCCAACTCGGCCACAACGTGGCCAACAGCGATAGCCCGAAGCCCATCGCCACGATCACCGCGACCTCGCCGGGTTCCACGACGGAGGGCAATTGCATCAGAAAGCGCAGCTCCGCCCCGAACAGCCCGGTTTCCTCCAGCCAGGCGAGGCCATTGCGCAGCGCCGGGAAATTCGTCGCCACGCCGAGGCCGAGCGCGAAGCCCGCCAGCGTGCCGCCGCAGCCGATTGTCGCCCCGCACAGGATGAAGATGCGCAGCACCGCACCGCGCCGCGCGCCCATGGTGCGCAGGATGGCGATGTCCCGCCCCTTGTCCTTCACCAGCATGGTCAGGGAGGAGATGATGTTGAACGCCGCCACCACGACGATCAGCGTCAGGATCAGGAACATCACCTTCCGCTCGACCACGACCGCCGCGTAGATGCTGCTGTTCGCCCCCTGCCAGTCGGTGATGCGCAGCGGCTGCCCGGCGAAGGTGGCGCGCACCGCCGTCGTCACCGGCGCGATGCGGGACGGGTCGGCCACCAGGATCTCCACCTGGCTGACCGCGTCGCCAAGGTTGAACAGCGCCTGCGCCGTAGGCAGCGGGACGAAGATCGTCCGCCCGTCATATTCCGGCATGCCGAGATCGATGGTCGCGACCACCGTCATCGTCCGCTGGCGCGGTGCCGTGGTGAAATCCCCGCCACGCGCCTGCGGCAGCAGCAGGGTGACGCTGTCCCCGGTCTGGACACGCATGCGCTGGGCGAGGCGCCAGCCCATCACGACCGAATCCTCGGCGTCGAAGGCATCGAGGCTGCCGACGCGCAACGCGCGCTGGATGGCGGGGCGGGCGCGCAGCGCCTCGGGCGGCAGGCCGCGGAGTTGGGCCGCAGCCGCGCCGCCGGACGGTGCGGTCAGCAGCACCTGACCTTCCACCACCGGGGCTGCCTGCGCGATGCCACCGATGCTGCCAAGCCGGGCGAGGATCGCCTCATACCCTTCGAGTGCCCGGCCACGCTCCGGCTGGATCGTCAGATGCCCGTTCAGCCCGATGATCCGGTTCATCAGGTCGGCCCGGAACCCGTTCATCACCGAGGTGACGATGATGAGCGTCGCCACGCCGAGCGTGATGCCGACCAGCGAGAACAGCGCGACGATCGAGACGAACCGCTCCCCTTTCCGCGCCCGCAGGTAACGGAAGGCGACGGCGCGCTCGAAGGCATCGAACATGCGCGCGACTCAGACGCTGCGGATCTTCGCGATCGCGTCCTCAAGTGAGACCTCGGCGCGTTCGCCCGTGGCGCGGCGCTTCAGCTCGACCTTTCCTGCGGCGGCACCGCGCGGGCCGATGATGGCCTGCCACGGGAAGCCCATCAGGTCGGCATCGGCGAATTTCTCGCCGGCCCGCGCGCCGCGATCGTCATAGACGGCCTGGTCACCCAGCGCGGCGTAGAGCTGTTCGCACATCGCGTCCGTGGCAGCGTCGCCGACGCGCAGGTTCAGGATGGCCGCGGCCCAGGGGGCGACGGAATCCGGCCATTTGATGCCGGCCTCGTCGTGGTTCGCCTCGATCAGCGCGCCGACCAGGCGGGAGACGCCGATGCCGTAGGAGCCCATCTCGGGCACCACCGTCGTCCCGTCCGGCCCAGCGAGGGACAGGCCGAGCGGTTCGGAATACTTGGTGCCGAAGAAGAAGATGTGGCCGACCTCGATGCCCCTGCCCTCGCGGCGGCGCGCCTCGGGCACGGTGGCCCACGCGGCGGTGTCGTGCATCTCATCCGTCGCGGCGTAGTTGGTGGTCACGTGGTCGAAGAAGGTCTTCAGGCCATCCACGTCATCGGTGGAGACATCGGCGCCGGCCCAATCCGTCGTCTCATAGGCCGCGTCGTAGAACACGCCGCTCTCGCCCGTTTCGGCGAGGATGATGAATTCATGCGACAGCTTGCCGCCGATCGGCCCGGTATCGGCGCGCATCGGCACCGCTGTCAGCCCCATGCGCTGGAAGGTGCGCAGATAGGCGAGGAACATCTGGCGGTAGGAATGCTCGCCGCCTTCCTTGTTCAGATCGAAGGAATAGGCGTCCTTCATCAGAAACTCGCGCCCGCGCATCACGCCGAAGCGCGGGCGCACCTCGTCACGGAACTTCCACTGGATGTGGTAGAGGTTGCGCGGCAGGTCGCGATACGACTTCGCATAGGTCCTGAAGATGTCGGTGACCATTTCCTCGTTGGTCGGGCCGAACAGCATGTCGCGATCATGCCGGTCGGTGATGCGCAGCATCTCCTTGCCGTAGTCGTCGTAGCGACCGGATTCGCGCCAGAGATCGGCCGACTGGATGGTCGGCATCAGGATCTCCTGCGCGCCGGCGCGGTCCTGTTCCTCCCGCACGATCTGCTCGACGCGCCGCAGCACGCGCAACCCGGCCGGTAGCCAGGCATAGATGCCCGCGGATGTCTGGCGGATCAGCCCGGCGCGCAGCATCAGGCGATGGGATGCGATCTGCGCGTCGGCAGGGGTTTCTTTCAGCGTCGGCAGAAAAGCGCGGGAGAGGCGCACGGTCAGTCCTTTGCAGCGATCGTCGGCGGGAACCTACTGGCCGGGGCGCCAGGCCGGAAGGGGCCAGGATGAACCGCAGGACAGCGAACGCCGCGCCTGATGGTTCCGGCGAGACGACGCCGTCGCGTGGGCCTTCAGTTTTGCAATAATGCTGCGACCGCGAACGGCCTGGCGACAGAAAAATACGCAAGCAAGGTGTGAATGCATGGTTTCCGCTTGCGGCCGCGCACGCAGAAGCCCTAGAAAAAGAAAGGGCCGCGCCCCAAAGGTCGCGGCCCAAGTTTAGGGAGGAAACGCCAGTCACACGGCAGGAAGAGAACCAATCTCTTCCTGAAAATAAGAATGGCCGCACACGGCCCTGGCGACAACGAAAAATACCGCAGCGCAGGATGAAAAAAGCGGCGATGAACCGCGTCCTGCGCGAAAGCGGAGCAAACCCGGCGCGGATCTGCCCCTTTCCTGTTCAAGGCCCTGGCAGCGCCAGCGGGCCCGATCGGAAGGAGAGCCATTCACTCTCCACCAAAGCCCAAATCCCAACCCAGATGATGGCCGAAACCACTGTCGTAGCGATTGCCTTGCGCAGCAGATTCGCCGCGACCGGCGTGCCGCGCCAGCCACCCGCGGCCAGGTCGCCCTCCGGATCGGTGCGGGTGCCGATCGGCAGGATGGCGAAGAGAACCGTCCACCAGACCAGCAGGTAAACGACGAAACCGGTAAAGACTGTCATACTGCCTTAGGTGGAGCGTTTTCCGCTGGCGCGCCAGAGGGGCCTCGCCCCTGCCACACCGGCCTTCCGGATGGAGGAATTCTGATGTCCAGTATCGCGCGGCCGTTCGCATCATCCCGCATGCTCCTGCTGCTCGGAGGCGTCGCCTTCGCGACCCTGCCGTCGCTCCTGCCTGTCCTCGACAGCGCTGCCCATGCCGCCGGAGGCGGCGGCGGTGGTGGCGGAGGTGGTGGCGGCGGAGGTGGTGGCAATGGTGGCGGCAATGCGGGCGGCAATGGCGGTGGCCAGGGCGGCGGAAGCAATAATGCCGGCAACGCCGGTGGGCATGGCCAAGGTCAGGGCCAGGGCCAGGGCGGTGGCATCGGCGGCGGGCGCGGCGACAGCGGGTCGGCCTCAGCCTCCGGTCGCGGTGGTTCAGGCAGCCAGGGCCGCGGTGGCGATACCGCCGGTCGCGACCGCGGTGCGGTCGCGAGCGCCCTCGGTGCGCTGAACGCCGCGCATGCCTCGCCGACGGCGCGCGCCAACGCCGCGCCGAATTCCCGCGTCGGGCAGATCGCTTCCTATGAGCAGGCGATGCTGAGCGCACTCTCCCTGCCAGCGCGGACCCCGGCCGAGGTTGCGGTTCGCGACCATGCAATCGCGACGGCCCGGGCGCAGGAACTCGCCGCCGCGGCAAATCGCCCGGTCAGCGCGGACGTGGTGTCCCGCGTCGACAGCCTGCTCGGCCTGCCGCCCTCCGACCCGACGCTCGGGGTGCCGCGGTAACAACTCGTCCGGGGCCCCTCGCCTTCACGAGGCGAGGGCCCTGAGCCGGTCGATCACCGCGGGGTCATAGGGCGAGGCGGCGGCAATGCCCTGTCGGCGAGCAAAATCCGCAAGCACGGCGCGGATCTGCGGGCCATCGCGCCCATCCACCGGCACGGTCCAGCCCCCCCGACGCGCCAGCACCGACTGCGCGAAGCGGACCAGCGGCCGGTCAGGCGTCACCACCGGGCCGCGCGCCGTCTCCGCGGCGATCCGCGCCGCAGCCTGGCGCGCCTGCGTCGTCGGTACGCGTCGCTGGAGAGCCTGGCGGTAACGCTGCGCGTCGGGAACGCGCCGACGTTCCGCCAGGGCGATGCGCGCAAGTGCCTCCGCCTCATCGGGTGCCGTGCCGTCGCCGACGACCTGCATCAGGCCCATGGCGAATTGCGCCTCGGGGAGGCCGCGTTCGGCTGCGCGCTGGAACCAGACCGCGGCCCAGGCGGGCTCCCGCGACGTACCGTCGCCGGCTTCGATCAGCCGGGCCAGGCGATACTGCGCGTCGGGCACGCCCTGCTGGGCGGCACGATGCAGCCAGGGGATCGCCGCCGCGGCGTCACGCCCGCCGTCGGTGCGATAGAGGTGACTGCCTGCGACGAGCAACTGCGCGTCGGGATCGCCGAGATCGGCGGCGGCCTCGATCAGCCGGGATGCACGGTCGGGGTCGGGTGCGGTGCCGCGCGGCGGGTACATGGCGCGCAGACCGTCGCGATGCAGTCCCGCGGCCTGCGCCCGCTCCTGCGCGGTGGGAACAGGCGGTGGCTGACTCGGGACCGATGCGCCGCCGCCGAACACCGCACAGCCCGACACCAGGCCGGCCATGACGAGCAGCAACAGCGGGTGACGAGCGTCCCGGAAGCTATTGTGAGCCATGGCCATCCCCCTCTGGCACCGTGCGGCAGACGGCGCAGATCTGCCAGGACCCTGCCAACATGACGGCAGGAGGCGTCAGAGCCTGAGCAGATGCACCTCGACCATCGGCCGCTTGCGCAGCCGCTTGCCGACCGCCTTGCGCAGCGCCGATCGTGCTGCCTCGCGCAGCTGGTCATCCTCGCGCTTCAGGGCCGCCGGCATGTCGGCCAGGGCACGGCGGAACTCGGCGGCGATCACCACCGGCTCGGCGTCGCCAACCTCGAACAGGCCGGGGGCGGAGATCTGCGGTTCGCCCAGCACCCGACCCTGCGCATCCACCGCCAGCGACGCGACCACCATGCCGTTGAACATCATGCGCCGGCGGGCAGCGATCAGCGCGCCGTCGATCGGCAGCAGCCGGTCGCCATCGATCGCCAGACGCCCGGTGGGCACGCCTTCCACGACCTCCGGCCGATTGCCCGACAGGCGGAGCACGTCGCCATCCTCAATAAGGAACGGGATTGCGCCGCATTCCTTCGCCAGCGCCCCATGTTCCTGCATGTGCCGCCATTCGCCATGCACCGGAACGGCATAGCGTGGCTTCACCAGGGCATAGAGCCGCTTCAACTCGTCGCGCGCAGGATGCCCGGAGACGTGGACCATGTGGTCCTCATCCGTCATCACCTTGCAGCCGCGTCGCGCCAGGCCATCCTGGACGCGCTGGATCGCCTTTTCATTCCCCGGAATGCGGCGGGAGGAGAAGATCACCGTGTCCCCTTCCCCCAGGGCGATGTTGGGGTGGGTGTCGTCGGCGATCTTGGACATGGCCGATCGCGGCTCGCCCTGGCTTCCGGTGCAGATCAGAAGCAATTCGTCATCGGGCAGGTAGTCCGCTTCTTCCTCGGGCACGAAGGCGGGCACGGTCTTCAGGTAGCCGCATTCGCGCGCCGCGGCCTCGATGTTGCGCAGGGAGCGCCCGAACAGGGACACCTGCCGCCCGGCCGCGCGCCCGGCGAGCGCGATCGATTCCAGCCGCGCGACGTTGGAGGCGAAGCCGGTCACCGCGATCCGCCCCTGAATCCCGCGGATCAGCGCCGTCAGGTTGCGTCGCACATCGGCCTCGCTGCCCGAATGGCCTTCCACCATGGCGTTGGTGGAATCACAGACCATGGCAAGCACGCCTTCCTCACCCAGCGCGGCGAAGGCGGCCTCATCCGTACGCGGCCCGATCAGCGGATCGGGGTCGAGTTTCCAATCGCCGGTGTGCAGCACGGTGCCATGGCGGGTGCGCAGCACCAGCGCCTGGGATTCCGGTACCGAATGCGCGACCGGCAGGTATTGCAGGTCGAACGGGCCGAGGGTGAAGCGGGCGCGCGGCTGCGTCACCAACAGCGGCACTTCCTGCATCATGCCCGCTTCGGTCAGCTTGCGCGTCAGCACTGCCGCGGCGAAGGGTGTCGCGAAGATCTTGCAGCGGAACTGCCGCCACAGATGGACCACGGCGCCGATGTGGTCCTCATGCGCATGGGTGATCACCAGCCCCAGCAACCGGTCGCGGCGTTCCGCGAGCCATGCCGGGTCGGGCACCATCACATCGACCTCGGGGTTGTCATGCCCGGCGAAGCCCAGGCCGCAATCGACCGCGAGCAGCGCATCGTCGCAGCGATAGACACTGAGGTTCATGCCGATCTCGCCGGTCCCGCCCAGCGGGAGGAAGGCGAGGTCGCCGGATACGGCGTTCATCGTGTTCAGTCGGAATCCGATCGGAGGGGGTCGCGCAGGGCGCTGTGGTGGAAAACGGGCACGGGATTGCGGTCCGCAAGCAGGCGCAGACCTTCCAACGTGATGTCGGGGTCTGTCTTCTCGATGACAAGGGTCCCCTCGGCAAACAGGGATGCCAGGCCGCCGGTTGCGACAACCTTCAGCGGCGCCCCGTATTCGGCCTTGATGCGGGATATGATGCCCTCGATCAGGCCGACGTAACCCCAATAGATGCCGGATTGCATGGCCGGCACGGTGGAGCGGCCGATCACCGCCTGCGGCCGGCCGATGCCGATGCGTGGCAGGCGGGCGGCGGCACGGTGCAACGCCTCGATCGACAAGTTGATGCCCGGGGCGATGACGCCGCCGAGATAGGCGCCATCGCCGTCCACCACGTCGAAGGTGGTCGCCGTGCCGAAATCCACCACCACCAGCGGGCCGCGGTAATGGGTGTGGCTTGCCAGCGCGTTCAGCAGCCGGTCGGCGCCGACCTCATTGGGCTGGTCCACCCGGATCTCGAAACCCCAATTCAGGTGGGCTCGGGCGATCAGGGGCTCGGTATCGAACCAGTCGCGGCACAGCCGGCGCAAATTGTACAGCGCGGCCGGCACAACGGTGCCGATGACACAGCGGGTGATGTCATTGGCATTCACCCCGGAATGCTGGAACAGCGCCAGCAACCAGACCGCGTATTCATCCGATGTGCGGTCCGTGCGGGTGGCGATACGCCAGCGTCCGCGCCATTCCTTCCCGTCATGGACGGCGAAGACAACGTTCGTATTGCCCGCATCGACGGCAAGCAGCATGACTCAGGCGACCTCTCCGGAGGCGAACGCTTCCACGCGTCCGCCGGTGTCGAGCAGCAGCCGGCCATCTTCGGCAAGCCCTGCGAAACGGCCGGCTATCTCGGCGCCCTGGCGGCGAATGGCAAGGGGCGCGCCCGCCACCGGGCCGCGCGCCAGCCAAGCCGCCAGGATGGGGCCGAAGCCATCGACCCGGCGCTCGGCGCGACGGCGATCGAGTGCGGTGAGCAGGTCGGCGGCAAAGGCCTCGGGCGCCGGCGGCACGATGCCAAGGCCGGCGAGGCTCGCCGTGGTGCGGCCTGGAACCTCCGGCGCCTGGGCGAGATTCACGCCGATCCCCAGGCAGACCCAGGCGAGGTTCCCTGCCCCATCGGTCCCGGTCTCGGCTAGGATCCCGGCCGCCTTGGCACCGCCAAGCATCAGGTCATTCGGCCATTTCAGCGTCAGCAAGGACGGGGCGGGCAGGAACGGCAGCAACGCATCGGCCAAGGCGACCGCCGCGAGGAAACTCCACTGCGGCGCCAGCCGCATCGGTTCGTCCGGCCGCAGCAGCACCGACAAATGGAGGTTGCCGGAAGGCCCCTGCCAGGCACGCCCCTTGGTGCCGCGCCCGGCCGTCTGCTGCCGGGCAAGGATGGCAATGCCATCCGGTCCGCCTGCCTCAGCGAGCCGGATCACCTCGTCCGAGGTGCTGGACAGCGCCTCATGGACTTCAAGGCGGAAGCCCGCCGGGCTCACCCCAGGATCGAGGCGACGGCCGCCTGCGCCGCGGCGATCAGCGGCGCCGGATAGAGGAAGAACAGCGTGGTGAACAACCCCGACGCGGCCATCACGAAGGAGGTCGCCGCCGGCCGGGCATCGAGCGCGCCCGCCGACTCATCGAAGAACATCACCTTCACGATCCGCAGGTAGTAGAAGGCCGACACCACTGAGGACAGCACGCCGACGATGGCGAGCGTCCAAAGCCCGGCATCGATCGCCGCCTTGAAGACGAACATCTTGCCGAAGAAGCCGGCGAGCGGCGGGATGCCCGCCATCGAGAACATGAAGATCGCCATCCACACCGCCATGGACAGGTCGGTCTTCGCCAGCCCGGCGAGGTCCGAAACCTTCTCCACCGCCCTGCCCTGCCGCCGCATCGCCACCAGCACCGCGAAGGCGCCGAGGTTCATCAGCAGGTAGATCGCCATGTAGACCAGCAGCCCGCGAATGCCGGCTTCCGACGCCGCGGCGAGGCCGACCAGCGCATAGCCGACATGGCCGATCGAGGAATAGGCCATCAGGCGCTTGATGTTCGACTGCCCAATGGCGGCGAAGGCGCCGAGGACCATGGAGAGCAGCGAGATCACCACGATCACCTGCTGCCATTGTCCGGCGAGATCCCCGAATGGCCCGCCCAGCACGCGGGCGAACAGGGTGATGGCGGCGACCTTGGGGGCGGCGGCGAAGAAGGCCGTCACCGGCGTCGGCGCACCTTCGTAGACATCGGGCGTCCACATGTGGAACGGCACCGCCGAGACCTTGAAGGCCAGGCCGACGATCACGAAGACCATGCCGACGATCACGCCAGGGGTCGCCTTGGCCGGATCCGACAAGGTATCGGCGATACGGTCGAAATTCGTCGTGCCCGCGAAGCCGTAGACCAGCGAGGAGCCGTAGAGCAGCAGCCCCGAGGCCAGCGCGCCGAGCACGAAATACTTGAGGCCCGCCTCGGCCGAGCGTTCATCATCGCGGTTGAAGGCGGCGACGACATACAGGCTGAGCGACAGCAGTTCGAGCCCAACATAGAGCGCCATCAGGTCGTTCGCCGAGACCATGACCAGCATGCCGAGCGTCGCGAAGACCAGCAGCACCGGATACTCGAAGCGGTCGAGCCCTTCCCGGGCGTTGAAGTCGAGCGATAGCGCGACACCCGCCGCGGCGCCGATCAGGATCAGCACCTTGGCGAAGCGGGTGAAGGCGTCCGAAACCACCAGCCCGCCAAAGCCCGCCCCTTCCGGCGCACCCAGGACCAGCACCGCGGTCAGCAGGAAGGCACCGATCGCCGCCATGGCGCAGGGGAAATATGTATTGCCCTTCGGCAGGACGCCGACGCCGAGGATGGCGAGGCCGGACAGCCCAAGGACGAGTTCCGGCAGCGCGAGGGTCCAGTTCATCGGCTCACATCCCCGCCAGGCGTGCCGCACCGAGTGCGGCCTCATGCCGCACCACCAGCGCGGTCACCGAGGCTTCAAAGAAGGACAGGAAGGATTGCGGCGACACGCCCATCCACACGGCGAGGATGACGAGCGGCGCGAAGACCAGGTGTTCCCGTGGCGACATGTCGAACAGGCCGAACAGGTCCTGCTTCGTCACCTTGCCGAAGGCCACACGCTTGTAGAGGAACAGCATGTAGGCCGCCCCCAGGATCATGCCGAGCGCCGCACCGAAGGCGACCCACGCATTCACCTTCCACGCCGCGACGATCACCAGCAACTCCCCGGGAAAGCCGGCGAGGCCCGGTAGTGCAACGGATGCCATGGTGAACAGCATGAAGACCAGCGCATAGGCCGGCATGATCTTCGCGACCCCGCCATAGCGCGCGATTTCGCGCGAGTGGACGCGGTCATAGAGCACGCCGACGCACAGGAATAACGCGCTGGCGACCACGCCATGGCTCAGCATGGTGAACAGCGCACCCGACAGCCCCTGCACGCTGAAGGTGAAGATGCCGAGGGTGACGATGCCCATATGAGCGACGGAGGAATAGGCGATTAGCTTCTTCATGTCCTCCTGCGCCAGTGCGACCAGCGAGGTGTAGACGACCGCGATGACCGACAGGGCGTAGATGAAGGGCGCGAAGTCGGCCGATGCCTGCGGCAGCATCGGCAGCGAGAAGCGCAGGAAACCATAGGCCCCCATCTTCAGCAGCACGCCCGCCAGGATCACCGAACCTGCCGTCGGGGCTTCGACGTGGGCGTCCGGCAACCAGGTATGGACCGGCCACATCGGCACCTTCACCGCGAAGGACGCGAAGAAGGCGAGGAAAATCCAGGTCTGCAGCGACGGCGGAATGGCGTGCTCGAACAGCGCGGGGATGTCGGTCGTCCCTGCCCGGAACCACAGCAGCAGGATCGCGAGGAGCATCAGCACAGAGCCGAGCAGCGTGTAGAGGAAGAACTTGAAGGACGCATAGACGCGCCGCTTGCCGCCCCATACCCCGATGATCAGGAACATCGGGATCAGCACGCCTTCGAAGAAGACGTAGAAGACGATGAAGTCGAGGGCCGAGAACATCCCCACCATCATCGTCTCGAGCACCAGGAAGGCGACCATGTATTCCCGGACGCGGATCCGCACCGCATCCCAGGCGGACAGGATGCAGATCGGTGTCAGCAGCGTGGACAGCAGGATGAACAGCACCGAGATGCCGTCAACGCCGACGTGATAGGTGATGCCGAATTCCGTCAGCCAGTCGAGCCGCTCGACGAATTGGAAACCGGGATCGGATTTGTCGAAGCGGAACCACAGGATCAGCGACAGCGCGAAGACGATCAGGCTGGTCCACAGCGCGGTCCAGCGCGCATTGGAGGCGACGACCTCCTCCTCTCCCCGCAGGGTCAGGATGAAGGCGGCGCCCACCAGCGGCAGGAAGGTCAGCAGGCTCAGCAGCGGGAAGCCGGCGGCGTTCATCGGGCGGCTCCGAAGACGAGCAAGGAGACGAAGACCACGAGACCCGCGATCATGGTGAAGGCATAATTGGCAACACGGCCCGTCTGGATGCGCACGGCACCCTCCGCGACCTCGACGGCCAGGGAGGCGGCGCCGTTCGGCACACCGTCGATTACCCCGGCATCGACCTTCTGCCACAGCACCCGGGCGAGCGCGCGTGCCGGACGGACGAAGATCGCGTCGTACAGCTCGTCGAAGTACCACTTGTTCAGGAGGAACAGGTAGATGCCGTGGAAGGTGGCGGCGAGCTTCCCCGGGATCGACGGGGCGAACATGTACATGATGTACGCGAGCGCGATGCCCGACAGCCCCACCACGGTCGGCGCCAGCGGCACCCATTCGGGTACCTCGTGGACCGCGTGCATGATGTGGTTGTGCGGCGCGTTGACGATCGCCCCGTTCCAGAAATGCTCCCAGTCATGCCCGATGAAATACGGCGCGAAGACCGCACCGGCGCCGATCGCGCCGGCGGCGAGTACCAGCAGCGGCGCCAGCATCACCCAGGGGCTCTCATGCACATGCTCCATCGTGTGATGGTCGGCACGCGCTTCCCCATGGAAGGTCAGGATGATCAGCCGCCAGGAATAGAAGGCGGTCAGGAAGGCGGCGGCCATGCCACAGGCCCAGGCATACATGCCGACGCCGGAATGCGCGGCGAAGGCGGCTTCGATCATGAAGTCCTTCGAGTAGTACCCGGCGAAGAACGGCACACCCGCCAGCGCCAGGGATCCGATCCAGAACACCGTGTAGGTGACCGGAATCTTCTTCCAGATGCCGCCCATCCTGCGGATGTCCTGCTCGTCGGACATCGCATGGATCACCGACCCCGCGCCGAGGAACAGCAACGCCTTGAAGAAGGCATGGGTGAACAGGTGGAAGATCGCACCCTGGTACGCGCCGACGCCAAGGGCGAAGAACATGTAGCCAAGCTGCGAGCAGGTCGAATAGGCGATGACGCGCTTGATGTCGTTCTGCACGCAGCCGATCGTCGCCGCAAACAGCGCGGTCGATGCGCCCACGACGGTGACGATGGCCAGCGCCGTCGGCGCGTATTCGAAGACCGGCGACATCCGCGCGACCAGGAACACGCCTGCAGTGACCATCGTTGCGGCGTGGATCAGCGCGGAGACCGGCGTCGGCCCCTCCATCGCATCCGGCAGCCAGACATGCAGGCCTAGCTGTGCCGACTTGCCGCAAGCGCCGAGGAACAGCAGAACGCAAATCACCTCATAGGCCGGCAGCCCCGCGAAGGTCGCGTCGCGGTGCTGTTCGACCGCGGCGAAGATCGTGCCGAACTCGACCGAGCCGAAGGTCCAGAAGGTCAGCGCCAGGCCGAGCATGAAGAACAGGTCGCCGACCCGGTTGACGATGAACGCCTTCATCGCCGCCGCGCAGGCGCTTTCCTTCTCATACCAGAAGCCGATCAGCAGGTAGGAGGCGAGGCCCACCCCTTCCCAGCCGAAGAACAGCTGCACCAGGTTGTCCGCCGTCACCAGCATCAGCATCATGAAGGTGAACAGCGACAGATAGGCGAAGAAGCGCGGACGCGACGGGTCGTGCGACATGTAGCCGACGCTGTAGATGTGGATCAGCGTCGAGATGAAGGTGACCATGCCGACCATGACCGCCGACAGCGTGTCATAGCGCAGCGCCCAGGATACCTCGAAGTCACCGACATCGACGAAGGTCAGGATCTCCAGCGTCTGCGGCGCGTGGCCGAAGGCGACGTGGTAGAAGGCGGCGACCCCGCAGGCGGCGGCCAATACCATGCACAGGACGGTGACCGCCTGGGATGCCTTGTCACCGATCCAGCGGCCGAAGAAGCCGGCAATGATGGCACCCAGCAGCGGGAAGAAAACGGCGCCGACGAACATGGCCTCAGCCCTTCAGGGTCGAGATATCCTCGACCTCGATCGTACCGCGGTTGCGGAAGTAGATGACCACGATGGCGAGGCCGATCGCCGCCTCTGCCGCCGCCACCGTCAGGATGAACATGGTGAAGACCTGGCCCGTGAGGTCGCCCAGCGCCGCCGAGAAGGCCACCAGGTTCAGGTTCACGGCGAGCAGGATCAGTTCGACCGACATCAGGATGACGATGACGTTCTTCCGGTTGAGGAAGATGCCGAACACGCCAAGGACGAGCAGGATCGCCGAGACGGTCAGGAAATGCGCGAGGGAAACGGCCATCTCAGTGATGCCCCCCATGACCGTGATGTTCGACTTCCTTGGGCTTCGCTTCCTCCGGCGCCGGCGGCCTTTCGATGCCGATCACCTTCAGCCCCGCCCCCTGCGGCACCGAACGCAGCGAGACGGATCCGCTGCGCGAGATCTGCTCGGCAACATTCTGCCGGCGCGTGCCCGGCCGCTGGCGCAGCGTCAGCACGATGGCACCGATCATCGCCACCAGCAGGATCAGCCCGCAGGCCTGGAACAGGTAGATGTAGTCCGTATAGAGGATGCGCCCGAGCGCTTCCGCATTGGTCATGCCCGCCGGCGTCGGGTTCAGCCGCAGCGTCGCCGCCTCCGGCGCGAAGCGCCAGGTGGTGACCACCATCAGCAATTCGACCAGCAGGATCGCCCCGATGATGGCCCCGATCGGCGCGTAGCGCTGGAAGCCTTCGCGCAGCTGCGTGAAGTCGATGTCGAGCATCATCACGACGAACAGGAACAGCACCGCGACGGCGCCGACATAGACAATGACCAGGATCATCGCCAAGAACTCGGCGCCCGCGAGCAGGAACAGCCCCGCCGCGTTGAAGAAGGCAAGGATCAGGAACAGCACCGAATGCACGGGGTTGCGGCTGGTCACCACCATGACCGCGGAGGCGATCAGGATGGCGGCGAAGGCATAGAAGGCGAGAGCGGCGATCATCGGACGGCCTTACCGGTAGGGCGCATCAAGGCGCAGCCGCTCGGCCAGCATCGGCTCCCAGCGGTCACCGTTATCGAGCAGCTTCTCCTTCGTGTAGATCAGCTCCTCATGCGTCTCGGCGGCGAATTCCATGTTCGGACCCTCGACGATCGCATCGACCGGGCAGGCTTCCTCGCACAAGCCGCAATAGATGCACTTCGTCATGTCGATGTCGTAGCGCGTGGTCCGGCGAGACCCGTCCTCACGCGGCTCGGCCTCGATGGTGATGGCCTGGGCGGGACAGACGGCCTCGCACAGCTTGCAGGCGATGCAGCGTTCTTCGCCATTGGGGTAACGGCGCAACGCGTGCTCGCCCTTGAAGCGCGGGCCCAGCGGCCCCCGCTCGAACGGATAATTGAGCGTCGCCTTCTTCTTGAAGAAGTACTTCAGCGTCAGCGCCATCCCCGAGACGAGCTCGGAGAGCAGCAGGCTGCGTGCGACGCGGTCGAGGGAAGCCATGGTCAGGACCCCATCAAGCCGGCAGCCAGCCGGTCAGCTTGAGAACGGCGGCCGTCAGCACCAGCCACACCAGGCTGAACGGCAGGAACACCTTCCACCCCAGGCGCATCAGCTGGTCATAGCGATAGCGCGGGAAGGTCGCGCGCACCCAGACGAAGGTGAACAGGCAGACGCAGATCTTCGCCACGAACCAGATCGGACCCGGGATCCAGTTGAACGGCGCGATGTCGATCGGCGGCAGCCAGCCGCCCAGGAACAGGATGACCGTCAGCGACGACATCAGGATCATGTTCGCGTATTCGCCGAGGAAGAACAGCGCGAAGGACATCGAGCTGTATTCGACGAAGAAGCCGGCGACGAGTTCGGATTCACCTTCGGGAAGATCGAACGGCGCGCGGTTGGTCTCGGCCAGCGTGCTGATGAAGAAGATCACGAACATCGGGAACAGCGGGATGGCGAACCACACCGTCTGCTGCGCGCGCACGATCTCCGTCAGGTTCAGCGACCCCACGCACAGCAGCACGGTCACGATCACGAAGCCCATCGAGACTTCGTAGGACACCATCTGCGCCGCCGAGCGCATAGCGCCCAGGAAAGCGTATTTCGAATTCGACGCCCAGCCCGCGATGATCACGCCATAGACGCCGAGCGAGCTGATCGCGAACAGGTACAGGATACCGACATTGATGTCGGCGATCGCCCAGCCGTCATTCACCGGGATAACCGCCCAGGCGATCATGGCCAGCGAGAAGGTCAGCATCGGCGCGATCAGGAACAGGACCCGGTTCGCGCCCGTGGGCACGATGGTTTCCTTCATCAGCATCTTGATCGCGTCGGCGAAGGGCTGCAGCAGACCGAAGGGCCCGACGACATTCGGCCCCTTTCGCATCTGCATCGCCGCCATCACTTTGCGTTCCGCATAGGTGAGGTAGGCGACGCCGACCAGCAGCGGCACCAGCAGCGCCAGCGCCTTCACGACGGTCAGGATCAGGATCCCGATCGGGTGGTTCAACAGGAAGTCGACCATCACGTCACTCCGCCGCCAGGGCCGGCGCCGGCCCGTAGATCGCGGCACACTCCGCCATGACATCCGATGCGCGGCTGATCACATCCGCCTGGTGATAGACCGGCAGCGGCAGCACGAAGGGCGCCCCGCCGACCGCACCGCCGGCCGGGCCGGTCGTATCGCCGCAGCCGCCGCGCTGGACCTCGCCCACCCGGCCAAACACCGGGCTGGCGGCAACCAGCGCCGCACGGATCGCGGCCGCGTCGTCATAGGGCAGCGCCTTGCCCACGCCTTCGCTGAAGGCGCGGATGATGCGCCAATCCTCCTTCGCCTCGCCGGGCGGGAAGATCGCGAGGCGCCCACGCTGCGCGCGACCCTCGGTGTTCACCCAGGTCGCGTCCTTCTCGGTATACGCCGCGCCCGGCAGGATCACATCGGCGCGCCCGGCCATCGCGTCGCCATGGTGGCCCTGATAGACGACGAAGGTGCCTTCCACGATGCGCGCCGGGTCGAAGCCATCCGCATTCAGCAGCCACAGCGCATTGACGCCGCCGGCCAGCATCGCATCCAGGCCCTTGGCCCCCTGCCGCGGCACGAAGCCGAGTTCCAGCGCGCCGACCTGGCCACCGAACAGATGCAGCAGGTTGAAGCCGTGCCACTCCGGCGTCAGCGCGCCGACTTCCGCCGCCAGCGCCCAGGCCGCGGCCAGAACCACCGCGCCATCCGCCCGCTGCAACGCGCCGCGACCGAGGATGATCATCGGCTTCTGCGCCGCCTTTAGCGTGTCCGCGAAGGCATTGATCGCCTGCGGGCCGTCGCCCAGATGCGTCGCCGGATAGGTCAGGTCCAGCCCGCGCGGCCCGACATAGGCGACCGGGAACTTACCCTGCGTCCAACGCTTGCGGATGCGCGCGTTCAGCACCGGTGCCTCGCGGCGCACATCGCTGCCGATGATCAGCAGCGCGTCGGCCTCGTCGATACCGGCGATGGTGGTGTTGAAGCGGTAGAAATCCGGGCGGGACGCATCGATCGCCGCGCCGTCATCCCGGCAATCGATGTTGGCCGACCCATAGGCCGCCATCAGGTCCTTCAGCGCCAGCGTGCTCTCGGCATCCGCCAGAGCGCCGGCAACCGCACCGATGCGATCGCCCGGCAGCGAGGACAGCTTCGCCGCGATCGCCGCGAAGGCCTCGGGCCAGGTCGCCGCGACCAGCTTGCCGTCCTTGCGGACCCATGGCCGATCCAGCCGCCGCCGCTTCAGCCCATCGAAGGAAAAGCGGCCGCGATCGGCCATCCATTCCTCGTTCACCGCCTCATTGATGCGGGGGATGATGCGCAGCACTTCAGGCCCGCGCGCATCGACGCGGATGTTGCAGCCGACCGCGTCCAGCACGTCGATGCTGTCGGTCTTCTTCAATTCCCAAGGGCGCGAGACGAAGGCATAGGGTCGCGAGGTCAACGCGCCGACCGGGCAGATGTCGATCAGGTTGCCCGACAGCTCCGAGGTCAGCGCCTTCTCGACATAGGTGCCGATCTCAAGGCTCTCGCCGCGATTGGTCCCGCCCAGTTCCGGCGTGCCCGCCACTTCGGCCGAGAACCGGACGCAGCGCGTGCACTGGATGCAGCGCGTCATCACGGTCTTCACCAGCGGACCGATATTCTTGTCCTTCACCGCCCGCTTCGCCTCGCTGTAGCGAGACGCGTCGGAGCCGAAGGCAACGGCCTGATCCTGCAGGTCGCACTCGCCGCCCTGGTCGCAGATCGGGCAATCCAGCGGGTGGTTGATCAGCAGGAACTCCATGACGTTGCGCCGGGCCTGTCGGACCACGGCGCTGTCGGTGAAGACCTTCATCCCGTCATTCACCGGATAGGCGCAGGACGCGACCGGCTTCGGCGCCTTCTCCACCTCGACCAGGCACATGCGGCAATTGCCCGCGACGGACAGCCTCTCATGATAGCAGAAGCGCGGGATTTCCCTCCCTGCCGCCTCGCAGGCCTGCAACACGGAAGCCCCGTTCGGAACTTCGACCTCGATGCCGTCAACCGTGACCTTGGCCATCGCGCTTACTCGCCCCCCTGGAATAGGAAATTTCGTCCGCAAATTGCGTGTGCGAAGACCCTTGCTTCCGATGTGGGCTGAGCAACAATGCCGTTACTTGTATAAACGCAAGACATTTGACTTCTCGGGCTCGACGTGTAGCTGCCAATCTGCTGAAGATGCGCAGACTGCCCCCTCGTATCAATTGCACAACTGCTGGAGACAACAGAGAACCCATGCGAGCATGATAGAGTCGCGGTACCGCCTTGTTGCACTACGCTACGGTATTCAAAAATATAGAGCCCCGAAAGAAATAATACCCCCAACGAAGTACCGACACCAACAACAGCTGCGACAATCATCTGCGTTATACCGAGCCTGATTCCTTGGACCCAAAGAGTGGGCTTTTCCTCGGGTGCGGCCGCAGGAATTGGAGCACGCGCCATCGCCGCTTACTCCGCGGCCATGCGCGTATGCCGCGCCTTGTAGGCCATGATGCGTTCTTCCATCACCGGTCGGAAATGCCGGATCAGCCCCTGCACCGGCCACACGCCGCCATCGGCGAGCGCGCAGATCGTGTGCCCCTCGATGCGCCGCGTGACGTTCTCGAGCAGGTCGATCTCCTCGATCTCCGCGTTGCCCTCGACCATGCGGTTCATCAGGCGCATCTGCCAGCCCATGCCTTCGCGGCAGGGTGTGCACTGGCCGCAGCTTTCATGCTTGTAGAAGGCCGCGAGCCGCGCGATCGCCTTGATGATGTCGGTGGACTTGTCCATCACGATCACCGCCGCAGTGCCGAGGCCCGAGCGATGCTCGCGCAGCGCGTCGAAATCCATCAGCACATCGTCGCAGATCGACTTGGGCAGCAGCGGCGTGGACGACCCGCCCGGGATCACGCAGAGCAGGTTGTCCCACCCGCCGCGCACGCCGCCGGCGTGACGTTCGATGAGCTCCCGCATCGGGATGCTCATCTCCTCCTCGACATTGCAGGGCTTGTTCACATGGCCCTGGATGCAGAACAGCTTGGTGCCGGAATTCTTCGGTCGCCCGAAGCCGCTGAACCAGGTCGCCCCGCGCCGCAGGATTTCCGGCACCACCGCGATGGTCTCGACGTTGTTCACCGTGGTCGGGCAGCCATACAGTCCGACAGCCGCCGGGAATGGCGGCTTCAGCCGCGGCATCCCCTTCTTGCCTTCCAGCGATTCGATCAGCGCCGTCTCTTCGCCGCAGATATACGCACCCGCGCCGCGGTGCAGGTACAGGTCGAAATCCCAGCCCGACCCCGCCGCGTTCTTGCCAAGCAGCCCTGCGTCATAGGCCTCGTCGATCGCGGCCTGCAGTGTGACGCTCTCGTTGTAGAACTCGCCACGGATGTAGATGTAGCCCGCATGCGCGCCCATGCCGACGCCGGCGAGCAGACAGCCCTCGATCAGCGTATGCGGATCGTGCCGGACGATGTCGCGGTCCTTGCAGGTGCCAGGCTCGGATTCGTCGCAGTTGACGACGAGATAAGACGGCCGCCCATCCGACTGCTTCGGCATGAAGGACCACTTCATGCCGGTCGGGAAGCCCGCGCCACCCCGGCCGCGCAGGCCGGAATTTTTCATCTCCTCGACAATCCAGTCGCGGCCCTTGGCGATGATGCCCGCCGTGCCGTCCCAGTTGCCGCGTTTGCGCGCCGCCTCTAGCCCCCAGTGCTGCGCACCGTAGAGGTTGGTGAAGATGCGATCCTTGTCGGCCAGAGCCATGACTATTCCCCTGCCCCCGGCACCTCGGTCAGCACCAACGGCCCGCCATCCGGCGCGCTGTTCAACCGCCCGATCGTGCTGCCCGGCTTCGGCCGCTCGCCGCGCTTCAGCGCCTCGATCAGCGCGACGGTGCGCTCGTAGTCGAGGTCCTCGTAGAAATCATCATCGACCTGGAGGATCGGCGCATTCACGCAGGCACCGAGGCATTCCACCTCGGTCATGGTGAACAGCCCGTCCTCGCTGGTGTCGCCATAATGCTTCACGCCGCCCGCATCCTTGCAGGCGCGCAGCACGTCGTCCGACCCGCGCAGCCAGCACGGCGTCGTGCCGCACACCTGAAGATGGTACTTGCCCACCGGCTTGGTGTTGAACATGAAGTAGAAGGTCGCGACCTCGTAGACGCGGATCGGCGGCATCGACAGCCGCTCGGCCACGGCATCCATCCCGACGCGCGGCACCCAGCCACTGTCGGTCTGCCGCTTCATCTGCTTCTGCACGACATAGAGCAGCGGGATCACCGCGCTCGCCTGTTTCCCTTCCGGATAGCGCGCGACGATCTTCGCGATCTGCGCCTCGCTCTCCGCATCGAAGGCGAAGTGCGAAGGCTCCTCGTGATGAACGCTCACCGGTCGATCTCCCCGAACACCACGTCGAGCGAACCGATGATCGCCACGGCGTCGGCCAGCATGTGACCCTTCGACAGCACTTCCATCGCCTGGAGATGCGCATAACCCGGCGAGCGGATCTTGCAGCGATACGGCTTGTTCGTCCCGTCCGCGACCAGATAGACGCCGAACTCGCCCTTCGGCGCTTCCGTTACCGTGTAGGTCGCACCCGCGGGCACGTGATAGCCCTCGGTATACAGCTTGAAGTGATGGATCAGCGCTTCCATCGAGCGCTTCATCTCGCTGCGCTTCGGCGGCGTGATCTTGTGGTCCTGCGTCTTGATCGGCCCCGGCTTCATCTGCGCCAGGCACTGATGAATGATCTTCAGGCTCTCCTTCATCTCGAGCACGCGCACGAGATAACGGTCGTAGCAATCGCCGCGCGTGCCCACCGGCACGTCGAATTCCATCCGGTCGTATACGTCGTATGGCTGCGCCTTGCGCAGGTCCCACGCGCAGCCTGATGCGCGCAGGCAGGGGCCGGAGAAGCCCCATTCGATCGCCTGTTCCGCCGTCATAACGCCGATATCGACGGTGCGCTGCTTGAAGATGCGGTTCTCGGTGACCAGGCGCTCCATGTCGGCGATGAAGGCCGGGAACTTGGTTGCCCAGTCGCCGATCTTCGCTTCCAGGCCGGCCGGCAGGTCCTTCGCCACGCCACCCGGACGGAAGTAGTTCGCGTGATAGTGACTGCCCGAGACTTCCTCGTAGAATTCCAGCAGCGTCTCGCGCTGCTCGAAGCCCCACAGTGCCGGGGTGATCGCACCGCAATCCATCACATAAGTCGTGATGTTCAGCAGGTGGTTCAGCAGCCGCGACACTTCCGCGAACAGCACGCGGATATACTGCGCGCGTTCCGGCACCTCGATGCCCAGCAGCCGTTCCGTCGCGATGGCGAAGGAATGCTCCATGCTCATCGGCGCGACGTAGTCCAGCCGGTCGAAATACGGCAGCGCCTGGATATAGGTCTTGTGCTCGATCAGCTTCTCGGTACCGCGATGCAGCAGCCCGACATGCGGATCGGCGCGTTCGACGACCTCGCCCTTCATCTCCAGCACCAGGCGCAGCACGCCGTGCGCGGCCGGATGCTGCGGGCCGAAATTGATGGTGTGGCTGTCGCCGCCATCCAGCGTCACCGTCTCGATCGGCGCCTCGCCGATGGCAGGCAGGGGCTGCGCGCTCATGCCGGGCCCTCCAGGCGATTCAGATGGACCTTCTCGTCACCAGGCAGCGAGGTCATCGCCTCCCACGGGCTCATATAGTCGAAGTCGCGGAATTCCTGGGTCAGCTGCACCGGGCCATAGGCCACGCGCTTCAGCTCCTCGTCATAGCGCAGCTCGACGAAGCCGGTCAGCGGGAAATCCTTGCGCAGCGGATGCCCGTCGAAGCCGTAATCGGTCAGGATGCGGCGCAGGTCTGGCTGGCCCGAGAAGACCACGCCGTGCATGTCCCACACTTCGCGCTCGAACCAAGTCACCGAGGGCCACAGGCCGACGACGGAGGCCACCGGCGTCGCCGCATCGGTGGTGACCACCACGCGCACGCGGTGGTTATGCGACAGGCTAAGCAGGTTGTAGACGACCTCGAATCGTTCGGCCTTCTCCGGCCAATCGACGGCGCAGATGTCCATGCATTGCTCGAAGGCGAATCGCGGATCGTCGCGCAGCATCGTCATCAGCGGCGCCAACGCGTGGCGTGGCGCCTGCACCACCAGCTCGGTGTCGGCGCATTCCAGCGTGAAGCCGGTCACCGCCGCGCCGGCAGCCTCGACGATCGCCGCGCCAAGCACGCGCAGCGGGTTCTCGGGCACGGCCTCGACGGCCGTCGTCTCGTTCTCAGCCACGCAGGATGGTCCCCGTCCGCCGGATCTTCTTCTGCAGTTGCAGGATACCGTAGACCAGCGCCTCGGCCGTCGGCGGGCAGCCAGGCACGTAGATGTCCACCGGCACGATGCGGTCGCAGCCGCGCACCACGCTGTAGGAGTAATGGTAGTACCCGCCGCCATTGGCGCAGGACCCCATCGAAATCACCCAGCGCGGCTCCGACATCTGGTCGTAGACCTTGCGCAGGGCGGGAGCCATCTTGTTGGTCAGCGTGCCGGCCACGATCATCACGTCGGACTGGCGCGGCGACCCGCGGGGGATCACGCCGAATCGGTCGAGGTCGTAGCGCGCCATGTAGGCGTGGATCATCGGCACCGCGCAGCAGGCCAGGCCGAAGGTCATCGGCCATAGCGAACCGGTGCGCGCCCAGTTCACCACCTTGTCGATGTTCGCGACGACGAAGCCCTTCTCGGTGATCTCGTCGTTCACCGCGCCGATCACCGCGTCCTGCGCCGCGCCGGGCGGCAGCGCCTGGCTGTTCCAGGCGATCTCGCTGCTGTTGCTGCTCATGGGCGCGCTCACTCCCAGTCCAAGGCGCCCTTGCGCCATTCATAGACGAACCCGACCGTCAGCACGAACAGGAAGCCCATCATCGATCCGAAGCCGAGCCAGCCGATCCCGCCCAGTGCGATCGCCCAGGGGAACAGGAACGCCACTTCCAGGTCGAAGATGATGAACAGGATGGCGACCAGGTAGAAACGGACGTCGAAGCGGTGGCGCGTGTCGTCGAAGGGCGCGAAGCCGCATTCATAGGTCGACAGCTTTTCCGCATAGGGCTTCTGGCGCGCGGCCAGAAAGGCGCCGCCCACCATGGCGATGGCGATGCCCCCCGCGATCCCGAGGAAGACGAGGATCGGGAAATATTCGGCCAGCAGCGGCTGGGTCATCGGAACCTTGCTCTCCCCTGCCCGCAATGCGGGGACATGGTTGCGCTGCGCTGCAGCATACCGCAGCGCAGCGCGGGCGGACATTAGCCGCCCTTTTCGCGCTTCGCCATAGTCCGCGGAGCCTTGTTTTCAAGCATTTGGGTTACGTCGGGTTTAGCGCGGCGGGCACAAAACGAAAGCGGCGCCCCAGGGTTCCGGGGCGCCGCATTCGTTTCCAGTCGCGCGTGGCGCGAGTGACGGGGCTCGAACCCGCGACCTCCGGCGTGACAGGCCGGCGCTCTAACCAACTGAGCTACACCCGCGTAACCGCGACAGGAGCCGGGGGATAGGGCCCGGCGACAGGATAGTCAAGCGGCCGCGCGAGTGATTCCGCCTGAGGAAGATGCAGCCCGCAGAGTTGGCCTTCACACAAGGCCGGAGGCCTGCGCGCAGCGTCGTCGAAAGCACGGCGCGGCGTGGTGCAGTGGTGGCGAATCGCGACATGCGGAGCGCCGCGCGGCAGCCGCTGCGGCGAATCGTCCTTGCCAAGCGTCGTGCGGATTGTGCCGGGAAGGAATGGGCGCTGACGGGTTCGAACCGCCGACATCCTGCGTGTAAAGCAGGCGCTCTACCAGCTGAGCTAAGCGCCCCTACCCTATGCCTATAACACGAAAGGCCGGCCCTTGCGGACCGGCCCTCGTGACGCCTGCCGATGGCGGCAGGATCAGTTCACGGCGTCCTTCAGGCCCTTGCCGGCCTTGAAGCGAACGGTCGTGCTGGCCGGGATCTTGATTTCCTCGCCGGTGCGCGGATTGCGGCCCTTGCCGGCCTTGCGCTTCGAGGTCGAGAAGGTGCCGAAGCCAACGAGGCGAACCTCGCCGCCCTTCTTCGACAGCGCCTTTTCGATCGCGGAGAAAACCGCGTCCACGACATCGCCAGACTTCGCCTTGGGCAGGTCGGTGGCCTCGGCGACGGCGGTGATGAGGTCCTGCTTGTTCACTGGGTATCCCCTCCGATGGTGCGGATGACGGGTCGGCGAGTCGGCCAACCGGGTCGGGGCGGAGACTAGGAGCGCGGGTTTCGCACCGTCAACGACAGACCATCGGATGCGCCGCGGAAAACCGCCATTTGCGGCGCATCATGCGGCAGGAATGCAACGCTGGCCTGGGTTTTCCACAGAAAACCCCGGCGAAGCCATGCTCCGCCGGGGTTTCTGACGTTTGCGTCATGCGCGAATCGGGGTCAGTGCGGCAGCACGGTCCCGACCGGTGCGGCTTCCCCGGCGCGCGGTGCCGGTGTCTCCTCCGGCTCCGCCCAGGTGATCGCCTCGGGCTTCTTCACCAGCGCCCGGCCGATCACCTCGTCGACATGAGACACCGCGATGATCTCGAGGTTCTTCTTCACGTTGTCGGGGATCTCGGCGAGGTCCTTCTCATTGTCCTTCGGGATGAAGACCGTCTTGATGCCCGCGCGCAGCGCGGCCAGCAGCTTCTCCTTCAACCCGCCGATCGGCAGCACCCGGCCGCGCAGCGTGATCTCGCCGGTCATGGCGATGTCGCGCCGAACCGGGATGCCGGTCAGCACCGACACCATGGACGTCGCCATGGCGATGCCCGCGGAAGGCCCATCCTTGGGCGTCGCCCCTTCCGGGACGTGCACATGGATGTCGCGCTTCTCGAACATCGTCGGCTTCAGGCCGAAGCTGGTCGAACGCGACCGCACATAGGACATCGCGGCGGAGACGGATTCCTGCATCACGTCGCCGAGCTTGCCGGTGGTCTTCACATTGCCCTTGCCGGGCAACATGACCGACTCGATCGTCAGGATCTCGCCACCCACCTCGGTCCAGGCCAGGCCGGTGACGACACCGACCATGTCCTCGGCCTCGGCCTCGCCGTAGCGGAACTTCCGCACGCCGGCGAACTTCTCGAGGTTCTTGTGGGTGATCGCGACCTTCTTGGCCTGCTTGGAGACGATCTCCTTCACCGCCTTGCGCGCGAGGCCCGCGATCTCGCGCTCCAGGCTGCGGACGCCGGCTTCGCGCGTGTAGTAGCGAATCAGGTCGCGCAGCGCGGCGTCGGTCACCGACCACTCGCCATCCTTCAGCCCGTTCGCCTCGCTCACCTTTTTCATCAGGTGGCGCTTGGCGATCTCAACCTTCTCATCCTCGGTGTAGCCGGGGATGCGGATGATCTCCATGCGGTCCAGCAGCGGCTGCGGCATGCGCAGGCTGTTGGCGGTCGTCACGAACATCACGTCCGACAGGTCGTAATCCACTTCCAGGTAGTGGTCGGCGAAGGTGCTGTTCTGCTCGGGATCCAGCACCTCCAGCAGTGCGGAGGACGGGTCCCCGCGCCAATCGGCGCCGAGCTTGTCGATCTCATCGAGCAGGAACAGCGGATTGCTGGTCTTCGCCTTCTTCATGCCCTGGATCACCTTCCCGGGCATGGAACCGATATAGGTCCGGCGATGGCCGCGCACCTCGGCCTCGTCCCGCACGCCGCCGAGCGACATGCGCACGAAGTTGCGCCCCGTCGCCCGCGCGATGGACTTGCCGAGCGACGTCTTGCCCACGCCCGGCGGCCCCACCAGGCACAGAATCGGCCCACGGATCTTCGGCGAGCGCGACTGCACCGCCAGATACTCGATGATCCGCTCCTTCACCTTCTCCAGGCCGAAATGGTCGGCATCGAGCACCTTCTCCGCCTCGATGATGTCGTTGCGGACCTTGGAGCGCTTCTTCCAGGGGATGGTCAGCATCCAGTCGAGGTAGTTGCGCACCACCGTCGCCTCGGCGGACATCGGCGACATCGACCGGAGCTTCTTGAGTTCCTGCATCGCCTTCTCGCGCGCTTCCCTGCTGAACTTGGTGGCCTTGATCTTGGCCTCCAGCTCGGCGGCCTCGTCCTTGCCGTCCTCGCCCTCGCCCAGTTCCTTCTGGATCGCCTTGAGCTGCTCGTTCAGGTAGTACTCGCGCTGCGTCTTCTCCATCTGCCGCTTCACGCGGTTACGGATGCGCTTCTCCACCTGCAGCACGCCGATCTCGCCCTCCATATGGGCGAAGACGCGCTCGAGCCGCGCCGTCACGGACGGCGTTTCCAGCAGCTCCTGCTTCTCGGGGATCTTCAGGCCGAGATGCGAGGCGACGGTGTCCGCGAGCTTGGCCGGCTCTTCGATCTGGTTGATCGAGACCAGCACCTCGGGGGCGATCTTCTTGTTGAGCTTGATGTACTGCTCGAACTGGGAAACCACGGTGCGCGCCAGGGCTTCCGCCTCGCGCGGCTCGGCAGTGGTTTCCTCGACCGGCTCGGCGAAGGCCTCGAAGTAGTTCGCGGTCTCCTTGAAGGCGGCGATCTTGGCGCGGCGGCCGCCCTCGACCAGCACCTTAACGGTGCCGTCCGGCAGCTTCAGCAGTTGCAGCACCGTCGAGACGGTGCCGACCTGATACAGGTCATCGGCCCCAGGATCGTCCTGGGCCGCGTTCTTCTGGGCGACGAGCAGGATCTGCTTGTCGTCCTTCATCACCGCTTCCAGCGCGCGGACCGACTTCTCGCGGCCGACGAACAGCGGGACGATCATGTGCGGAAATACCACGATGTCCCGCAGGGGGAGCACCGGAAGCAATTCGCCGCGGATGGTATCCGTCATGTGACCTCACTAGGGACAGTCGGCGCCCGACCCGCCCAGACAGCGGCACGGGCGAGGCGCCACGGTTGATCCGGGATGTGGGACCCGGACGGCGCCCGCTCAAGACCTTGACAGGGCGTCCGCGCGGGACGCCCCGTATCGGTTCACGCCGAGGTCTGCTCGGCCGGCCTCTCACCATAGATGAACAGCGGCTGGGCGCGGCCTTCCGCGACCTCCCGGTTCACCACCACTTCCTCGACCGCCTCAAGGCCCGGCAGGTCGAACATGGTGGTCAGCAGGATCGCCTCCATGATCGACCGCAGCCCGCGCGCGCCGGTCTTGCGCTGGATGGCGCGGGTGGCGACGGCCTTCAGCGCATCCTCGGTGAAGGTGAGCTTCGCTCCCTCCATCTCGAACAGGCGGCCATACTGCTTGACCAGGGCGTTCTTCGGCTTGGTCAGGATCTCGATCAGCGCCTTCTCGTCGAGGTCGTCCAGCGTGGCGACCACAGGCAGGCGGCCGATGAATTCCGGGATCAGGCCGAACTTCAGCAGGTCCTCGGGCTCGACTTCGCGCAGGATCTGGCCGGTGCGGCGCTCATCCGGGTCACGCACATCGGCGCCATAGCCGATGCCCGAGCCCTTGCCGCGCGCCCCAATGATCTTCTCGAGGCCCGAGAAGGCACCGCCACAGATGAACAGGATGTTGGAGGTATCGACCTGGAGGAATTCCTGCTGAGGATGCTTGCGCCCGCCCTGCGGCGGCACGGAGGCGACGGTGCCTTCCATGATCTTCAGCAGCGCCTGCTGGACCCCCTCCCCAGACACGTCGCGGGTGATCGAGGGGTTGTCCGACTTGCGCGAAATCTTGTCGACTTCGTCGATGTAGACGATGCCGCGCTGCGCCCGCTCCACATTGTAGTCCGCGGCCTGGAGCAGCTTGAGGATGATGTTCTCGACATCCTCGCCGACATAGCCGGCCTCGGTCAGCGTGGTCGCATCCGCCATGGTGAAGGGCACGTCGAGGATGCGCGCGAGCGTCTGTGCCAGCAGCGTCTTGCCCGAACCCGTCGGCCCCACCAGCATGATGTTCGACTTGGCGATCTCGATGTCGGGGTTCTTCCCGCCATGCGCCAGCCGCTTGTAGTGGTTGTGCACCGCGACCGAGAGGACCTTCTTCGCATGGTCCTGCCCGATGACGTAGTCATCGAGAACCTTGCAGATCTCCTTGGGCGTCGGCACGCCGTCGCGCGACTTCACAAGGGTGGTCTTGTGCTCCTCGCGGATGATGTCCATGCACAGCTCGACGCATTCGTCGCAGATGAAGACCGTCGGCCCGGCGATGAGCTTGCGGACCTCATGCTGCGACTTCCCGCAGAACGAGCAGTAGAGGGTGTTCTTGGAATCGCCGGACTTGCTCATGCGGTCTCCGTGTTCCCCGCAAGTACGGGGAACTGCAACAGGAATGTAGCCCCCGGTCGCCCGGGGGGAAAGCGAAACACGGCCAGACCGGCCGGGTCCATCACGCCTTCGTGGTCTCGGAGGCCGGCACCGGTCGTTCCTCGACCACATGGTCGATCAGGCCGAAATCCCGGGCCTCCTCGGCCGACATGTAGCTGTCGCGCTCCAGCTTGCGCTCGATGGCCTCGATCGGCTGGCCGGTATGCTTCACGTAGATCTCGTTCAGCCGCTGGCGCAACTTCAGGATCTCGCGGGCCTGGATCTCGATGTCGGTCGCCTGGCCTTGCGCCCCGCCGGAGGGCTGATGGACCATGATCCGGCTGTTCGGCAGGCCATAGCGCTTGCCCTTGGCGCCGGCGGTCAGCAGTAGGGAGCCCATCGACGCCGCCTGCCCGATGCACACCGTGCTGACCGGCGCGCGGATGTATTGCATGGTGTCGTACATCGCCAAGCCAGCAGAAACCACGCCGCCGGGAGAATTGATGTAGAAAGCGATGTCCTTCGAAGGGTTCTCGCTTTCCAGGAACAGCAGCTGGGCACAGATCAGCGAAGACACCTGATCGAAGACCGGCCCGGTCAGGAAGATGATGCGTTCCTTCAGCAGGCGCGAATAGATATCGAACGCGCGCTCACCGCGGGCCGTCTGCTCGATGACCATCGGAACAAGCGTATTGTTGTAGACTTCGACCGGGTCACGATCCCGAATCATGATGATGTCCTTTCGTCCCGGCGGCTCCGAATCAGCCGGCCGTGTTCGTGCCGAATGTGGGGCATCCCCCGCCCCCGTGAAAGCCCCGCCTGTTTCAGGTCAGGGTCAGGACCATGCCATCGTACCCGGGCTCGACGCCTGGCGGCAGGTTGGCGGTCATCCAGCCATGGTCCAGGTCGGGGCTCATATGCGTCAGCACCGTGCGCCGCGGCCGCAGCATCTCCACCCATTCCAGCACCTGGTCCAGATTGGCATGCACCTTGTGGGGCCGCCGCTGGAAGCATCCCACCACCCAGGTATCCAGGCCGTGAAGCAGCGCCAGGCTTTCCTCCGGCAGCCGAACCAGGTCGGTGCAATAGGCAAAGCCGCCGATCCGCAGGCCCAGGGTTTCCATCACCGCATGGTCCTGGCGAAAGGTCTGCACCTGGTGGCCGGCGATCGCCACCGCATCGCCCGGCTGCAACCGCACCGCATCCACCGCCGGCCGGTAGAAGACCGGTCCCGTTGAAGGCAGGAAGGCATAGTCGAAACGCTGCTTCAGGATCGACAGGGTGCGCTCCGTGCCAAAGGCTTCGAGCGGCCGCCCGACGATGCGGTTGAGGATCCGCACCTCATCCAGGCCCATCACATGGTCCGCATGGTCATGGGTGAACAGGATCGCATCCACCCCCGCGACCCGGCAGGCCAGCAGCTGGGTGCGCAGATCCGGCCCGGTATCGACCAGCAGCCGGCCGTTGCCATCGCCCTCCACCAGGATGGAGGAGCGGGTGCGGTGGTTCAGCGGATTGCCCCGATCGCAGGCACCCCACCAACCGCTGCCATCCTCGCCGCCGATCTGCGGCACGCCACCGGACCCACCACAACCTAGAATCGTTACTTTAAGCAATGTGTTACGCCATCTTCCTGAACAGCCGACGGAAATTCGCGCTGGTCAGATCCTCAAGCGCCGCCATCTCCATCCCCCGCACCTCCGCCAACACCCGGGCGGTATGCGTGACCATCCCTGGTTCGCAGCGCTTGCCGCGGAAGGGCACGGGGGCGAGATAGGGCGAATCCGTCTCAACCAGCAGGCGATCCGCCGGCAAATCCCGGGCCACGTCGCGGATGTCCTGGCTCCGTGGGAAGGTCAGGATGCCCGAGAAAGAGACATAGCCGCCCATTTCAACCGATTTTTCCGCCAGTTCCCGGCCACTGCTGAAGCAATGCAGCAGGAAATCGAACCAGCCGCCGGCGTCGCGCTCCTCGCGCAGGATGGTGAGGATGTCGTCATCGGCCTGCCGCGCATGGATGGCCAGCGGCAGCCCGGCCAGCCGCGCTGCGCGGATATGCCGGCGGAAGTTCTCCGCCTGCGCCTCCCGCGGCGCCTTGTCGTAGAAGTAGTCCAGCCCGCTCTCGCCGATGCCGATGATGCGCGGATGCTCCGCCTCGGCGGCGATCGCCTCTGGCGTGGGCAATTCGCCCTCCCCGGCATTGTGCGGATGGATGCCGACCGTCCCCCAGACCTCGGGGAAGCGCTCGGTCAGCGCCTTCACCGCCGCCGCCTGGGACATGCGCACGCCGATCGTCACCATGCGGGTGACGCCGGCTTCCCTGGCGCGGGCGACGATCTGCTCGCTCTCCGCCTCGGTGAAGTAGTCGAGGTGGCAATGGCTATCGATCAGCATCGGATCAGGCCGCCGGCAGCTCGATCTTGCGAAACAGTGGCGCGGGCGGCGGCAGGGCAATACCGGCCGGCAGCGCGGTGCCCAGCGCGGCGATGTCGCGCGCTTCCGCCGGCACGCCGAGCTGGTCCAGCATCCTGCCCGCCGTCTCCGGCATGAAGGGTTGCAGCAACGTGGCGTAGGTCCGCAGCGCGGTATGCAGGTGCCGCAGCACCACGCCCATCCGCACCGGATCGGTCTTCTTCAGCGCCCAGGGGGCTTCCAGCGTGATGTAGCCATTGGCATCGCGCACCGAGGCCATCACCGCCTCCAGCGCCAGGTGGAATTCCTGCCGGTCGAGCCGTTCGCGCACCTGGCTCGGCAGCGCCACCACGCCTTCAAGGAATTCACGGCCCACCACCGCATCGCCGGCTTCGGGCAGCTTCCCCTCGCAGTTCCGCTGGATCAGCGACAGCGTCCGGTTCGCGAGATTCCCCAGCGCATCCGCCAACTCCCCATTCAGCCGGTTTCCCAGCGACTTGCGGGAGAAGTCTCCATCCTGCCCGAAAGGCACTTCCCGCAACAGGAAGTAGCGCACGGGGTCGAGCCCGTATTCCTCCACCAGCGCCACCGGATCGATCACATTGCCCAGCGACTTGCTGATCTTCTGGCCTTCATTGGTCCACCAGCCATGGGCAAACACGCGCTTCGCCACTGGCAGCCCGGCGGCCAGCAGCATCGCCGGCCAGTAGATGGTGTGGAAGCGCACGATGTCCTTGCCGACGAAATGCAGATCCGCCGGCCAGAAGCGCCAGCGCGGATTCGTCGTCTCGGGATACCCCGCCGCCGTGATGTAGTTGGTCAGCGCATCGACCCAAACATACATCACGTGCTTCTCATCCCCCGGGACCTTCACCCCCCAGGTGAAGGAGGTGCGGGAGACGGAAAGATCCAGCTTCGCAGATCCTTCGCCGAATTCCTTCAGTCCCCGCGCGACGAAGGCGCGCACCTCGTTCCGCCGGCTTTCCGGCTGGATGTCGATGCGGTCGGGATGGCCCTCCGGCAGGTCGTAGCGCCGCAGCAGTTCTGGCAGCCACTTCGACATGCGGAAGAAATACGAAGGCTCCCGCACCCACTCTACCGGCGCGCCGGATGGCGCGTACTTCACGCCATCGCGCTCGGTCAGCTCGTCCGGGCCGTAGAATGCTTCATCACGAACGGCGTACCAGCCTTCGTAGTCACCTAGGTAGATCTCGCCGCGCTCCGCCAGCACGTTCCACAGCGCCGTGCAGGCCGCCTTGTGGCGCGGTTCCGTGGTGCGGATGAAGTCGTCGTTGGAAAATCCCATCGTCACGGTCAGGTCGCGGAAGGCCTGGCTGACGCGGTCGGTGAAGGCCTGCGGGTCCTCCCCGGCATCCTTCGCCGCCTTCTCCACTTTTTGCCCGTGCTCATCCGTGCCGGTCAGGAAGAAGACCTCATGCCCGTCCAGCCGCTTGAAGCGCGCCAGCACATCGGTCGCGAGCGACGTGTAGGCGTGGCCGATATGGGGCTTGTCGTTGACGTAGTAGATCGGCGTGGTGAGGTAGATGCTTGGCTTCGCCATGGGGTGTCCGGTCTGGGGTCCGGACGCTCCGTCTTCAGGGGCGCGCGAGCCAGGAGAGACCCGTGAGCACGGCCTGCTTGCGGTCGAGATTCAACCGCTCGGTATCGTCCGCGAGAGTGCCGAGCCTATCCCACAGCCCTGCCCAGACGGCAAGCGGATGGCGGACCATCCAGGCCGGCGCCGGCCGCCCCCGCGCCGCATCGCGCAGCGCCACCGCGATCGCGCCGCGCAGCAGCCCAAAGAAGATCGCGAAGGCTCCACCCGTGCGATCCATCGCCAGCCGATCCGCCAGCGCGTGGTCACGCGCCTCCTCCGCCTTCGCCAGCGCCGCAAGGCTCGACTCCACCGCATCCTGCAACGCGAGCCCACCCGCCTCCATCAGCGCCATCGTCCGCCCCGGCGACCCCGCCGACAGCGTGGCCAACCGCCTGCGCTCGCCCGCCGCCACCTCTGGCAGCAGCCGCGCCAGTAGCGTCTCCATCTCCGCGGCAGACAGCGGGTTCAGGTCCAGCCGCCGGCAACGGCTGCGAATGGTCGGCAGCAGCTTCTGCGGCGCCGAGCAGACCAGCAGCAGCACCGTCTTCGGCGGCGGTTCCTCCAGCGTCTTCAGCAGAGTGTTCTGGACCTGCGCCTGGTCGGCGCGCTCGGCCTCATCCATCACCACCACGCGCCAGCCGCCTTCGGCCGCGGTCTGGGTCAGGAAGCGCACCGCATCCCGTGCATCATCGACGCGCAGCACGCGCTTCACGCCCTTGTCGCCGGTGTGCGGCTCCAGCGTGAAGCAATCGGCATGGGTGTCGGCGGCAACACGGCGGAACACCGGGCTGGCCGGGTCGACAAAAAGCGGCGGGGTGGTGTCCGGCATGCCCGCCAACAGCCAGCGCGCAAAGCGCCAGGCGAGCGTCGCCTTACCGATCCCAGGTGCACCGCAGATCAGCCAGGCATGGTGCAGGCGCCCGGACCGCGCCGCGTCCCGGAGGGTCAGCGCGGCGGCGTCATGGCCGGCCAGGTCGGGGGTGGCGCGCGGGTCGGTCATGTCGGGCATTGCCGCATAAGCGATGGGACAAGGGCCTGCAGGGAGGGACCGGAGAGGGCTTTGCCCCCTCCGGACCTCCCCCACCAAAGGCTTAAGGCCTTTGGAAACCTCAACTTGGTGCCCGGCGGGAGTGTCGTTTCCATGGGAAACCATCCCTTGCGCGCAGCAGGGCAGAAACCCGCTTGGTGTCGGGCACGGCACGCAAGCCCCAACGACGGAACGCCCCCCTGCCCGGCGCCAAAAACCCGTGGTCCAGGGGCCCGCTGGCCCCTGGTGGGGTGGTTTGGAGGGGCAAAGCCCCTCCAATTCTCCTGGCCTACCGTCGCGCCGATGCGGTGGAACCCCTCCAATCGCCGCCGGAAGCCGTCCCGCCGCAGCGAACCCTTGCGCCACACCACTGCGATAGGATATAGGAATATTATCAAGGACAAGCGCCTGACCGCCTGCGCCGCCAGGGCAAAATAAAGGCTTAAAGTGTTAAAGGAATAAAGTAACGCCCTCACAGCGCGACCCCGAGCCGGGTGCGCAGGGCGGCGGCGATACCGGCGAAGACCTCATCCGGCCCCGCCGAGGCATCAACCACCACGCAGCGCGCCGGCTCGGCCGCGGCAATCGCCAGGAATCCCGCCCGGACCCGGGCATGGAACGCCGTGCCCATGCGTTCGTACCGATCGGCGCCGCTGCGCGCGGCGGCACGGGCCATGCCAGCCTCCGGCGCCATGTCCAGCACCAGCGTGGCGTCCGGCGCGAAGCCTTCCAGCGCGACCTCGGCCAGCCGCGTCCAGACCTCGCGCGGCAGACCCTGCGCACCTTGGTAGGCGAGCGTCGAATCGGCGAAGCGGTCGCAGACCACCCAGCCGCCGGCGGCCAGAAAGGGCCGGATCACGCGCAGCACATGCTCGCGCCGCGCGGCGAAATGCAGCATGGCCTCGGCGACCGGGTCCCACGGCCCGTGGCCGAGCAGCAGGTCGCGGATGCGTTCCGCGCCCGGCGTGCCGCCTGGCTCGCGGGTGCGCAACACGGCGCGACCGGTCGCCGCCAGCGCCGCGGAAAGCTGCCGCGCCTGCGTCGATTTCCCGGCCCCCTCGCCGCCTTCCAGAGTGATGAAGCGTCCCGGATCCACCATCAGCCGTTCGTTTGGCGCCGCATCGGGGCGGCGTCAAACCAGCGTGTCAGCCGCGCGACCCGAAGACCATCTGGCTGACCACCGCGGGAATGCGGGAGATCAGGCCGAGCTTCTCGACATCAGCCCCTGCCAGCAGCGGAATGCGCAGTTCCGGCACGCCCTGCCCGCCGACCTGCATCTCGCCGATCTGCTGGCCGCGTGCGACCGGGGCGGTCAGCGGTGCGTCGTAGTGCAGGCGCACCTGCAACCGGGACCGCCACTGCCGCGGCAGGGTCAGCACCAGGTCGCGCCCGCCCACCATCGGCACCTTCGACCGTTCGCCGAGATAGACCGGCACTTCCTCGATGGTGTCCTGGGCACGGAACAGCACCACCGCCTCGAACTCGCGGAAGGCCCATTCCATCAGGCGCTCGCTCTCCTCGCCACGGGCCCGCATGGACGGCAGGCCGTTGATCACCAGGATCACCCGGCGATCGCCGCGCTTGGCGCTGCCGGTCAGGCCATAGCCCGCTTCTTCCGTGTGCCCGGTCTTGAGCCCATCCGCCCCGGCGACGCGCGACAGCAGCGGGTTGCGGTTCTCCTGGGTGATGTTGTTATAGCGGTACGACCGCATATTGTAGAACGCATAGTAGTCCGGGAAGTCCGTGATGATCCGGCGCGCCAGGATCGCCAGGTCTCGCGCCGTCATGCGGTGCTCGGGGTCGGGCCAGCCGGTGGCGTTGCGGAAGCTGCTGTTGGTCAGCCCGATCCGCCGCCCGGTTTCGTTCATCAATTCGGCGAACTGCGTCTCGCTGCCGCTGATGCCCTCGGCCAGCACGATGCAGGCATCGTTGCCGGACTGGACGATGACGCCGTGGATCAGGTCCTCGACCTTGATCTGCGCGCCGAGGTCCACGAACATCTTGGACCCGCCCATCCGCCAAGCCCGCTCGCTGACCGGCAGCGTCTGGTCGAGCTGAAGCTGGCCGGCCTTCAGCTTCTCGAAGACGACATACATCGTCATCAGCTTGGACATGGATGACGGCGGCATGCGCTCGTCGGCGTTTTTCTCGAGCAGCGTCGCCCCGGTCGCGAAATCCACGATCAGCGCCTGGCGCGCCTGGACATCGACCGGGCCGAGCGGCGTATCCGCCGGCGATCCGGCCGGGCGCGTCGGCGATGCCGGACGGCGCGCCGGCGCGCGCTGCGCCAGGGCCGGCGTGGCGAGGCCCGGGCCGACAAGCCCGGCCAGGGCGCCACCGAGCAGCGTGCGACGATCGGTCATGCGATCCATTCCTGACTGCGGGGCGTCATCTCAATCCACCAGGATACGCGCACCGGATACTCCTGCGGCTAGAGTCCGCTCAAGCGTCGCGTCGGCCTGGGCGGCGGTTGAAAACGGCCCGACCCGCACGCGGTACCGCTGGTCCCGCCGCGGGCCGAAGGCCTCGACCCGCGCCCCGGGGATCCGCGCCGCCAGGCGCTGCGCCGCATCGGCGCGCGACAGGATGCCGGCCTCGACGAAGATCCGCCCCGGATTGGGCATGCCGGGCGTAACCGTCTCCGGCAGCACGACCTGTGCCGGCGCGGAGGCCGCGACCGGCGCCGCACTGGCCGTTACCGGCACGGCAACGCTGCGCTGGCCCGCATCACGCGCGCCGGGCGGCGGTGCCAGGCTCTCGGACGCGACGGCGGCGCGCGGAGCGGCCTCGATCGCGATCGCTTCCGGCGGCCGGCCGAGCACGCCCTCGCCCAGGGCACGACTGCGGTCCCCGTCCACTGCGACGCGCACCTGCGCCGCACCGCCGGGAGGGATGCCGAGCAGATCCGCCGCGCGGTCCGACAAGCCGATGACGCGACCCGGATTAACCGGCCCGCGGTCATTGACCCGCAGCGTCAGCGAGGACCCGTTCTCGAGATTAGTGACCGTCACCACGGCCGGCAGTTGCAGCGTCCGGTGCGCGGCGAGTGCGCGGGACGAACTCCAGGCCTCGCCATTCGCAGTCGGCGTATTCCAGCCCGGCCCGGCCTGGCGCGTGGCGAGGCCGGTCTCGACCAGCGTGAAATCCTCCCGCGGATAGGACCAGACGCCGCCGAGGCTGTAGGCCTCGCCCACCAGGTAGCGCGGCTGCGGCGTGCTGCAGGCGGCGGCCAGCAGCAGCGGCAGGAGGACGCGCGCCTTCAAGCCACCCGATCCGACAACAGTCCGACCGAAAGCCCATAGTTCACCGGCGAGTTGTACCGGCGGATCACCCGCAGATTGTGGTGGCCGAGGAAGACCTGGCCATTGCCGCGATTGGGCAGAACGACCTGCGCCTCCGGCCCGTCGGGCAGGGCACCGCCGGCCTCGGTGCGGAAGCCCAGCCGGGCGAAGTCGCGCATCGGCCGCCGTGTCTCGGTATCCGCGCCCTGCAGGGTGAAGCCCGGCGGCGGCGTGACGGCGAGGCCCCAGGATTCACCCTCCCGCCAGCCATTGCGGTTGAAGTAGTTGGCGATGGAGGCCAGCGCATCCGCCTTGCTGTCCCAGATGTCGCGCCGCCCGTCGCCGTCGAAATCGACCGCGAGGCGTTCGAAATTGGTCGGCATGAATTGCGGCTGGCCCATCGCGCCCGCCCAGGAGCCCGTCATCCGGTCGTTGCGGATATGGCCGTCATCCAGGATCTTCAGCGCGGCGAACAGCTCGGTGCGGAAATACGACGCCCGGCGGCCTTCCCAGGCGAGCGTCGCCAGGGCTTCGACCACCTTGAAGCCGCCGGTATTGCCGCCGAAATTCGTCTCCACCCCCCAGATCGCGACGATGACGCGCGGAGAGACGCGGAAGCGCTGCTCGATCCGGCGCAGCAGTTCGGCGTTCTCGGCATAGTTGCGCCGGCCGTTCTGCACCCGGGTCGGCGAGACCATGATTCGGTCGCGATATTCCTCCCACTGCATGCCACCCTCGGCCTGGCGGCGGTCGAGTTCGATGACACGCTGATTCGGCCGCACGCCCGCGAAGGCGGTGTTCAGCATGGCCTGCGACAGGCCGCGCCGCCGCCCCTCAGTCTTCACCCCCTCGACGAAGCGTTCGAAGGGGACCGAGGCGACCGTCTGGTACTCCGGCTCTCCCGCCTGGGGCGGAACCGGGGCCGGCAGGGTCGCGGCCGACGGCGTCGTGACGGCGGAGGGCGAGGCGGCACAGCCGGCGAGCGGCGCTGCGGCGAGGAGGATACGGCGCGTGATCATGGCGCTCAGGTGCCATGCGTCCCCGCGCGACGCAAACACCTGTTGCATGCCTTGGCCGTCGCGCGGGGAGTGCTACAAGCGTCGCGATAGACCGGAGGACAAACGCCATGGCTGCCGTAACGCGCGACCTTGCTGCCTTCACCGCGGCGATCCGCTTCGAAACGCTGCCGGCCGAGGTGCAGGAGCGGACCCGCTTCCTGGTGCTCGACCTGGTGGGCAACATGCTGCGCGGCCGTCACGATGCCGAGAGCACGGCGCCGTTGTTGGCTGCGGCGCGCTCCCTGGGCCTGGCGGCCGGTTCGGCGGCAGTGTTCGGCGACTCGGCGCGCTACACCCCGGCCGGGGCGGCCCTGGTCAACGGCACCACGGCGCATTCGCTCGATTTCGACGACACCCATGCGGCCGGCACGCTGCACCCCGGCGCGCCGGTGATCCCGGCGGCGCTCGCCGCGGCCGAAATGGTCGGGGCCGATGGCCGCACCGTGCTGGGCGCGATCGTCGCCGGGTATGAGGTGACCTGCCGGCTCGCGCTGTCCCTGCCGGGTGGGGACCATTACGACCGCGGCTACCACCCGACGGCGACCTGCGGGGCCTTCGGGGCCGCCGCCGCCGCCGCGCGCGTGTTCGGCCTGTCGGCGGCGCAGGTCGAGGATGCCTTCGGCATCGCGCTGTCCCAGGCGGCGGGCAGCCTGCAATTCCTCAACAACGGCGCCTGGACGAAGCGGTTCCAGGTGGGCTGGTCGGCGCTGAACGGCTTGGCCGCCGCATCCCTGGCGCGCGAAGGCTTCCGCGGCGCCGGCGAGGCGCTGGAAGGCCGTGCCGGCTTCCTGCGCGCCTATGCGCCGAACCCGAACCCGGCGCGCGCGATCGAGAACCTCGGCAAGGCCTGGGAACTGATGGAAACGGCGGTGAAGCCTTACCCGTCCTGCCGCTATGGCCATGCCAATGTCGACGCGGCACTCGCGCTGCGCGCGGAACTCGGCCTCAAGACCGAGGAGATCGAGAGCGTCACCATGGGCCTGCCCAACAAGGGCATGCTGCTGGTGGGCGCACCGACGCAGTACAAGCAGAACCCGCAGAACATCGTCGATGGCCAGTTCTCCGGCCCCTTCGTGGTGGCCTGCGCCCTGGCCCGCGGCCATTTCGGCTGGGACAGCTACGCCTGGCTGCAGGATGCGGACCTGCGCGGGCTGATGAAGAAGATCCTGCCGGTCGAGGATGCCGAGGTCGAAGCCGACTTCCCAGCCTTCATGTCGGGCAAGCTGACGGTGAAGGCGCGCGGCCAGACCTTCGTGAAGAAGGTGAACATCCCCAAGGGCGAGCCGGCCAACTTCCTGACCGAGGCCGAGATCCGCGCGAAGTTCCACGGCTTGGCCGATGCCGTGCTGGGCTCGGAGCGCGCCGCGCAGTTGGCCGATGCGGTCCTGTCGCTCGACCGCGCGCCCGATGTCCATGGCATGATGCGCCTTGGTGCGCCGATGATGGCGGCCAGGCTGGCCGGCGAATAGGCGGAACCCGCCGCACCTGGATGAGTGGCCGAGTGGTCTATGGCAGCGGTCTTGAAAACCGCCATACGCGCGAGCGTATCGTGGGTTCGAATCCCACCTCATCCTAATCCTTTGCCTTCCGCCTCGCCGGCGCGCTGAAGCGCCCGGCGGCTGATGCGCTTGGCCGCCATTCGTCGCCATGGACCTGATTGCCGAGGCATACGGCATGGTGCCGCCAGCCCATGCGGCGCGCGGCTTGGCGAGCGATGACGACGCGCTGTGCGCCCAGCGTGAACCTGTCAATGCAGGACATCGGGTCCCGCCGGACGGCCGGCGCCGCTTATCGAGCCGGACCCTGGTGGCGGCAGTCGCCCAGCGTGCCGCGCAACGATCGCGCATCCGGGCGTGATGCCCCTGCCCTGGCCGCAGTCGCCGGCGATCCTCCACCCCTGCGGTGGTCGCCAGCCTCGGCATCGATGGCACGGTCATGGGCGTCGTGACCGGGCGGTAGGCGACTGCGGCGGGCGGCCGGGCGCCTTGTGGGCCTTGATGCGGATCAAGACGCCGGCCGGCCGGCGCGCGTATGCAAGAACATTAGAACTCTCTATATAAGAATTCCCGCACTCTATGCGGGGCCGGTCATGTTGCTCCCGTGCCGTTCCCTCCCCTCCCGGTCATCGGGCGGCGTGGCGGTCAGGCCAAGCCTGGGGCCGACGACCCGGCCCGGCAGAATGGCCCGCATCACCCGCGGCGCGGCTGCGGCCGCCAGACCATCAGGATCGCCGTCCATGCGCCGTCTCCTTGTTCTCCTGCTGCTCCAAGCGACGCCGGCACTCGCGCAGGCGCCCCTCACCGTCGCGCCGGTGACGGTCGCCGACCTGCGTCCTGTCTTCGCCACGGTCGAAAGCGTGCGCGAGGTGGAAGCCCGCGCGCGCATCACCGGCACCCTGGCCCGGCTCACCGTGCGGGAGGGCGACGCCGTCGCCGCCGGCCAGGTCATCGCCGTGGTCGACGACCCCAAGCAGCCGCTGCAATTGGCCGCGCTGGACGCGCGCCTCGCGGCGCTCGAGGCGCAGCACCGCCAGGCGCAGCAGGACCTCGAGCGCACCCGCGCGCTGCGAGCCACCGGCACCGCCACCCAGGCACGGCTCGAGGACGCGCAGACCACGCTCGATGTGGTGGCCGCGCAGATTGCCGCGACCCGCGCCGAACGCGCTGTCGCCGTGCAGCAGCAGCGGGAGGGCGAGGTGCTGGCGCCGCAGGCCGGCCGGGTGCTGCGGGTGCGCGGCACGGTCGGCGCCGTCGTGCTGCCGGGCGAACCCATCACCACAATCGCCACCGACCGCTACGTCCTGCGACTGCGCCTGCCGGAACGCCATGCCCGCTTCCTCAAGGCAGGCGACGCGATCACGGTCGGCGCGCGGGGTCTCGCCGACGGGCCCGCCGCTCGGCGAGGGCAGCATTCGCCTCGTCTATCCCGAACTGCAGCAGGGCCAGGTGGTGGCCGATGCCGAGGTGGCGGGTCTCGGCGACTTCTTCGTGGGCGAACGCGTCCGCGTGACCATCCAGGCCGACCAACGCCCGGCGATCGTCATCCCGCGCGACTTCCTGATCGCGGGGCCGGGCGTGGACATGGTGCGCCTCGCCTCCGGCGCGGTGGTGCCCGTGCAGCGCGGCCGCGCCGTGCCCATGCCGCTGGGCGAGGGCATCGAGATCCTCTCCGGCCTCGCCGCCGGCGATGCGCTTATCCGGCCATGAGCCTCGGCATTTCGGGCCGCCTTGCCCAGGCCTTCATCCGGTCACCGCTGACGCCGCTGCTGCTCGTCGTTTCGGTGGCACTTGGGCTGCTCGCCCTGCTGTCCCTGCCGCGGGAGGAGGAACCGCAGATCAGCGTGCCGATGGTCGACATCAGCGTGCGCGCCGATGGCCTCGCCGCGCCCGACGCGATGGAACTGGTGACCCGCCCGCTCGAGGCCATCGTCACCGCCATTCCCGGCGTGGAGCATGTCTACAGCCAGACCCAGGACGACGCCGTGATGGTCACCGCCCGCTTCCTGGTCGGCACCAGCGCGGACGAGGCGATCCTGCGCGTGCATGAAAGGCTGCGGGCAAACTGGGACCGCATTCCGCTCGGGATCCCCGAGCCGCTGGTGATCGGGCGGGGCATCAACGATGTCGCGGTCGCCGTGGTCACGCTGCGCCCGCGCGCCGCCGATGCACGCTGGGACGACGCCGCCCTGCATGAGGTGGCGGACCGCGTCCTGTCCGACCTCGCGACCATCCCGCAGGTCGGGCTGACCTACCTGGTCGGCGGCCGTCCCACGGAGATCCGCATCGAGCCAGACCCCGCGGCGCTGATGCTGCATGGGATCACGCTCAACCAGTTGATCGAGAAGCTGCAGGGGGCCAACCGTTCCTTCCATGCCGGCCAGGTCCGCCACGACGGTCGCACGCTGAGCGTGCAGGCCGGCGAGACGCTGCGGGGCGTGCCCGATGTCGGGCTGCTGTTGCTGACCACCAGCGACGGGCGGCCGGTCTATCTGGGCGACGTGGCACGCATCTCGGCCGCGCCGGCCCCGCTGGAGGCGCGCGCCTGGCGACTGACGCGTGGCGATGGCGGCGCCTGGGTGCAGGCCCCCGCCGTGTCGATCGCCATCGCGAAGCGGCCGGGGGCGAATGCAGTGGAGGTGACGCGCGCCTTGCAGGCGCGCCTCGCCGCGCTGTCCGGCACCATGATCCCGGACGGCATCGCCGCCGACCTGACGCGCGACTACGGCGCGACGGCACAGCAGAAGTCGGACGAGCTGCTGTTCCACCTTGGCCTTGCGACGCTGTCGATCGTCGCACTGGTCTGGCTCGCGATCGGCTGGCGGGCGGCGGCGGTGACGGCGGTGGTCATTCCGGTGACCATCCTGCTGACGTTGTTCGGTGCCTATCTGCTCGGCTACACGCTGAACCGCGTATCGCTTTTCGCGCTGATCTTCTCGATCGGCATCCTGGTGGACGACGCCATCGTGGTGGTCGAGAACATCGACCGCCACTGGGCGATGCAGGATGGGCGCGACCGCGCCGCGGCGGCCGTCGATGCGGTGGCCGAGGTCGGCAACCCGACCATCGTCGCGACCCTGACCGTGATCGTGGCCCTGCTGCCGATGATGTTCGTCTCCGGCATGATGGGCCCCTACATGGCGCCCATACCGGCGGTGGCGTCGGCCGCGATGACCTTTTCCTTCTTCGTCGCCATGGTGCTGACGCCGTGGCTTATGGTGAAGCTCGGCGCGTCCCATGCCGGGCACGATGGCGGGCCGCTTGCGCGCATCTACCGGGCGGTGGCGCGGCGGGTGATCGAACGCCGCGCGGTCGCCTGGATCTTCCTTGGCCTGACCGGCTTCGCCACGCTCGCCTCGATGGCGCTGTTCGTCACGCGCGACGTGACAGTCAAGCTGCTCCCCTTCGACAACAAGTCGGAGCTGGCGCTGATGCTCGACATGCCGGCCGGCACCAGCCTTGAGGAAACGGAACGGTCGCTGATCGCGGCGGCGGATCTGCTGCGCGCAGTGCCCGAGGTCGAGGCCACGACGCTCAACGCCGGCACGGCGGCGCCCTTCAACTTCAACGGCCTGGTGCGCCACAGCTTCGTCCGGCAGGCGCCGCGGCTCGGCGACCTCGACCTGCAGCTGACCGACCGGCATGCGCGGTCGCGGTCAAGCCATGCCATCGCCCTCGATGTGCGGCAGCGCCTGCGCGCCATGCCGCTGCCGGAAGGCGCGCGGCTCAAGGTGGTGGAGGTGCCGCCCGGGCCGCCGGTACTCGCGACCCTGCTCGCCGAGATCGACGGCCCGGACCCGCAGACGCGCCGCGCCGCGGCGGCGACGGTGCGCGAGGCCTTCCGGAGCATCGACTTCCTGGTGGATATCGACGACACCATCGCCGACCCCGGCACGCGGCTGCGCCTGCGCCTGTTGCCCGACCAGCTCGAATTCCACCGGGTCGAGGAAGCGGCGGTGCACGACACCATCCGCGCCCTGCTGGGCAGCGTGCTGGCCGGCTGGTCGCATCGTGGCGCGGGGCGCAACCCGCTTGCCATCATGGTGCGGCTGCCGAAGGACCAGCTGGTGCTGGGCGAGCGGATGCTCGCCACGCCCGTGCCCGGCCGGCGCGGGCCGGTCGAGCTCGGATCGCTGATCGAGGTGCGGCAGGAGCCGGCCTCGCCGATGATCTACCGCCGCAACGGCCGCCCGGCCGAGATGATGATGGCCGAACTCGCCGGCGCTTACGAAGCGCCCGTCTACGGCATGCTGGCCGTGGCGGATGCGCTCGCCGCCGCGCCGGGCGCGCCGGAGATCCACTTCGCCGGCCAGCCGGACGCGCCGGCGCGCCCGGTGCTTCTGTGGGACGGGGAATGGGAGGTCACCCGCATCACCTTCCGCGACATGGGCGCGGCCTTCGCGGCTGCCCTGCTCGGCATCTACGTGCTGGTGGTGGCACAGTTCCGGTCGTTCCTGCTGCCGCTCGTGGTGCTGGTACCGGTGCCGTTGGCTCTGCCCGGCGTGGTGCTCGGCCATGCGCTGACCGGAGCCCCCTTCACCGCGCCATCGATGATTGGATTCATCGCGCTCGCCGGGATCATCGTGCGCAATTCGATCCTGCTGGTGGATTTCATGCGGCACGCGCCCCGTGCGGGACGCAGCCTGCGCGCAGTGGCACTTGAGGCCGGCGCGGTGCGCTTCAGGCCGATCGCGCTGACGGCCGCTGCGGCGATGATCGGTGCCGGCTTCATCCTCGCCGATCCGATTTTTCAGGGTCTCGCGGTGGCGCTCCTGTTCGGGCTGCTGTCGTCCACGCTGCTGACCGTGCTGGCGATCCCGGCCCTGTACCGGGTGCTGCGCGACCCGACCTGATGGCCGGCGGCCAAGCCGATGCGACGGCGCTTCACGGCACGGCACGGGCCGGAGGTGCTGGCGCTGTTAACGTTGCCCGTCCTATCATCGGACACCAGACGCAACGCAGGCCGGATCCACAGCCCGAGCAGCGCCGGGTTGGATTGGCGCCGTGACATGAGTTTTTCGCCTTGAGCCCTGCCGCCGCCGCCCTTGTCGCGACGCAGGTTGCCGTCCTGCTGCTGACCCTGGCCAGCGCGGCGCTGGCGGTGCGCACGGCGCTGCAATCGCGCCACGACCAGCGCAGGGCCATGCTGGCCGGACTTGGGGCGATCGTCCTGCTGGTCAATGCGGCCATTGTCGGCATCGACGCCATCGCGGCATCCCCGGGGTCCGGCTGGCTCGCACTGGTTCGACTGGTGCCCCAGGCGGCGCTGCCGCTCGTCATCCTGCTGCAGTTGCGAAGCTTGCACCGGCGCGACGGCCAGGCCCGCGCCGCGGCGCGCGACGCACCTTTCAACCATGCCACCGGCCTGCCCAACCATCCGCTCCTGCTGCGCCAGATCATCCCTGCCCTCGCCCGTTGCCGGCGCGATGCGGCGCCGGCGATGTTCCTGGTGGCAAGCATCGACGGCCTGGACGACCTGCGCGCACATCGCGGCCCGGGCCAGGCCGCCGAGATGCTTCGCAGCCTTGCCGGCAGTATCGGCGACACGACGCGCGCAGGGGACCTGTCGGGCCATGTCGAACCCGATGTGCTCGGCACCCTCCTTCCGGCCGCCACCGAGGAGGCCGCCGAACGCGTTGCCGCCCGCCTGCGCGCCCTGTCATCCGAGCGCATGATCGATCCGGAGATGAGTGGCCAGCGCATGACGATCAGCGTGGGCGTCGCGATGGTCGGTGACGGCGCCGAACCCGCCGCACTCGAGGAAGCCATATCGTCCGCGCTGACCGCCTTGCGGGGCGCGATGGCCGATGGCGGTGACCGCATCCGGCTTGCCCCCACGCCCCCGGGTCGCCAGGCGGGCGTATCGGCCTAGCGCAGCGGCCGCCCGGGGGGCGACGACGCTCCCGTCGGCCAAGCGTTCCGGTGGATCGCGCGCGGCCGGACCACGCCGTTCCGGCACGCCGGCCCAGTGGCATGGAGCCCCCGGGGTGGGCGCCCGCCGACCTGGGCGCCGCCACCCTCCCCGCAAAAGACGAAATGACAGAATGGCTTGGCCCGCGAAGGTTCCACCGTGGCGAGGGCTGCTCTAGGATAGCCTGGTGAACCTTCTCGTCCCCCCTCGCGCGAGGCTGCAGGTCGAGGTCGTCTTCGACCTGGTCTGTCCTTGGTGCTATCTCGGCACGCGGCGGCTGAGGCGAGCGCTTCGGGCACGCCCCGACATCCTGGTCGACATCGTGTGGCGGCCCTTCCTGCTGAACCCCGACATTCCATCGGCGGGGCTGCCGCGCCAGGAATTCCTCACGCGCAAGTTCGGCGGCGAGGAGCGGGCCCGGCGCCTGCACGCGACGATCGCCGAACTGGGGCTCGCGGAGGGCGTGCCCTTCCGCTTCGACCACATCCGCCGCATGCCCTCCAGCCTCGACGCGCATCGCCTGGTGCGTTTCGCCGTGCGCGAGGGTCTCGGCGACGCCATGGTCGACGCGCTGTTCCACGGCCACTTCGCCGAGGGTGCGGATCTCGGCCATCTGGAGACGCTGACCAAGCTGGCGACGCGCGTCGGACTCGAATCCATGTCGGTGATCCGCTTCCTCGAATCCGGCGCCGATTCCGATGCCGTGCATGCGGAGAATCTCCGCGCACATCGCCTCGGCATCAACGGTGTGCCGTGCTTCGTCGTCGCCGGCCGCCACGCCATTGCCGGCGCCCAGGAACCCGAGGTGCTGGAACGTCTGCTCGACGTCGCGCTGGTCGAAGCGTGATCGAATCCGGCAGGGGCCTTGCGCGGTCCGCCGACCGCGTCTAAGAGGGCGACCCCGGCCAGGACGGGGGCGCATAGCTCAGTGGTATGAGCGCCTGCTTGACACGCAGGAGGTCCGTGGTTCGATCCCACGTGCGCCCACCATTCCCCTCGATCTCATGAATTATGTGTCGGCCCGTATATCAGCGGGCTTGGCGTGCTAGCCTCGCCAGTGGACGCATCGCCTTGGCCAGAACGGGAGCGTGATGCGTTCACCTTCGTTCAGCCGTCACGCTTGAACCTCTCGCCCGATCACGTGAGTCAGACCTTCGGTGCCCGCGCAACTGCGGCGGTCACGCTCCCGGCGGCTGCAGCAGGATATTCAGGGTGGAACCGACCAGAGATGCGCCTTCGGGTCGCGGGTCAGTGCGCGAGCGGTTCCGGATGCACCATGGCCGCCAACGCGGCGATCCTGGCGCGCAGCCAGGCACGCGCCGCGCCGCTGGCGTGAGGTGCGACAACAGGCAACGCCAGCTGTCGCGGGCGCCTACGACCGCGGCGAGCGCGGCCGGAGCGATCAGAAGCGGTAGCGGAAGCCCACGGCGAAGCTGTTCGCGCCTTCCCACACGCCATTGTACAGGCCGAACATGCCGCTGCGATGCATGTAGCGCAGCGCCACCTCGTACTGCGGGTGCTCCGGCAGGGCGAAGGTGATTTCCGGCGAGAAGTAGTTGAGGAAGGCCGACTGGTTCTGTTCGGGCCGCGCATCCGTGCCGCGCTCGACCTGCGGCAGCCTAGTCACGAAGTCGGGGCCCATTGACAGGCCCAAGGTCGTGTAAATGTAGTTCGACCAGGGGAAGCCGTCATAACGGAGATAGGCGACGGCCCAGAATTCGCCGCCCTCGGTCTGGCCGAAGCGGTATTGGCTGCCTAATTCCAGATCGACCGTGAAGAACCGCCAGAAGCGGCCGAGACGGTACTGCACGGCGCCGCCGACCAGCGTGTCGTCACCCCATGAGCCGGTCCATGGCTCGATGATGAGTTCGCGCAAATAGCCATCCGCCACCGAGGAGCCAACGAAGAGCGTCCCTGACCAGGGCCGCGCATCGGCCAAAGCGCGCGCGCGGTTGGCGGGCGTGAGGTTCGCGAGGTCCGTCGCCGTGATCGCCGCCACGGCGGCGGCCGGCGCGCTGAGCGGCCCCGGCACCGGCGCGGGCTCTGAGACCGGCGCCACGGCTGGCGCGCTCTCAGCCGCCGGCAGGGCCTGCTGGCGCGGCGTCGTGACGCGCTCAGGCGGCGGGCCACCGGCAGCGAGCATCAGTGCCGCGGCCGCCAGGGAGGCCAGACGCGCAGGCCGGGAAAACACAACGGTCATGTAGAGGCACCTTGGTCGGATCACGTTCCGATTACGTCCAGGACCGCCGGCTTGCAACCACCCTCGGTTCAGGCCGCTCGGGCGCGCCGCACCAGCTTGGCGAGCGCGGTCAGCAGGTCGCGGGCCGCTTTGACCCGCTGCGGCAGGTCCATCTCCCGCAGCAGCGCCATTTTATGGTCCGGGCGCAGCTTCACCTGGCCCTTCTGCGCCGTTACCCAGCCGACCATGCCGGCCGGGTCGGCGAAGCGATTGCCGCGGAAGGACAGTACGACGCCCTTCGGCCCGGCATCGAGCTTCTCCACCCCCGCCTCGCGGCATAGCCGCTTGATGGCGACGACCTGGAGAAGGTTCTCGACCTCCGGCGGCACCGGGCCGAAACGGTCGGCGAGTTCGGCGCCCATCGCATCCGTCTCGCCATCGGAGGCGAGCGAGCCGATGCGGCGATAGAGGCCAAGGCGCACCGGCAGGTCGGCGACATAGGTCTCCGGGATCAGCACCGGCAGGCCGAGATTGATCTGCGGCGTCCAGTCGCGTTCCGAATCGCCGCCCTTGCCCTGCCCGGCCTTGATGTCGGCGACGGCCTCCTCGAGCATCTGCTGGTACAACTCGATGCCGACCTCGCGTATCTGGCCGGACTGTTCTTCACCGAGCAGGTTGCCCGCACCGCGGATGTCGAGGTCGTGGGAAGCCAGGGTGAAGCCGGCGCCGAGATTGTCGAGCGTCTGCATCACCTCCAGCCGCTTTTCCGCCGCCGGCGAGAGGCGATGCGACTGCGGCCAGGTCAGGTATGCATAGCCGCGCAGCTTGCCGCGCCCGACCCGCCCGCGCAGCTGATACAGTTGTGCGAGGCCGAACATGTCGGCGCGATGGATCAGCAGCGTGTTCACCGCCGGCATGTCGAGCCCGCTCTCGACGATGTTGGTCGCCAGCAGGATGTCGTGCTTGCCGTCGCCGAACTCGGTCATGATGCGTTCGAGTTCGGTCGGGCTGAGCCGGCCATGGGCCTGAACCACGCGCGCTTCCGGCACGATCTCGGTGAGGCGTTCGGCGACCTTCGCCATGTCCTCGATGCGCGGCACGACGCAGAAGATCTGGCCACCGCGGAAGCGCTCGCGTTGCACAGCCTCGCGCAGCACCACCGGGTCCCAGGGCATGATGAAGGTGCGCACGGCGAGGCGATCGACCGGCGGCGTGGCGATCACGCTCATCTCCCGCACACCGGTCAGCGCCAGCTGCAGCGTGCGCGGGATGGGGGTCGCGGTCAGCGTCAGGACATGCACATCGGCCTTGAGCGATTTCAGCGCTTCCTTGTGCTTGACGCCGAAATGCTGCTCCTCATCGACGATCACCAGGCCGAGATTGTCGAACTCGATGCCCTTCGCCAGCAGCGCATGGGTGCCGACGACGATGTTGACGGTGCCATCCTTGAGGCCGGCGCGCACCTCGGCCGCTTCCTTGGCCGTGACCATGCGCGACAGCTGCGCGACGCGGATGGGGAAGCCCTCGAAGCGCGCGCTGAAGGTGCGCGCATGTTGGCGCGCCAGCAGCGTGGTCGGCACCACGACCGCGACCTGCGACCCGGACATCGCGCTGACGAAGGCGGCGCGCAGCGCCACCTCGGTCTTGCCGAAGCCGACATCGCCGCAGATCAGGCGATCCATGGGCCGGCCGGCGGACAGGTCCTCCAGCACATCGGCGATGGCGCGGGACTGGTCCTCGGTCTCGGCGAAGGGGAAGCGGGCGCAGAATTCGTCCCACAACCCCTCGGGCGGGGTCGCCAGCGTGCCGTCCTTCATCCGCCGCAGGGCGGCGGTGCGGATCAGTTCGCCCGCCATGTCGCGGATGCGGGACTTTGCCTTGGCCTTGCGGTTCTGCCAGGACACGCCGCCCAGCTTGTCGAGCGCCACGCCCGCCGTTTCGGTGCCGAAGCGCGACAGGATCTCGATGTTTTCGACCGGCACGAAAAGCCGGTCGCCGCCATCATAGGTCAGTCGCAGGCAGTCATGCGGGGCTCCGGAAACCTCGATGGTGGTCAGGCCCTCATACCGCCCGATGCCGTGGTCCTGATGGACGACAAGGTCGCCATCCGCAATCTCGGTGGCGTCGGCGATGAACTGGTCGGCGCGGCGCCGGCGGCGCGGCGGGCGGGCGATGCGCTCGCCCAGGATGTCCTGTTCGGCAGTAACGGCAATGCCATCAGCGACGAAGCCGCGTTCGAGGCCCATCACCACCAGGGCGACGACGCCATCCGGCAGCGCGCGCGCCGCCTTCCAATCCTCGGCGGCCACGGCGGCGATGCCGTTCTCTCGCATAAGGTTGGCGAGCCGTTCGCGCGACCCCTTGGTCCAGGCCGCGAGCAAGGGCCGGCGCTTCGCCTTCAGATGCGCGCCCACCAGCCCGGCATAGGCGGTGAAGACGTTCTCTCCCGCCGCGCGCGCATCGGTCAGCAGCGGACCGGGACGGCCGCCCGCCTCGACCCCCTGCCCGCCCTCGGCACCGCCGGCAAAGGGGCTGAACAGCAGCACCGGGCCGCCCGACAGCATCTCGTTCCAGCCCTCGCGGTCCAGATGCAGCGTGTCCGGCGGCGCAGGGCGATAGGGCACTTCGCCTTCCGCCACGCGCACCGGCACGCGGCGGGCCTGGTAGTGGTCGGCCACCATTTCGAAACGCGCCGTCGCGACGTCCCCAGCCTGGTGGTCCAGGCTGACGGAAGCGCCGGGCAGGTAGTCGATCAGTGTCGCCATGCCCTCATGGAACAGCCCGGCCCAGTGCTCCATGCCCGGGTGCTTGCGTCCGGCGCTGACCGAGACATAGAGCGGGTCTTCCGCCGCCGCCGCGCCGAACAGGTCGCGATAGGCGGACCGGAACCGGGCACGGGAATTCTCGTCGAGGAACACCTCGCCGACCGGGCGCAGGCGCAGTTCGGGCACCCCCTTGCCGCTGCGCTGCGTCGCTGTATCGAAGCGCCGCAGATCCTCGATCTCGTCGCCAAACAGGTCGAGACGAACGGGATCCGATTCGCCGGCCGGAAACAGGTCCACGATGCCGCCCCGCACGGCGTATTCACCATGTTCCATCACAGTGCCGGTGCGGTGGTAGCCGTTCGATTCCAGGAAGGCGGTCAGGACTTCCGGCGCCACGCGCCCACCCTTCTTCAGGGTCATGGTCGCGCCTTCGAAGGTCGCCGGCGGCGGCACTTTCTGGGCGGCGGCATTCACCGTGGTCAGCAGGATTCGCGGGCGCGCCGGCTTCTCCAACAACCGCGTCAGCGTGGCGACGCGTTCGGCAACGATCTCGGGATTCGGCGAGACGCGGTCATAGGGCAGGCAATCCCAGGCCGGGAATCGCAACAGCTCGACCTCGGGGGCGAAGAAGCCGATCGCATCGGCCATGCGGGCCATGCGGGCATCGTCGCGGCAGATATGGACGACCGGGGTGTCGGTTTCCGCCCGGCGGCGGCAGAGGAGAAGGGCGTCGAAGCCTTCGGGGGCACCGTGGACCGTGACGGTCCTCACCGTTCCGCCCCTGGCGGCACGCCCGCGCCAGTCTGCCCACATTCGGCCGCCATGCGGCGCATCATGGGCGTATCGGCCTGCGGCGGGATGGCGCGGCGCCCGGACAACCAATCGGCCAGGTCCACATCCCAGTGCTCCAGCACCGCCTCGATATCATCCAGCTCGGCCTCGGTGAATACAGCGATGTTGCGCGCGACGAAGCCGCCGATCATGAGATCGGCTTCCTTCGTGCCGCGGTGCAGCGCCCGGTAGACGAGACGGCGGCGGCGGGGGGCGAGGTCCTGGGGTTCGGGCATGGGCTCCGCCCTGCCATATAGAGGGCGATGGGAATCGTGTCAGCCCGACCAGATGCAACTTTGCGCCCTGGCAGCATTGCGGCCGGCGATGCGCTGGCGCCTCTGTTCGCGCCAATCGCCGGGCTGAAGGGCGTGAAGGAAGCCGAGGCCAGGCTGATCGCCAAGGCTGCGGACGGATCGCGCGTGATCGACCTGCTGCTGCACCTGCCCGAGCGCTATCTGACCCGCCGCCGTATCGAACGCCCCTCCCAGGCGTTGCCCGACTCCGAGGCGCTGATGCCTGTCGTCATCGGGTCGCATAAATCCGGCCGGTCGGCACAGGGCCGCCCCTATGTCCGCGTCCGCTGCGAGGCGGGCGGCGAAGCCATCACCGCCTTCATGATGAATTGGCAGAAACCCTGGGCGGAAAAGGCCCTGCCGGTCGACGCCACGCGGTGGTTCGCCGGCACCCTGAAGGAGGAAGGCGACGATTGGGTCATCGTGAATCCCCAGGTTTCGGCAAAGGAGGACGGCATCCCGACGGTCCAGCCGGTCTGGCCGCTGACCGGCGCGCTCGGTCTGCCGCAGGTGACGCGGGCGATGGCTGCCGCCCTGGCGCTGGTGCCCGACCTGCCGGAATGGCAGGACGTCCCCCTGCTGCGACGGGAGGGCTGGCCGGGCTTCAACCACGCCTTGCATGCCATCCAGGCGCCCGCCCAGGACCCCGGCATCGCCCCGCGCCGTCGGCTTGCCTATGACGAGTTGCTGTCCGGCCAGGTCGCGCTCGGCCTGGTGCGCCGGCGGTCGCGCGAACGCCCCGGGCGGCCATTGCCGCCTGGCGAGGCCCTGCGCGGCCGGGCGCTTGCCGCCTTTGGCTTTCCGCCCACCGAGGCGCAACGACAGGCGATCGCCGAGATCGACGCCGACCTGACCGCCCCGCGTCGCATGCTGCGCCTGCTGCAGGGGGATGTCGGCTCGGGCAAGACGCTGGTCGCGGTGATGGCCATGCTGCGCGCGGCCGAGGCAGGTGCGCAGGCCGCGTTGATGGCGCCGACGGAACTGCTTGCCCGCCAGCACCTTCGGACCTTCCTGCCGCTGTGCCTCGCCGCGGGGGTCGAAGTCGCGCTGCTGACCGGCAGCGTGAAGGGCAAGGAACGCAAGCGTGTCCTGAAAGGCTTGCAGGATGGCAGCATCCCGCTGGTGCTCGGCACCCATGCGCTGTTCCAGGAAGGCGTGGCCTTCCGCGACCTCGCCCTGGCCGTGGTGGATGAACAGCACCGCTTCGGCGTCGCCCAGCGCTTGATGCTCGCCGAGAAGGGCGAGGCGGTGGACATGCTGGTGATGACCGCGACACCCATCCCGCGCACCCTGCTGCTGACCCAATGGGGCGAGATGGCGGTCAGCCGCCTGGCCGGGAAGCCCCCCGGCCGCCAGCCCATCGCCACCCGCGTCGTCAGCCAGGACCGGCTGCCGGAGATCGTCGACCGACTGGGCGAGGCGATCGGCCGGGGCGAGCGCGCCTATTGGGTGGTGCGCGCCATCACCGGGTCCGAACGCGATGATTCCGTCGCCGCCGAGGATCGTTTCGCCGAATTGAACGAACGCTTTCCCAGCCTGGTTGGCTTGGCGCACGGGTTGCAGGACATTGCCGTGCGTGAGGCATCGCTGGCCGATTTCTCCGCCGGACGGACGAAGATCCTGGTCGCCACCACGGTCATCGAGGTCGGTGTCGATGTCCCCGAAGCCACCATCATGCTGATCGAACAGGCCGAACGCTTCGGCCTCGCGGCTCTGCACCAATTGCGCGGGCGGGTCGGGCGGGGGTCGAAACCGTCATCCTGCCTGCTGGTCCATTCGCCCGGACTCACTTACGGCGAGAAGCAGCGCCTGATGGTGCTGCGCGACTCCGACGACGGCTTTGTGATCGCCGAGGAGGATCTGCGCGCGCGCGGCGGCGGGGATGCCCTTGGCGCGCGGCAGGCGGGCATGCCCGGGGCGCGCCTGCTCGACCCGCGGGAGGAACCGGAGGAGTACGCCCGGCTGGTCGACATCGCCCATGACGACGCGGAAGTGCTGTTGCAACGCGACCCGGCGCTGACCACACCGCGCGGCCAGGCCGCCCGCCTGCTGCTGGCGATCTTCGGCCACGACCTGTCCATGGCCCCGCTCGACGCCGGGTAGGGTTACAGCTCGTCACCGGCCGGGGGCTTGCATCCCGCCACCGCACGGGTCAAATCGCCCGCCGCCCGCCGGGGCATCCTTCCGGATTGGTGACGCTTAAGGGAGTCCGGCCTTGCCCGCCTTGATCGAGATCGAGCGCCTGACCAAGCGCTTTGGCGCCTTCATGGCCGTGGACGACGTATCGTTCTCGGTCGATCGCGGCGAAGTCGTGGGCTTCCTCGGGCCCAATGGCGCCGGCAAATCCACCACCATGAAGATGCTGGCCGGATTCGTGACGCCCACCGCCGGCACCGCCCGCATCTGCGGCCAGGATGTCGTGGATGCCCCGGTCGCCGCCAAGCGTAGCCTGGGCTACCTGCCCGAGGGCGCCCCGACCTACCCCGAAATGACCGTCACCGCCTTCCTGACCTTCTGTGCCCGCATCCGCGGCTTTCGCGGCATCGAGGCGGCCGAGCGGGTCGAGGATGCGATGGAGCTGACCGAACTGGAAGGCGTGCAGCTCCAGCCGATCGAGACATTGTCCAAGGGCTTCAAGCGCCGCGTCGGCCTGGCGCAGGCGCTGCTGCACGACCCGCCCGTGCTGGTGCTGGACGAACCGACCGATGGTCTCGACCCCAATCAGAAGCACGAGGTCAGGGAACTGATCCGCCGCATGGCGCCGCAGAAGGCGATCCTGATCTCGACCCATATCCTCGAGGAAGTGGAAGCGGTCTGCACGCGTGCCATCATCATCGCCCGCGGTACGGTTCTCGCCGATGGCACGCCGGCCTCGCTGACCCCGCCGGGACAGACCCTCGAACAGGTGTTCCGGACCATGACCATGCCGCAGGACGCCGCCTGATGGGCGCGCTGATCGTCGCGCGACGCGAGCTCGCCGGGTATTTCGCAACGCCCGTCGCCTATGTCTTCATCGTGATTTTCCTGATGATGTCGGGCGCCTTGACCTTCACCCTGGGTGGCTTCTTCGCCCGCGGGCAGGCTGACCTGTCGCCCTTCTTCACCTTCGTGCCCTGGCTGTTCCTGTTCCTGGTTCCCGCCCTGACCATGCGGCTTTGGGCGGAGGAACGGCGGCTGGGGACCATCGAATTGCTGCTGACGCTGCCGCTGCCGCAATGGCAGGCGGTGGTCGGCAAGTTCCTTGCCGCCTGGGCCTTCTGCGCGATCGCGCTGCTGCTGACCTTTCCGCTCGTGCTGACGGTCAACTACCTCGGCAATCCGGACAATGGCGTGATTGCCGCGGGCTACGCCGGTTGCCTGCTGGTCGCGGGTGCCTTCCTGGCGGTGGGCGCGGCGATGTCGGCGATGACCAAGAATCAGGTCGTCGCCTTCGTTCTCGCCGTTGCTGTCTGCTTCGTCTTCACCGCGGCCGGCAGTCCCGTGATCACCGAATTCCTGTCCCAGCGAATGCCGGTGCTGGCCGAAGTGGCGCGCGGCGTGTCCATCACCGAGCGCTTCAACAGCCTGACGCGCGGCGTGATCGCGCTGCGCGACGTGGTGTTCTTCGGGTCCTTCATGGGCTTCTTCCTGTTCGTGAATGCCGTGGTCATTGACCACCGGAAGGCGGATTGACCGAGATGAGCGGCACCTCCTCCCCTGCCCGCGCCGGGACGCGGCGCATCTGGTCCTCGGCCCTCGGCCTCGCCGCCGCCGCCACGCTGGCGATCGGCGTCAACATGCTGGTCGATCGCCTCGCGCCGCGAGCGCGTGTCGATCTCACCCAGCAGCAGCTCTACACGCTGTCCGGCGGTACGGTGTCCGTGCTGCGCGGGTTGCAGGAACCGGTCACGCTGCGGCTGTTCTACTCGCGGCGCCTGGGTGCGGCGGTGCCGGCCTATGGCTCCTATGCCGAGCGCGTGCGCGCCATGCTCGAGGAATACGTCGCTGTCTCCGGCGGCAAGGTCCGGCTTGAAGTCTTTGACCCCGAACCCTTCTCGGAAACCGAGGATCGCGCACTCGCACTCGGCATGCAGGGCGTGCCGGTCGACCAGTCCGGCGAGCAGATCTATTTCGGCCTCGCCGGCAGCAACCTGCTGGATGACGAACGTTCGATCCCGTTCTTCCAGCCGGAGCGCGAACGCTTCCTGGAATTCGACCTGACCCGGCTCGTCTATGAATTGTCGTCCCCGCGCCGCCCGGTGGTGGGGGTGATGTCCACCCTGCCGATGAACGGCGACCCGCGCATGATGATGATGATGCGCGGCGGCCCGGCACCGCAGCCCTTCGCGGTGATGCAGACGCTGCGCCAGTTCTACACGGTGCAGGACGTGCCGCTCGATGCGCAGCGCATCGCCGATGATGTCCAGGTGCTGATGGTGGTACATCCGCAGGGCCTGTCGGACGCCACGCAATACGCCATCGACCAGTTCGTCATGCGCGGCGGCAAGCTGATCGTCTTCGTCGATCCGCATTCCGAGGGCCAGGCCGGACGCCCCGGCCCCGGCGGGCGGCCGCCTGCCAGCACCGCATCCGAGTTGAACCGCCTGTTGAACGCCTGGGGCATCGATGCGCCGAATGAGGCTGTGGTGCTCGACCTGCGCGGCGCCTGGCGGGTGCGCGCCAATCCGAATGACCGCGTGCAGGCAGTGGACTACCTCGCCTGGTTCAACATGCAGGGCGATTCGATCAACAACCAGGAAGTGGCCACCGCGCAGCTCAACCAGGTGACGGTCGCCTCGGCCGGCCACCTGCGCCAGCGCGACGGCGCCGCCATCGAATTCACCCCGCTGCTGACCAGCAGCGAGCGCAGCATGCTCGCCAATGTCGAGCGGGTGAAGGACAACCCCGACCCCGCCCGCATCCTCGCCGAGTTCCGCCCCGAGCACCTGCGCCGGACCATCGCCGCGCGCGTGCGCGGTGAGTTGACCTCCGCCTTCCCCGACGGCCCGCCGCCGCCGCCCGAAGGCACCGAACGCCCGGCCGATTTCCCGGCGCACCGGGCGCGCAGCACCGGCCCGGCCAATTTCGTCGTCTTCGCCGATGCCGACGTGCTGGAGGACCGCTTCTGGGTTCGTACCCAGGACTTCTTCGGCCAGTCCGTCGCCACGCCGTTCAGCGACAACGGCTCGCTGGTGGCGAACCTGGTCGATACCTTCGCGGGTGGCGATGCGCTGATCTCGCTGCGCTCGCGCGGCGAATCGCAGCGCCCCTTCATCGTGGTGGACGACATCCGCCGCGACGCCGATGCCCGCTTCCGCCAGACCGAGCGGGAGTTGACTGAACGCCTGCAGCAGACCGAACGCCGTCTGCGCGAACTCCGCCAGGGCCAGGGCGGCGATCGCGGCCAGGGTGGCGCGGTCATCACGCCGGAACAGCGCGCCGAGATCGACGCAGCCCGCGCGCAGATCCTGCAGACCCGCCAGCAGCTGCGCGCTGTGCAACTCGACCTACGCCGCGACATCGAGGGGATGGAGGTGTGGATGCGCATCATCAACATCGCCGCGGTGCCGCTGCTGCTCGCCGTCTTCGCCATTGGCCTCGGCGTGATGCGCGCGCGCCGGCGCGGCGCGGCCCGGGCCTGAGGGGGAAACGACCGATGCAACGTCGTACCCTTCTGGTGCTCAGCGGCGCCGCCATCGTCGCCGTCGGTGGCGCGCTGGTGCTGAACCCCGGCCCGGCGCCCGCCCCCACGCCGGCCGGTGCGGCACTGGCCTTCCCGGGCCTCGCCCAGCGGCTGCAATCGGCGGCCAAGATCGTCGCCACCCGCCATGACGGCACACTTGAGATCACCCGCCGCGGCGAGACCTGGGTGCTGCCCGCCAAGGGTGGCTATCCGGTGCGCCAGGAGAAGGTGCGGGAACTGCTGGTCGGCCTGACTGAACTGCGCCTGACCGAACCACGCACCGCCAATCCGGACATGCTGGACCGGCTTGGCCTCGATGACCCGACGAAGGAAGGCTCCACCGCCACGCTGCTGCGCGTGCTGGATGCGCAGGGCGGGGTCATCGCCGAACTGGTGATCGGCCGCCGCCGCGTGCGTACCCAAGGCAATGTGCCGGAAAGTGCCTTCGTGCGTCGCCCGGGCGAGAACCAGGCCTGGCTTGCCGAAGGCCGCATTCCCGTCGATTCCGACCCGCAGCTGTGGCTCGACCGCGACATTGCCAACCTGCCGCGCGAGCGCGTCCGCCGCGTCGCCATCAACCGCACGGGCCAGCCGCCGCTGGTGCTGACCCGCGCCGAGGGACCGGACGGCAAATTGCAGGTCACCGAACCCGCCGATGCGCCGCCCGCCGACGAGACCAATCTCGACGAGGTTGGCCGCGCCTTCGAATTCCTGACATTCCTCGACGTCAAGCCGGAAACCGAAATCCCGGGCGAGGCGCTCGGCGACAGCCGCTTCGTACTGACCGACAACCTCGCCGTCGTCGTGCGCCCCCGCAAGGATGGCGAGGCGATCTGGGTGACCCTGGCAGCCGAGGGCGATGACGAGGCCGCGCGGCTCAATGCGCGCTGGCGCGGCTGGGCCTATCAGGTCGGGCCATGGAAGGAGAAATCCTTCGTGCCGCTGATCGCCGATCTGCGCCGGCAGGAGGAACCCACCACACCGGCCGAGGACGCACCCGCCGCCGCGCCGGATACCCCAGCCACGGCCCCTCCCGCCGCGCCTGACGCTCCGGCCACGGCACCGGCCGGCGAGGCACCGCCGCGTCCGCAGTGACCGGGCGCGAGTATCCCGACCGCCCTTGGGTCGGCATCGGCTGCATCGTGTTCCGTGACGAACAGGTGCTGCTGGTGCGTCGCGGCAAGCCGCCGCGCATGGGCAGCTGGTCCATCCCCGGCGGCGCACAGCATGTCGGCGAAACCGCCGAAGCGGCCGCGCGGCGCGAGTTGTTCGAGGAAGCCGGGATCGAGGTCGGTCCCCTGGCGCTGGCCATCGTCGTTGATGCCATCAGCCATGATGACGAAGGACGCGCCCTGTATCACTATACCATCATCGACTTCGCCGCCGCCTGGATCTCCGGTGAGGCCCGCGCCGGGGACGATGTCAGCGAGGTCGCCTGGGCACGACACGAGGAGCTGGTCCTCTACGACCTGACACCGGCAGCGCACAACGCCATCGCGGCCGCCAGGGATGCGCTGGCCCGGGGGTGATCCGGCCTGCCATCCTGGCCCCCGCCGCCATCGCCCAGAAAACCCCCGCCGTCGTCTACTGCGTCAACAACCGCATCATGGTCGAGCGCGCGACACTGTCGCAGATGCAGAGCGGCCGTGGTCACTCCAAGATCTGCATCATCGGCCCGTCCTTCGACTCCCAGCCGGATGGCGTCGCCTGGGTGCGGCAGAACCTGCGGTCGGATGTCGGTGGGAATTGTCGCTGCCGTTGAAGGAGTGTCTGTCGGCGCCCGTTTGCTGAACCATGCCGCGTTCGCATGCGTTCAGGCCGCTTGTTGCAGCAGTCATTCGGCAAGCATCGCCATGTGGTCGGATGGATCCGCTTGGACGCGCGCTGCACCGAATGACGAGGCGCGCCCGGAGGGACGCATCGCCTCGCTGCGGCCCATGCGCCGTCGGCCCTTCCCCCAACCGCACCGACACGGCACGCTCCGGCGCAGACGCACTGCCGGAGACATTGCCATGCCGATCGCCCCCGTCCTGAACCGACGCCTGCTGCTTCTGGGCTCTGTCGGCCTGATTGCCGCACCTGGCATTCTGCGTGCCCAGCCGGTCGCCGGCGGCCGCACCGCCCGCGTCATCGTGCCCTTCCCGCCCGGCGGCGCGGTGGACATCACCTCGCGCCTGTTCGCGGAACGCCTTGGCCCGGGTCTTGGCCAGACCGTCGTCGTGGAAAACCGCGCCGGCGCCGGTGGGCTGATCGGCGCGGACGCCATCGCCAAATCCGACAACGATGGCGGCACGATGGGCCTGCTCAGCGCCACCACCTGGTGCGCCGCGCCCTTCATGCATGCGCGCATGCCCTTCGATGTCCGGCGCGACCTGACGCCGATCACCCAGCTGACCGACGGTGCCCTGCTCTGCGTGGTGAATGCCGAGACGGCACAGCGCAATGGCTGGACCGATTTCCGCGCCTTGATCCAATGGTCGCGCGCGCATCCTGAACAGGTGCGCATGGGCTCCTCGGGCTCGGGCACCTCATCGCATCTCAACATCGCGGCGATCAACCGCTTCGCCGATGCCAAGATCCTGCACGTGCCCTATCGCGGCGGCGGGCCTGCCATCAATGACCTGCTCGCCGGCACCATCGACATGATGTTCGACGTCATGCCGGCGCTGATGCCGCATGTGGAAGGCGGCAAGTTCAAGGCCCTCGCCGTCTCCTCGGCCGACCCGCTGCCGATCCTGCCCAATATCCCCGGCATGAAGTCCTTCGCCGATCTGGGCCTGGGCGATCATGCGCTGGTCAACTGGAATGTGGTCTCGGTCGCCGGCGGCACCCCCGCACCCATCGTTCAGCGCCTGTTCGACGCGGTGCAGGCCGTCGCCCGCCAGCGCGAATTCGTCGAGCGGCTGCGCCCGCTCGGCTACACCGTGGTGCTCAGCGACAGTCCAGCCGCCGCAGCGGCGATGATCCAGACCGAGACGCCGCGCTGGCAGCGTCTAGTCGAGATTTCGGGCGCGCGCATCGAATAGTGGGCGGCCCGCGGGCGCTGCATTGCGGTGATGGTGATCGGAGTGAGGCGCCGCCTCTGTCCAAGCCGCAGACCGCCAGGGTGCCGGTGCCGGCCACACTGGACCGCCGGGACCTGGTCGGCATGGGTCAGAGGCGGCCACGGCGCCTATCGGCAGATGAAGGTATCCAATCGCCCCCGCCCTTGGAGGAGGGGGCGTATAGGTCGGCCAAGGAACAATATGCCCGCCCCTGGCAGCTCATCACCTCGCGAGCGGTGCTGCCCTCATGGCCGTCAGAGCCGCCCGGCTGGCTCGAAGGGGAGCAAATGCTGTAGCCGGCCGATACCGCGGACTGAAGGCGGCCGCCGACGTATCACCCCCGGCCGGGCCGCATCGCACTGACCAGGAACATGATCAGGCAGATGGCCGCGGGCACTGTCCAGGCCGGCATGCCGAACAGCGGCATGAACAGCGAATCCCACGCCCCCTGCCACAGCACGCCCTGAACGCCGCTCTGCATCGTGGTCAGGGCCGTCGGGTTGACGCGCGTCAGCGCAACGCCGAACGGCCATCCCCAACCGAAGGACAACCCGATCACCAGCGCCGCGGCGCCGAACAGCAGTCCTATCAGTCGCAGGATCATCTCATGCCCAGAGTCGCTCGTTCTGCAGTCCAGTGTAGAGAGGCGCGACGAAATCCGCATAGCCGTTGAACAGCCGCGTCGGCACGCGTTCATTGGTGCCGATCACCCGCTCGCTCGCCTGGCTCCAGCGCGGATGGCTGACCTCCGGGTTCACATTGGCCCAGAAGCCATATTCCGTCGCCTGGATGCGTTCCCAGAACGATACCGGGCGCTGGTCCGTCAAACGGATGCGGGTGATGCTCTTGCCCGCCTTGAAGCCGTATTTCCACGGCTGGTGGAAGCGGATCGGCCCGCCATTCTGCGCCGGCAGTGCCTTGCCATAGGCACCGACCACCATGAAGGACAACTCGTTGCCGGCCTCCTCGATGGTGCAGCCCTCGGTGTAGGGCCAGGGATACCAGGACTGGCGCAGCCCGGGCATGACGGCGGGGATCGCCGCTGTCTCGAACACCACATACTTCGCCGAGGCCAGCGGATTGACCTGTGCCAGCAAGGCCGAGAGCGGGAAGCCGGTCCAGGGCACCACCATCGACCACGCCTCGACGCAGCGCAGGCGATAGACGCGCTCCTCGATCGGCATGGTGCGCAGCAGGTCCTCGATGCCGAATTCGCGGGGCGTGCCGACCATGCCCTCGACCTTCACGGTCCAGGGCCGCTGTGGCAGCCGCTGGGCGGCGCGGCTGATGCCCTTGTCGGTACCGAACTCGTAGTAGTTGTTGTAGGTGGTGGCATCGCGCTCGGCGGTGATGTCGCGGCCGGGGACGTAGCGCGTGTTGCGCATCGCCGGCGGGAATGCCTCGGCTGTCTGGGCCATGGCGGGTGCGGCCACCATCAGCCCCGCACCGATCCCGAAGGCCTTGCGCCGCCCGAACACCAGATGCTCGGGGCTCGCTTCACGCTCGGGGATCTCCCAGCCACGCGGAATGCGGATCGGCATGCTCAAACCTCCGTTGTGCCTCAAAGATCGGTCTGCCCGGCCCGAGGTCAAGCGTCACGTCAGTCCCCCGGCCTTGGCAACACCGCGGCCGGGGGCTGTCCGGGCCCCGTCGTGACACGATGGAGGCGATAGGCCTCCGCCTCGATGCCATGGCGGCTGCGGACCAGGCGCCCCACCCCGTCCGGCAGCGCTTCCGCACCGGGCCAGAGTGGAGGCCACTCCCCCCGTCTTTCGCTGCGCAGCAGCAGGCCGGTTACGCCCGGCGCCGGGGCGGGAAGCGAAAAAAATCGCCAGCGCGGATCCATCGCGATCACCACGCGCCCACGCGGCAGCCGGAAGGCCAGGACGGATGCGAGCCCGTATTCCTCCGCGGCGACGAAGTTTGCCCCCTCCCGCGTCATGGCGGCGTCGAGGTCGGCCGCGAACCCATCCCAGCCGCCAAGCCGCGCCAGAGTCGGATCGCTCCGCCGCGGCAGCGGCAGCGGTGCGGCGAGCGCCTGCAGATACACCGCCCCGGTCATCACCAGCCCGAGCACCACCGCTGGCCGGCGCAGCCGCAGCCAGCCCGGCGCGACCAGCAGGGCCGCGGCGGCCATGCAGGCCGCCGGATACAGGATCGCCGGCCAGTTCCCCTGCACGCGGCTGCCCGTCGCCTGCCACAGGAAGATCGCAGCCCCCGGGACAGTCAAGGCCGCCAGCAGCAGCGCGGCGCCGTCGCGCCCGCGCCACCAGCGCCACGCCGCCGCAGCCATCCCCGCCGCGCACAACACGAAGACCAGCGGCGTCGCCAGACCCAACTGACCCCCGATCAACTCGCCCAGGTAGCGCAGCGCCCGGCCTGCCTCGATCGTGCCCGCGCGGCCGCCCTGCTTGGCGAAGGACGCCCAGCCATGGCCGGCATTCCACAGCACCACCGGGGCAAAGACGGCGACAGCCACGACCCCGCCAGCCCACAACTGCCACCGCAGGAACCAGCGGCGCGCGGCGGGGTCCAGCAACAGCCACGCCACGATGCCGAGGCCGAGCAGCGCGGCGGTGTATTTGCTCAACAGGGCCGCACCGGCGAAGACGCCGACGGCCAGCCACCAGCGCGCATCCCCACTGCGGTGAAGCCTTGCCAGCGCCCAGATCGTCGCGGTCCAGAAGGCGATCAGCGGCGTATCTGGCGTCATCGCCACCGCACCGATGCCGGCGAACAGCGTCGCGTTGAACAGCGCAGCCGCCCAGGGCCCTGCCCGACGGCCGGGGAACAGGTCCTCCGTCGCGCGCGCCAGCATGATCGACCCGATGGCGAGGCAGACGGGCCCCATCAGCCGTATGCCGAGCGCCGTCTCCCCGGCCAGCAGCGTCCCCGCGCGAATGAACAGCGCGACCATCGGCGGGTGATCCAGATAGCCGCCCTGCAGGTCGCGCGACCAAACCCAGTAATACGCCTCGTCCGGCGCCAGCGGCAGGATGGCGGCGATCGCCAGCCGCAGCAGCGTCAGTCCCGCCAGAGCGGCAAGCCAGCCCATCAGCGCGGACGCCACACCAGCGTCGAGGAGACGGCGTAGTTCCAGACGACCGTCAGCAGCGCCCCTGCCGCGCCCGCCAGCCCCCAATTCACCAGCCCGTCGCGCAGCAGCAGCCCGGCGATGCCGACATTGGCAGCCGCCCCGATGCCGCACACGACGTAGAACAGCAGCAGCCCGCGCGGGAGTGCCGCCCCGCGCAGCCGCCGGTCGCGATAGGTGATGCGGTTGTTGAGCAGGAAATTCGCCGTCATGGCAACGAAGGTCGCCGCCCATTGCGCCGGCCAGAAGCCGACCGGCCCGATGCCGTGCAGCAGCCCCAGCACGACCAGATGCACCAGCACGCCGATCGCCCCCACCAGCCCGAAGGCCATGAAGCGCAGCGGTACGATCCCGCCCAGGGCCTTGTCCGCCAGTAGCCCGCCGAACTCCAGCAGCACCGCGGCGTCGAGCTTGCTCTCGCCGGCTTCCCGCGCGCGGAAGGTGTAGGGGATCTCGGCGACGCGCAGAGGCCGTCCCGCCGATAGCAGGATGTCGAGCAGGATCTTGAACCCGGTGGCGGTCAGCTTGGGCGCGAGGTTGTCGAACAACGCCCGCGGCATTGCGAAGAAGCCGCTCATCGGATCGGCCACCTTCACCGGCAGGGCGGCGTTCGCCAGGGCCGCGCCGCCATCGGAGACCATGCGCCGGATCGGCGACAGCCCTTCCCCCATCGCCCCGCCTTCGACGTTGCGGCTGCCGACCACCACCTCGGCCTGGTCGGCCTCCAGCAGGGCCAGCATCCGCGGCAGGATCGTCTCGTCATGTTGCAGGTCGCCATCGATGACGGCGACATAGGGCGCGGCGCTGGACAGGATGCCCTCGACGCAGGCCGAGGCGAGCCCTCGCCGCCCGATGCGGCGGATGCAGCGGATGCGCGGGTCGCGCGCAGCGATCGCCTTGGCGCGCGCCGCCGTGCCATCGGGGCTGTCGTCATCGACGAAGATCGCTTCCCAGGCGATGCCGGCGAGCGCCGCATCCAGTCGCTCCACCATGGGGGCGACATTGGCGGCCTCGTTGTAGCAGGGGATCACCACGGCGAGTCGCGGCGGGGCGGGCGGCGTCATGGCCGCTTCCTGCGCTGCGCCGCCGGGAAGGGCAAGCCGCACGCGCCAGATCAGGCCAGCAGCATGTGTTCCAGCAGAATCTTCGTGCCGAGCCCGACCAGCGCCAGCCCGCCCAGCGCCTCGGCGATCCGCCCGAAGCGCCCGCCTAGGTAGCGTCCGAGCAGCATGCCGAGCGTCGCCATCACGGCGGTCGCGAGCCCGATGGCGATCGCAGCCACGGTGATGTTAGCCCCGACAAAGGCAAGGGTGACGCCAACCGCCATGGCATCGAGGCTGGTCCCGACAGCGGTGGCCAGCAGCACCAGCAGCCCGTGCCGGCTCGGCTTGGCTGGCGGCGCTTCGCCGTCACGGCCACGACCGGCTTCGAAGATCATCCGGCCACCCACCAAGGCGAGCAGAACGAATGCGATCCAATGATCAAAATCATCGATCCTGCTGGCGGCAGCGAGGCCGATGACCCAGCCGATGACGGGGGTGATGGCTTCCACCACGCCGAAGATCAGCCCGGTACGCAGCGCCTCGCCGAAGCGCGGGCGGTCGAGGGCCGCACCCTTGCCGATAGAAGCAGCAAAGGCATCGACCGACAGGCTGAATGCCAAGGTCATCGTGGTCAGTGGTGTCACGCGGAGTCTCCTTAAGCGCGCGATACCTACAGTAACTGTCGATTTTGCGGAACTGCGAATTTGTTGCGAATCAGAAGAGCGCGCATGTCGCCAAAGGCCTTGCCTGATTGCGGCCAGGGGGAGAGTTGGAGGGCGCAATGTCCTCTCCGGTTCCGCCACCCGCAGCCATCGGCCAGCACATCCACGCCCTATCGGAACGCCTACCGGCCCGGCAGCGCGCCCGGCCGGCCGAACAGGAAGCCTTGGCCGAAGGCGACGCCGAGGTTCTGCATTAACGTCGCCTGGGCCTCCGTCTCAATGCGTTCGGCCACCACCTGGGCGCCGACGGCGGTGGCCAGGTCCACCATGGCGGAGATGAAGCCCCGATCCCGGCCGCTCTCGACCGCATGGGTCACATAGATGCCGTCCACCTTGACGAAATCGACGCGGAAGATGCGGAGGTAGCGGAAGGCGGCCGCACCCGCGCCGAAATCGTCGATGCAGACCGGCAGGCCGAGCCCGCGCAGTGCATCGACCGTGCGGCAGGCTTCGGCCTCGTCCTCGATCTCGGCGGTTTCGGTGATCTCGACCAGCAGGCGGCGCGCCAGGGCGGGATCGGCGTCGAGCATGGTGCAGAGCTGGTGCCTGAAGGCTGGGCTTTGCAGCGACAGGCCCGACAGGTTGCAGGCGATCCGCGCCCCGCTGGCCGCCCGCGCCGCGTCGCAGGCGGTCCCCACCACCGCCCAGTCGAGCGCCTCCGACAGGCCCACCGTTTCGGCGAGAGCAATGAATTCCGAGGCCTGGTCATACGGGCTACCGGGGGTCGCGATCGGGCGAAGCAGGGCTTCGTAATGATGGGGACGGCGGTCGGCGAGCAGCACGATCGGCTGAAACGCCAGGCGGAAGCGCCGTTCCGCGATGGTCCGGCGCAGCGCCGTCGCACGGTCGGAAGCCGAGGAGACGAAACCTGCGAGGCCCCCCGCGAAGCCCGCCTTGGCCAGTGCGGCATCGCCGCCACGCGAGAAGGCCGACAGGGCGAAGCGCAGAGCGCGTGTCGTCTGCAACGGGCTGAGGCCGCCGGCTTCCAGCGGCAGGCTCCGCGTCCCGATCCTGCCCGGCAGGCCATGCTGGGCCATCAGCAGCGCCACCTGATCGGCCAGGACGTGCACATCGGGCCGGCCCTCGGCCGGCAGCACCCCGAAACGGCCGGAGCCGAAATCCGCCGCCACCGCCCCCGCACCGCCATGGCTGGACAGCACATCCTGGATGCGCGCCGCGAGGTCCGCACGTGGCGCCAGCGCGCCGCCGTCACCGGTCAATTCGATCAGGCCGAGCGCCCCGGTCGCACCTTCGCCAACCCGCAACATCTCCTCGGCCGCGCGGGCCAGGCCAGGACCGCCGGGCAGCGGGCCGCCGGGAAGTTCGGCCGGCAGCGGCGCGAAGGTCAGGCAGTAGCGGCCATGGCCGCCGGGCGCCGCCAGCCCCGCCATGCTGAAGGCCGAGCGCGCCGCGTCGGACAGCCGGATGGCGGTCGGGCGGATCCGTCCCGTGGCGGTGAGCAGTTCGAGTGCGGTGCCGATGCCCGATCGCTGATCCCGCGCCACCATGGTTTGCAAGGGCTGCCCCAGGAAACTGCGGCCTGGTCGGCCGAAGCGAGCCGGAAAGGCGCCCTCGGCGAAGGTGATGCGGCCATCGGCATCGGTCTCGACCAGCATTTCGGCCGCGGCGAAGGCGAAGGTCAGGAAGCGGTCCGCTGCGCTGGGGGCCGGGTGGCGAACGGTTTCCTGCATGGTCCTACCGGGGCGAGAAGGGATGCATCCTCGCCGCCGGTGCTGAAGTCCTGGTTAACCGCGCGTCGCGCCGTGTACGACTGCCGATCCCCTGCATCGTCCTGGCATCCCGGCCGTCGCCGTGCTCCCTGCACGACGGGCGGGACAAGGCCCCAAGGCTCAAAATCCCCGATGCCGCACCGCAGCGCCGGGTGAGGCGCCGAAGCCCCTCACCCGGGCGGCCAGGCTACTTCACCACCGAGAAGGAGGTCGGCTTCAGCCCCATCACGGTCTGCTGCTTCAGCGCGCCGAGGCCGCCGACCATCTTGCCGAATTCCTGCCATTCCGGGTCGTTGGCCATCGCCGTGCGGCGGCGGTCGCGATCGCCGAAGCCTTCATACAGCCAGCAGAACACCACCTGGTTGATCGGCCCGATCTCGGTGACCGCGAACATTAGCATCTGGCCCAGGATGCGCTTCTGCACCGGCAGCCCAACCTCCTGATACGCCTTGATCCAGGCCGGCATCTTGCCCGGATGGAAGTCGTAGGTCCGGTGGTCCACCACCATGCCGGTGCCGCCGATCTCACGCTTGAAGGCGAAGTCCTTGGCCGAGGTGATCGGCGAGAACGAGGTCGGCTTCAGGAACTTCACCTCCTGCGCCATCAGGCAGCCGGCGGAGGCCTTCTTGAACTCACCCCACTGGGCATCGGCTTCACGTGCCGCGATGCCGGCATCGCGGGTGTCGATGTCGTCCCAGCCGCGCATGAAGACGAAGCGGTTGATTGGCCCGACCTCGGTCGTGAAGGTGCCGAGCGAGGGCGCTCCCAGCGTGCGGGTCGAGGCCGGAAATCCATAGTTGCCGAAGGCGTCGATCCATTGCGGCTGCTTGCCGGGATGGAAGGTGTATTGGCGGTGTTCGATGTACATGGCGTGTCCTCTTCAAGCGCGCGCGGCACATTCGACCGGCCGGCAAGGTCAGGCAAGACGTGTCGGCATCATCGGTCCGCGAAGGAAGGAGGCGGCGCGCGCGGAGGCGCGATGCCTGCCGTCTCGCGGACCGTAAAGGCGGTCCGGGGCGCGACCGCGCCCAACCCGCCTGCGGCACCGGGCGCGTGAGCCCGGGGCGCGAAGGCAAGCCGCACGGATGTGCGGCGCCCGCCGTCCAGGAACCGGCTATGCCGCGGGCAGGATCACGCCCTTGCCATCGGTCTGCCGATCGAACAGGCGATAGGCTTCCTCGGCCTGGTCAAGGCGCCAGCGATGGGTGAACAGCGCATCGACGTTCACCCCGCGATCGGCGATGTAGCGCGCGCATTCCGCCTGACCGCCGGTCGAGAAGGTCCAGGACCCGATCAGCGTCACCTGCCGGCGCAGCATGTCCGGGCTGACGTCGAGCGTGACCTCCCCGCCCTCCCCCACGAAGCAGGCCTTGCCCCAGGTGCGCACGCATTGCACCGCCTGGCGCCGCGCCAGGGGATTGGACGAGGCATCGAGCGAGGCATGCGCCCCCAGGCCGTGCGTCGCGTCCTTGATGGCGCCGAGGACGTCATTCGTCTCGGCCGGGTTGATCAGCAGGTCGGCGCCAAAATCCTTCGCCCGCCCAAGCCGTTCGGGCGAGGTGTCGAGCGCGATCACCCGCGCCCCCATCTTCGCCGCCAGCAGCGTCGCCGACAGGCCGACCGGCCCCTGGCCGAACACCGCGATGGTCTGGTCCCCGGTCAGCCCCAGCCGTTGCAGCGCGCCCCAGGCGGTGCCGGTGCCGCAGGAAATCGCGGCCCCCGTCTCGAAGGACAGTTCCTCCGGCAATTCGACCAGCGTGCGCGCCGGGCATTTCAGGTATCGCGCATGGCCACCATGGCCGGTCGCGCCATAGACCTCCTTCACGCCCTCGTCACACAGTTGCATCCAGCCGGTGTTGCAGCGCGGGCAGACGCCGCAGCCGCGATAATGATGCTGCATGGCGCGCATGCCGACCCAGGCCTGGTTCGCCGCCACGCCCTGCCCCACCGCGACCACCACGCCGCAGGGTTCATGCCCCGCGATGATCGGCCCGGATGTGGCGCCAAGGCCGAGTGCGGCCGTCCGCCCCGGCCCGCCCGCCGCGCGATAGAATTTCAGGTCGGACCCGCACATGCCGGAGGCACGCATCTCCAGCACCACCTCCCCCGGGCCTGGCGACGGGTCCGGGAAATCCATCAGTTCGAGCTTGCGGTCCCCGGTGAATACGACACCCTTCATGCGGCGTTCCTCCTGCGCTTGCTGGCAGCCAACCACCGAGCCGCGGCGCGGTCCAGCCAGGTCGGTTGTTTTTGCAATGCAGCAAAACTGAGATGGTGGACGGCGCCATTTATGTTCTAGGTCAAGGCGTGGAGCGGCGAGCCATGGCACGTCGCTGCCGGCAAAGCGCCAGGAGGCTTGCATGGCCGACGAGACCCGACCGACCGACCCGCTGCCGCGCGTGTGGGACCCGGACAGCCGCGTGGGGGACATGCTGAAGGGCAAGCGCGGCCTTGTCGTCGGCATCGCCAATGCCAATTCCATCGCCTATGGCTGCGCGGTGAAGCTGCGCGCCTTCGGCGCGGACCTCGCCGTGACCTATCTGAACGACAAGGCCGAGAAGCATGTCCGCCCGCTGGCGGAGGCCCTCGGAGCGTCGATCGTCGCCCCGCTCGACGCGCAGGAACCCGGGCAGTTGGAAGCGCTGTTCGCGCATATCGCCGATCGCTGGGGGCGGCTCGATTTCGTCATTCATTCCATCGCCTTCGCCCCGCGCGCCGACCTGCATGGCCGGGTGATCGACTGCTCGGCCGAAGGCTTCGCCCAGGCCATGCATGTGTCCTGCTGGTCCTTCCTGCGCATGGCGAAGCTGGCTGAACCACTGATGACCGATGGCGGCGCGCTGGTCACCATGTCCTACTACGGCGCCGACAAGGTGGTCGGGAACTACAACATGATGGGGCCGGTGAAGGCGGCGCTCGAAGCCTCGGTGCGCTATGCTGCCAATGAACTCGGCGACAAGGGCATCCGCGTCTATGCTGTCTCTCCCGGCCCGCTCAAGACCCGCGCGGCCAGCGGCATCGCGCAGTTCGACGAGCTGATCGAGATGGCGCTTGAACGCGCGCCGGCGCATCGCCTGGTCGATATCGCGGAAGTCGGCCGGGTGGTCTCCTTCCTGGTGGGCGGCGCGGCTTCGGGCATGACCGGCGACACGATCTATGTCGATGCCGGCCTGCACAACGTGGCCTGACGACGATGCGCCAGGCGATTTCGGCCGAGCGGGCCGCGGAGCTGGTCCCGGACGGGGCCTCGGTGATGATCGGCGGCTTCATGGGGGTGGGCTCGCCCCATCGCGTGATCGCCGCCCTGGCGGCGCGTGGGGCGCGGGGGCTGACGATCATCGGCAACGACACGGCGCGGCCCGGTCACGGCATCGGCGTGCTGATCGATGCGGGTTGCGTCGCGCGCTGCATCGTCAGCCATATCGGGCTCAATCCCGTGGCGCAGCGGAAGATGATGGCCGGCGAGATGGCGATCGACCTCGTGCCGCAGGGCACGCTGGCCGAACGCATCCGCGCCGGCGGCGCGGGGCTGGGCGGCGTGCTGACGCCCACCGGTATCGGCACCGTGGTCGCCGAGGGCAAGCAGGTGCTGACCATCGACGGCCGCGACTATCTGCTGGAGAAGCCGCTGCGCGCCGATGTCGCGCTGCTGCATTGCTTCGAGGCCGACTACTACGCCAACCTCACCTATCGGCTGACGGCGCAGAACTTCAATCCGGTGATGGCGCTGGCCGCCGACCTGGTGATCGCCGAACCGGACGAGATCGTGCCGATCGGCGTCATTCCGCCCGACCATGTCCGCACGCCGGGCATCGTGGTGACGCATCTGGTGGAAAGGCCGCGCTGAGATGGACGCCAAGGAGATCATCGCCCGCCGCGTGGCGCAGGAATTGCGTGACCGCACCCTGGTGAACCTCGGCATCGGGCTGCCGACGCTGGTGGCGCATTACGTGCCGGCCGGCATGCTCGTCGCCTTCCAGAGCGAGAACGGCATCATCGGCTTCGGCGCACGCCCGCCGGAGGGGATGGAAGACCCCAACCTGACCGATGCCGGCGGCGGGTTCATCACCGCCCTGCCCGGCGCATTCGCCTTCGACAGCGCGACATCCTTCGCGCTGATCCGCGGCGGGCATCTCGCGATGACCGTGCTGGGTGGTCTGCAGGTGGATGCGCAGGGCCATCTCGCCAATTGGATGGTGCCGGGCAGGATGGTCGCCGGCATGGGTGGTGCCATGGACCTCGTCGCCGGCGCGCAGCGCGTCGTCATAGCCATGCAGCACGCGGCCAAGGGGGAAGCGAAGATTGTGCCGAAGTTGACCTTGCCACCGACTTCCTCCCGCCGGGTCAGCCTGGTGGTTACCGACCTTGCCGTGATCGAACCCACGGCCGAGGGCCTGGTGTTGCGCGAACGGGCCCCGGGAGTCGCGGTCAGCGAGATCCTCGCCGCCACCACCGCTCCGCTGATCCTGCCTGCAACCGTCCCGGAGATGACGCTGTGACCATCACCGCCCCCGCCCTGGTCGGACACGCCTGGGACGACATCAAGGTCGGCGAGACCGCGACCATGACGCGCGTCTGCACGCCGAACGACCTGATCGTCTTCGCGCATGCCTCGGGCAACTTCAACCCGGTGCACCTGCCTGGCGAATCGGAACAGGAAACCGGCCATGCCCCGGTCGCACCAGCCATGTGGTGCGCCTCGCTGTTCTCAGCCGTGCTGGGCAACAAGCTGCCGGGGCCGGGCACCGTCTACCGTGCGCAGACGCTGCGCTTCCATGCCCGTGTCGAATCCGGCGATGCGGTGATCGCCGCGGTGACCGTGCGGGAGAAGCTGCCGGGCAATCTTCTCGTGATCGATTGCCGGCTGGAGAAGGAGGATGGCACCCTCGTGGTCGACGGCACCGCCGAGGTCAGCCCGCCGCCGATTCGCCTGGTCACCGATGGCGTGATCATTCCGGAACTCACCCTGCTGCCGCGCGGCAAGTTCTCCCGCCTGCTGGCGGCCTGCCGAGGCATTCCGCCGATGCCAACCGCCATCGCCGCGCCGACCGACGGGAATTCCCTCGGCGGTGCCTGGGAAGCGACGAAGGAAGGTCTCATCGAACCGATCCTGGTCGGTCCGGAAGCGACGATCCGTGCCGAGGCGCTGAAGATCGGCTGGGACCTCGCCGGCGTGCGGATCGAAGCGGTGACGACGGACCACGACGCGCCCGCCCGCTGCGTCTGCCTGGTGCATGAAGGCCGCGCCGAGGCCATTATGAAGGGCAACATCCATTCGGATGAGGTGCTGCGCCACGTCACCAAATCCGATGGAGGCCTGCGCACCGGCCGGCGCATCAGCCATGTCTTCGTGCTCGACATTCCCGGCCATGAAGGGCTGATGCTGATCACCGACGCGGCGATCAACATCCTGCCCGACCTGATGACCAAGGCCGACATCGTGCAGAACGCGATCGACCTGGCGCAGGCGATCGGGCTGAAACAGCCGCGCGTCGGCATCCTTTCGGCGGTCGAGACCATCAACCCGGCGATCCCGTCCACCATCGACGCCGCCGCGCTCGCGAAGATGGCAGAGCGTGGGCAGATCAAGGGCGGGCTGGTGGATGGGCCGCTGGCGATGGACAACGCGGTGGACCTGGAAGCGGCGCGCACCAAGGGCATCCATTCCTCGGTCGCCGGCCGTGCCGATGTGCTGGTCGCGCCGAACCTCGAGGCTGGCAACATGCTGGCCAAGCAGCTGGTGTTCCTCTCGCAGGCCGATACCGGCGGGCTGGTGGTGGGTGCGAAGGTGCCGGTCATGCTGACGTCCCGAGCCGATGACGAACATGCGCGGCTGATGTCGGCCGCCCTCGCCGTGCTGTATGGCCATTGGCGGCGCACGGGCGTCTGCCTGGTGCCGGAGCTCGGCGCAGCATGAGCGATGCGGTCCTCGTCCTCAACGCAGGCTCCTCCTCCATCAAGTTCGAGCTGTTCGAGGTGGTCGGCGACCGCGCCGAGACGCGCCTCGATGGCCAGATGGAAGGGATCGGCGCCTCGCCGCACCTGATCGCGCGCGACGCGCGGCGCCAGGTGCTCGCCGATCATCGCTGGCCGGGCCCCGACGTTGCCGACCATGTCGCCGCGCTGGTGCGCATCATGGAAGGCATCGGCCCGGCGATCGAAGGACGCCGCATCATCGCCGTCGGCCATCGCGTGGTGCATGGCGGGCCAGACCTTGCCGCGCCGATGCTGGTGGATGAGCTGGCGATGGGAAAGCTGAGGGCGCTGATGCCGCTGGCGCCGCTGCACCAGCCGCACAACATCGCCGGCATCGAGGCCGCCTCCCGCCGCTTCCCCGGCGTGCCGCAGATCGCCTGCTTCGACACCGCCTTCCATCGCGCCCATGACTGGGAGGCAGACACCTTCGCCCTACCGCCGGAATTCTACGCCCGCGGCATCCGCCGCTACGGGTTCCATGGCCTGTCCTACGAATACATCTCCCACCTTCTCGCCGAGGAGGATCCTGCGCTGGCCGCCGGGCGCGTGGTGGTGGCGCATCTGGGCAACGGGTCCTCGCTGTGCGGCATCCGCAACGGGCGCAGCATCGACAGCACCATGGGCTTCACCGCGCTGGACGGCGTGCCGATGGGCACGCGCTGCGGCCAGATCGACCCCGGCGTGCTGCTGCACCTGATGCAGGCCGAGGGCATGGATGCGGCCGACCTGACCGGGTTGCTCTACGGCAATGCCGGGCTGAAGGGCATGTCGGGCATCAGCCAGGATGTGCGCGACCTGGAGAAAAGCACCGACCCGCGCGCCGCCCAGGCGCTGAGCCATTTCGCCTGGCGCGTGCGGCGGGAGATCGGCGCGCTGGCCGCCGCCATGGGCGGGATAGATGCGCTGGTCTTCACCGCCGGCATCGGGGAGAACGCCCGCACCCTGCGCGCGCGCATCTGCGAGGGTCTCGGCTTCCTCGGCATCGCGATCTGCCCGGATCGCAACGCAGCCAATGACCCCGAGATCGCCCTGCCCGGCGGGCCGACCCGCGTGCTGGTGCGCGCCACCGACGAGGAATCGATGATCGCCCGGCACGTTCTGACTTTGTTGCATTGCAGCAAAAACACTTGAACCGCGGGCGCCGGGGGACCACAAGGGCGCATAAAAGGGAACGCAAATCATGCCGAAGACCGCCGCCCTCCCGACCCGTGAGGTGATGGAAAAGGCCAGCGAGACCGCGACGCGCGTGCTCGACCAGGTGCGTGACATGACGGATGTGGTCGGCCGCCACGCCGCCGCGCTGATGCCGATGATGCAACCCGAACAGGCCATGGCCGCCCTGCGGGAAGCCGCCGCTGCCTTCGCCCGCCCGCCCGCCGCGCTGGCGCAGGATGCGCAGGCCTATGCGGCCGATGCCGCCCAGCGCCTGGTGATGTTCTGGGACGTCATGCGAGAGGCCGGCAATAATTTCGTCGAGCATGAGAAGGCCGGCTGCCCGCCCGTGCTGTTCTTCGACTACGACACGGTTGTCGATGGCCGCAGCCTGACCCGCCCGGTCAACTACGCCCTGGTGCGCATCCGCGCGCCCGAGGGCGCCCCGCCGCTCGACCCGAAGCTGCGCCCCTTCGTCATCATCGACCCGCGCGCCGGCCACGGCGCAGGCATCGGCGGCTTCAAGTCGGACAGCCAAGTGGGCGTGGCGCTGCGCCGCGGCCATCCGGTCTATTTCGTCATCTTCTTCCGTGACCCGGAAAAGGGCCAGACGATCCTCGACGTCACCGCCGCCGAAGCGGCGTTCCTGACGCGTATTGCGACGGACCATCCCCAGGCGCCCAAGCCGGTAGTCATCGGCAACTGCCAGGGCGGCTGGGCGTCGATGATGCTCGGTGCAGCGGCCCCCGATGCAGTGGGCGCGCTGGTCCTGAACGGCGCGCCGCTGTCCTATTGGGCCGGCGAGAAGGGACGCAACCCGATGCGCTACCTCGGCGGGCTGGCCGGTGGCGGCTGGCCGGCGTCGCTGATGGCCGACCTCGGCAATGGCAAGTTCGACGGCGCCTCGCTGGTGTCGAACTTCGAGAGCCTGTCGCCGGGCGCGACCTGGTTCCGCAAGTATTTCGATCTCTATGCGAAGATCGATACAGAATCCCAGCGCTTCCTGGAATTCGAGCGCTGGTGGGGCGGCTACTTCCTGATGACGCGCGACGAGATCCGCTGGATCGTCGACAACCTGTTCATCGGCAACCGCTTCTCGACCGGCCAGATCAGCTCCGGCGGCGGCGAGACCTTCAACATGCGCGAGGTGAAGGCGCCGGTCATCGTCTTCGCGTCGTCGGGCGACAACATCACCCCGGTCGGCCAGGCGCTACGCTGGATCGCCGACGTCTACCGCGACGAGCAGGAGATCAAGTCGCTCGGCCAGACCATCGTCTACCTGCTGCACGACCAGATCGGGCATCTCGGCATCTTCGTCTCGGGCGCGATCGCCAAGAAGGAACACACCGAGATCGCCACGACGCTCGAGATGATCGAGGCGGTGGCCCCCGGCCTGTACGAGATGAAGATCACCGGCCATGACGGGTCCGGCGGCAATGAGGAATGGCAGGTCGAACTGGTCGAGCGGAAGATCGCCGACATCCGCGCAATCTCCGGCGAGGTCGGCAACGAGGCATTCCCCGCCGTCGCCAAGATCTCGGAGATGAACCAGAACCTCTATGACGTTCTGGTCTCCCCCATCGTGCGCCAGTTCGTCACCGAGGAGGCCGCCGAGGCGCGCCGGCAGGCGAGCCCGATGCGCATGCGCCGCTACATGTTCAGCGACATGAACCCCTTCATGATGCCGATCCGCGCGATGGCGGGCCTCGCGCGCCAGCATCGCGCGCCGGCCGAGCAGGACAACCCGTTCCTAGCGGCCGAGAAGGCCTGGGCCGATGGGGTCGAGCGCAGCATCGACGCCTGGCGCGACATGCGCGACGCCTGCAGCGAGATCGCCTTCCACGCCATCTTCGGCGGCCTTGCCGCCGCCGGCGTCACCGGCGACGAAAGCGCTGAGGAAGCCGAGGCGGCGCGGCGGTCCATCCCCGTCGAGCCGGCCCAGTTGAACGAGGCGCGCGGCCGCGTGGCCACCGGTGGCTATGCGGAGGCCGTGATCCGCATGATGATCCTCCTCGCCGATGCGCGCGGCGGCGTGCGCCGTTCTCGCCTGGCCCGATCCAATACGCTGCTGACGACCGAACCGCCCTTCGTCGGCATGAGCCCGGCCGCACGACAGGCGATGATCCGCGAGCAGACTGTGATCGTGACCCTGTTGCGGGAGGAAGCGCTCGCCGCGGTGCCGAATCTGCTGAGCACGGCTGTGGAACGCCGCAAGGCGCTTGCCGCTGTCGAGCAGGTGGCCGGGCCCGATGAGGAACTGGGCGACAAGGCGCGGGAGATGTTGGGGCGGTTGCGCCAGATCCTCGGCCTCGGCCCCAAGCCGGCGGTCGCCTGACGGTCGCCGGCCGCGACGGAAATCTCCCAACGCGGCGTCGTGACGGTCTAGGGTGTTCGGCCACGTCCGACGGAAGCCATGGCCGCTGCGGCCGAGACGAGCATCGAGGTTCTGGACCTCGCCCTGCGGGCGGGCTTTCCTGTCGTTGCCATGCGACAGGCCGAACACGCCATGTTGGCGCAACGCGAAGGACCGCCGGATGTCGCGGGCGCGGTGACGCTGGCCCTGCAGGACGCCTGCGGCGACCAGTCGCCGTCTGCTGCCGTGCAACGCACAGCCCATGCTATTGCCGAGGCCGTTGAGCGGCACGGCGCCGGATTCCCGCCGGGAGCCGAGCCTGCCTATCACGACCGCCACCATCAGGCAGAAGCCACGCGCGCCATGGGCTGGCTGGCCGGGGCGGCGCGTAGGCGCGGTCTGCTCGACACCCATCAGGCCGCGTTGGCCGTCGCTGCGATGGCCGCCCATGACCTGCTGCACGACGGCCGGGTCCATGAGGAGCGCGGCAAGCTGGAGCGGGCCTCGGCCGATGCCGCTGCCACGATCGCCGCGGCGCAGGACCTGCCGGCGCAGGACATCGCCCTGCTGCGGCGCATGGTGCTCGCCACGACCTGGCCGTGGGCGGAGCACGAGGCCCCCGACCTCGCCTGCCACCTGGCCCGCGAAGCCGACCTGTTCGGCAGCAGCCTGCCGGTGCTCGGGCCCCACCTCAGTCGGCTTCTGGCGCGTGAGCTCTCGATGGCAGGCCAGGCATCCGCCGACAGTGTCGCGAGCCATGCCGCCCGGGTCGCCTTGCTGAAGCTGATGCCCCCGGCGACCGTGCCGGCGCAGGCGCTCGGCCTTGACCAAGTCCGTGCCGCACAATTGGAGGCCTATGCGGGGGTGGCGCGGCGCCTCGGCCTGGATGAGGCCAGCGAGGAGGCGGCAGCGGCGGCTCTCGACACCATGGATTCCGCGGATGCGGAGGCGCTGCTCGCCTGGGCGGATACGCAGGCATGAGTGCACCTTCGCGAGGCCTGCCACTCCTGGCGATGCTGCTGCTGCTGGTCGGCATGGCCGTGGCGTTGTTGATCGCCGCGCTGTGGTTGGCCGCCGATCTGCCTGTCGCAGCCTTGGCGCTCGCGGCCGCCGGACTGCTGGCCGGAGGCACAGGGGCCGCCCTGGTCGCGCATCGCATCGCAGCAGCGTTGCGACGGCTTGGGCGGGAGGCGGAATCGATCCGCCGGCTCGACCTGTCCGGGCCGCTGGCGCCGCCTGGCGGGGCGGCCGAGGTGAATGCCCTGGGTGAGGCAATGGGCGGGATGAAATCCGCGCTACGCCTGTTCAGCGTCTATGTGCCCCGCGACCTGGTGCGCAAGCTGATGGCCGAGGGTGCCGAGGTGAAGCTCGGCGGGGAGCGCCGGCGGCTGACTGTGATGTTCTCCGACGTGCAGGGCTTCACCACCATCGCCGAGCACATGGATCCGGAGGAGCTGATGCACGTCACCTCCACCTATTTCCAGGCGCTGACGGATGACCTGCTGGTCCATCACGCGACCATCGACAAGTATATCGGCGATGCGGTGATGGCGATCTGGAACGCGCCGAAGCGCGACCTGGCGCATGCGCTGCATGGCTGCCGCGCAGCACTGCACGCCCGCCACCTGACGCTGCGGCTGGAGGAGGACTTCAGCGCACGCGGCTGGCCGCGCCTGCACACACGTTTCGGCCTGCATAGCGGGGATGCGGTGGTAGGCAATGTCGGATCAACCGATCGCATGGCCTACACGGCGATCGGATCCATGGTGAACATCGCTTCCCGGCTGGAGGGCATGAACAAGCTGTACGGGACGCAGATCCTGGTATCGGAGGCAACGCGCCTCGGCGCGGGCAGCGGCTTCGTGTTCCGCCCGGTCGATCTGGTGCAGGCGAAGGGCGCGCAGGACGCACTCGAGGTGCATGAATTGGTCGGCCTGTCCGTGGCGTCCGATCCGAAGGAGGCGCCGCTGCTCGCCGATCGCGGGCTGGTTGCGCGACTGCCGGCCTGGGGCGAGGCCATCCGTTGCTTCCGCGCCGGCCAGTTCGCCCGCGCGAGCGAGGCGCTGCGCGAAGCCGGCGACCCCGCACAGGACCCGCTGGTGGCGGCCTATGCGGCTCGTATCGCGCGATACCCGGATGGGCCGCCCGCAGGCTGGTCGCCCGTGACGCGGCTGGACAGCAAGTAGGACCGCATGGCCACGCACAACCGCAAGACGATCAAGCTGGCGCTGCAGGGTGGCGGTTCACATGGCGCCTTCACCTGGGGGGTGCTCGACCGCCTGCTCGCCGATGAACGCATCGAGGTCGAGGCCGTGGTGGGCACCAGCGCCGGCGCGATGAACGCCGCCGTACTGACCGACGGGCTGATCGCCGGCGGGCCGGCCGAGGCGCGGCGGCGGCTCGATGTGTTCTGGGAGGGCATCGGCGAGATGGCGCGCCTGTCGCCGATCCAGCCGACGCCGATCGACCAGATGTTCAGCGCGGGGAATATGGATTTCTCGCCACTGTGGCGCTTCGCCGATGTGCTGATGCGGCAGTTCTCGCCCTATGAACTGAACCCGGCCAATGCGAACCCGCTGCGCGAGCACCTGGAAGCCACGGTGGATTTCGCGCGGCTGCGCAGCACGCCCGGCCCCGCGCTGTTCGTCTGCGCGACCAATGTGCTGACCGGGCGGCTGCGCGTGTTCGAGCGCGCGGAGATGAGTGCCGCCGCGGTGATGGCTTCGGCCTGCGTGCCGCTGCTGCACCACACGGTCGATGTCGAGGGCCAGCACTACTGGGATGGCGGGTATTGCGGCAATCCGCCGATCTTCCCCCTGATCTACATGGGCGGCGCGCCGGACATCGTCATCGTGCAGTTGAACCCGATCAACATCCCCGAGGTGCCGCGCGACATCCGCGCCATTGTCGACCGGATGAACACGCTGGCCTTCAACTCCTCCCTGATGCGGGAGATGCGGATGATCCGCTTCGTGACGGATCTCATCGACCAGGGGCAGTTGCCGAAGGACAAGCATCTGCGCTGCTTCATCCACACGGTCGATGCCGAGGAGGAACTGGCCGCCTTCAATGCGAGTTCGAAGATGAATGCGAGCATCGGCTTCCTGCACCACCTGCGGGCGCTGGGCGTGGCGCGGGCCGAGACCTTCCTGGACGCGCATTTCGATGCGATCGGGGTGAACTCGTCCACCGATATCGTCACGAAGTTCCTGTAGCCCGCCCGCCCCCACGCAAGCGGCTGCGACCCGTGGCGTGCGCGAGCAACGGTGCCGCGCGCCCCGTCAGTAGGTGCCTTCGTTCGCGCCGATGCGCGCGCCGTGCCCGCCACGGGCGGCATCGACCGCGCGGGCGACGGCTTCGACGTAGTCCTGCGCCACCTCCCGGTGGATCGGGTTCAGGTGCAGATGGATGCCGTCGGGTTCCTGCTGCCGCCCGACCAGCCAGCCCTCAGCATCCAGCGCCGCGGCCACCTTGCCGACATCAAGCGCCGGGTCCGTGGCCCGCCAGACGAAAATGCACAGGTCGCTCGGCTCGAGGATGGCGAGCCCCGGAATGGCGCCGATGCCCGCCGTCATGATGGCCTTCGCCTCCATGATCAGCCTCGCGCAGCGCAAATAGCCGTCGTCGCCAAGGTGATTCATCGCCGCCCAGGCCGCGGCAACGGCGCCGCCCGGGCGCGTGCCCTGGGTCGTGTAGGCGGCATAGGGTCCGCGCTGCCAGGCGCGGCTTTCGAACTTGTGCCATTCGCGATCGGCGGCATCGGCGACCAGCAGCAGCGAGGCCCCCTTGGGCGCCATGCCGTGCTTGTGGATGTCAGCCGAGAGCGAGGTGACGCCAGGCACCGACAATTCGAAGGCTGGCACGTTATGGCCGAGACGCCGCACATAGGGTGCGAGGAAGCCGCCCACGCAGGCATCGACATGCATCCAGGCACCACGCGCCATGGCCAGTTCGGCGAGTTGCTCGATCGGATCGAAGGTACCGAAGGGGTAGTTCGGCGCGGAGCCGACGAGAGCGACCGTGTCGGCATCCATCCGCGCGGCCATCGCCTCGACAACCGCGCGCAGGTCGGCGCCGATCGGCACGCGCCGCACCTCGATACCCAATGCTTCCGCCGCACGGTCGAAGGTGAGATGCGCGCTGTTGGGCAGGACGATGTTCGGCCGCGTGATCCCACGCTGCGCGCGCGCCTTGTTCCGCGCCGCCATCATGGCGAGGAAGATGCTCTCCGACCCACCCGAGGTGAAGGTCCCGCCGGCCCCGGCACCACCGCCGAGCAGCGACAGCGCCATACCGACCACCTCATCCTCGATCGTCTTGAGCGAGGGATAGGCGCGCTGGCCAAGGTTGTTCTCGGTCCAGAAGGCCAAGTAGGCCTCCTGCTGGACGCGTTCGAGTTCCTCGTCCAGCCAGTAGAAGTAGACGGCGAGCCGGCCGCGCCGCCAGTCGCGGTCCCCCACCTTGCGGGCCGTGAGGTCGGCCATGATTTCGGCAGGCGAGCGTCCGGCGGCGGGGATCGCGATCATGGCTGGTCCTTCCGTGAGGCGGCGAGCAGCAGGGCGAGCACCTCCTCATCCTCGAGTTGGTGGAAATCGGCGTAGCAGCCGCCGATGCCGAACGGGATCTCGCTCACCTCGGCACAGACGATGCGGTCGCATTCGGCCTGCAACGCCGCGATGCTGTCCGCCGGTGCTACAGGTATCGCCAGGATCAGCGGTGTCGCTCCCTGCTGGCGCAACGCACGCAACGCGGCGCGGGCACTGGCACCCGTGGCGAGACCGTCATCCACCAGAATGGCCGAACGCCCCTCCGGATTGGGTCGGTCGAAGTCTGTCAGATACATCGCCTGCCGGCGTCGGAGTTCCTGTTCCGCCCGGGCGCGGGCCGTCGCGATGTCCGCCTCGGTTAGCCCGCAGGCGGCGATGATGTCGGCGTTGAGCAGAGGTTCTGCGGTACCCTCGGCCAGCGCGCCGAGGGCAAGTTCGGCATGCCAGGGCACGCCAAGCTTGCGCACCAGGAAGGGGATCAGCGGCGCGTGCAACGCCTTTGCGATCGGCGCAGCCACCGCCGCCCCGCCGCGCAGCAGACCGTAGACGATGGGATCACGCAGCCCGAGCCCGGCGAGCAGCGGCACCAGCCGCTGCCCGGCGTCGCGCCGGTCCGGGAACAGGATGCCGGACCGGCGCATCGCATCAGCGCAACGACGCGTTCACCTTCGCCAGCGCATCCACGCCCGGGCACAGATCCACATCGCCCAATGCGTTGAGCGGCCCGGCGACGGTGCCGAGATGTTCGTGCAGCGCCGAAGGCTCCGGATCGACGTAGATCAGGCCGGTGACGATCTCTCCGGCCGCCTTGCGTTCCAGGATGTGGTGCATGGCCGAGGCGCGGTTGGTGGGGTCGTGGCCTTCATGCAGCTTGCGCAGGCGCAGTACCGAGCCGTCATGCTGCACCACGTCCGTCACCTCCCCGGGCGCGTAGGAGACGGTGATTTCACTGCGGTTCAACATGATGTCGAGCTTGTTCAGCGCGTCATTGTGTTCACGCACATAGTCGTAGGACTTGGTGCTGCCGGGGTGGTTGTTGAAGGCGACGCAGGGGCTGAGCACGTCGATGAAGGCCGCGCCTTCATGCAGCAGAGCGGCCTCGATCAGCGGCACCAACTGCTCCTTGTCGCCGGAGAAGGAGCGCGCGACGAAGGTCGCCCCCAATTGCACAGCGATGGCTGCGAGGTCGATCGGCTGGTCGGTGTTGACGGTGCCCTTCTTCGCGATCGATCCGAGGTCGGAGGTCGCGGAGAACTGGCCCTTGGTCAGCCCATACACGCCGTTGTTCTCGACGATGTAGGTCATGTTCACGCCGCGGCGGATGGAATGGGCGAACTGGCCGAAGCCGATCGAGGCACTGTCGCCATCGCCCGACACGCCCAGATAGACCAGGTCACGGTTCGCCAGGTACGCCCCGGTCAGCACCGATGGCATACGCCCATGGACGGAATTGAAGCCGTGCGCGGCGCCGAGGAAGTAGGTCGGTGTCTTGGACGAACAGCCGATCCCCGAAAGCTTGGCGATGCGGTGCGGCGGGATCGCCAGGTTGAAGCACGCCTGGATGATCGCGGCGCTGATCGAATCATGCCCGCAGCCTGCGCATAGCGTGCTGATGGCACCTTCATAGTCGCGCCGCGTCAGCCCGACCGAATTCGTCGGCAGCTTCGGGTGATGCAGCTTGGGCTTGGGCAGGAAGGTCATGGCGTGGCCTTGCGGAACGGCAGGACATTGGCCGACGACGCGCGATCGGCGATGGCAGCCTGGATGAAGCGGGCGGTGATCGGCGTGCCGTCGTAATGCAGCACCGGCACCAGCTTCGCCGGGTCGATCTCTTCCTCATTGACCAGCAGCGTGCGCAGCTGCGCGTCGCGGTTCTGTTCCACCACGAAGACGCGGTCATGGGCCGCGATGAAGTCGGCCACATCCTGGTGGAAGGGGAAGGCGCGGATGCGCATGGCATCGAGATGCACGCCCTGGGCTTCGAGGGCGCCCAGCGCTTCCTTCATCGCGGCGGAGGTCGAGCCGTAGTAGATGACCCCATCACGCGCCTTTTCCTTCGCCGGGCGTATGACCGGGCGCGGAACCAGCGACTTCGCCGTGTGGAACTTCTTCAGCAGGCGCTGCATGTTGTCCACATAGGGCGCGCCTTCCTCCGTATAGCGCGCCTGCCGGTCGCGCGACGTCCCGCGCGTGAAGAAAGCACCCTTGTCCGGATGCGTGCCCGGCCAGGTCCGGTACGGAATGCCGTCGCCATCGACGTCAAGGTAGCGACCGAAGGATTGCGCGGCATCGAGGCCCGCCGCATCCAGCACCTTGCCGCGATCCATCCGGCGGTTCGGATCCCAGGTGAAGGGCTCGCACAACCAATCATTCATGCCGATGTCGAGGTCGAGCATGACGAAGATCGGGGTCTGCAGCCGGTCTGCCAGGTCGAAGGCATCCGCGCCGAAGGTGAAGCATTCATTCGGGTCTTCGGGCAGCAGCATGACGTGCTTGGTGTCGCCATGGCTGGCATAGGCAGCCGACAGCAGGTCGGATTGCTGGGTGCGCGTCGGCATGCCGGTGGACGGCCCGGCGCGCTGCACGTCGAACAGCACGGCGGGGATCTCGGCGAAGTACGCAAGGCCGAGGAATTCCTGCATCAGCGACACGCCGGGGCCGGATGTCGCGGTGAAGGCGCGCGCCCCGTTCCAGGCCGCACCGATCACCATGCCGATCGAGGCCAGTTCGTCTTCCGCCTGCACGATGGCGTAGCGCTTCGCCCCGGTCTCGGGGTCCTTGCGCAGGCGCGTGCAGTATTTCTCGAAGGCTTCAGCGAGCGAAGTGGAAGGCGTGATCGGATACCAGGCGCAGACCGTCGCCCCGCCATAGACGGCGCCGAGGCCAGCAGCGCCGTTGCCATCGATGAAGATGCGGTCGCCGACCTTGTCGGCACGCTTCAGCGTCAGGCCGATCGGGCATTGCAGATTCGCCTGGGCCCAGTTGCGCCCCATTTCCAACGCGGCGTAGTTCGCCGGGACCAGCTTCTCCTTGCCCTTGAACTGGGCGGCGATGGATTGCTGGACGGCTTCCGCTTCCATGTCGAGCAGTGCGGACAGCGCACCGAGATAGACGATGTTCTTGAACAGCTGCCGCTGCCGCGGGTCTGAATAGGCGGCGTTGGTGATCTCGGTCAGCGGCACGCCGATGACGTTGATGTCGTCGCGGAATTTCGACTTCGGCATCGGACGCGTCGAATCGTAGAACAGGTAGCCGCCTGGCTCGATCTCGGCGACGTCGCGGTCCCAGGTCTGCGGGTTCATCGCGACCATCATGTCCACGCCGCCGCGACGGCCCATGTGGCCGGCCTCGGACACACGCACCTCGAACCAGGTGGGAAGCCCCTGGATGTTGGACGGGAAGATGTTGCGCGATGCGATGGGGATACCCATCCGCATGATGGATTTCGCGAAGAGCCCGTTGGCCGAAGCGGAACCGGACCCGTTGACGTTGGCGAATTTGACGACGAAGTCGTTCGTCGCGGTTAGCGGCTGTGGCATGCGTGCGCCTTCGGCTTCGCTGTCTCGAGCAGGAATTTCTGCATGTCCCAGGCACCGGTCGGGCAGCGCTCGGCGCACATGCCGCAGTGCAGGCAGACGTCCTCGTCCTTCACCATCACGCGGCCCGTCTTCAGGCCGTCCTGCACATACAGGTCCTGGTATAGGTTCACCGCCGGCGCCTTAAGGCGCGAGCGCAGATCGTCCTCCGCGCCATTCTCGGTGAAGGTGATGCAGTCGGTCGGGCAGATGTCGACGCAGGCATCGCATTCGATGCAGGTCTTGGCGTTGAACACCGTCTGCACGTCGCAGTTAAGGCAGCGCTGCGTCTCATGGAACGCCATCTCCCGGTCGAAGCCGAGTTCGACTTCCGCGGTGATGTCACGCAGCGATTTCTCGGCCGGCAGATGCGGCACCTTGAAGCGCAGGTCGAGCGAGACCTCGTTGTCATAGGCCCATTCATGGATGCCCATCTTCTGGCTGGCGATCGTGGTCTCCGGCGAAGGACGATTCTTCACGTCCTCCCCGCGGCAGAACAGGTCGATCGACAGCGCCGCGTCATGGCCGTGGGCGACCGCCCAGATGATGTTCTTCGGCCCGAATGCTGCATCGCCGCCGAAGAAGACCTGCGGCAGCGTCGATTGCAGCGACGCTTCGTGCAGCACGGGCAGGCCCCAGCGGTTGAAGTCGACGCCGGCATCGCGCTCGATCCAGGGGAAGGCGTTCTCCTGGCCGATCGCGACGAGCACGTCGTCGCATTCAATGGTCACGTCCGGCTCGCCGGTCGGCAGCAATTGGCGGCGGCCCTTGTCGTCATATTGCGCGGCGACCTTCTCGAACACCATGCCGGTCAGCCGGCCATGGTCGTGCAGCACTTCCTTGGGCACCAGGAAGTTGAGGATGGGGATGCCCTCCCCAAGCGCGTCCTCCTTCTCCCACGGCGACGCCTTCATCTCCTCGAAGCCCGAACGGACCACGACCTTGACCTCCGCGCCGCCGAGCCGGCGGGCGGAGCGGCAGCAATCCATCGCGGTATTGCCACCGCCCAGGACGATGACCCGCTTACCGATCGAGGTGACATGGCCGAAGGACACCGAGGACAGCCAGTCGATGCCGAGATGGATGTTCGCCGCAGCCTCGGCGCGCCCCGGCACGTCCAACTCTCGTCCGCGCGGCGCACCGGAGCCGACGAACACCGCATCATAGCCGTCCGTGAGCAGCCCCTTCAGGCTGTCCACCCGCCGGTTCATGTGGCTGACCACGCCGCCGCGGTCGAGGATGTAGCCGCATTCCTCGTCAATCACTTCCTCGGGCAGGCGGAAGCGCGGGATCTGCTGGCGGATGAAGCCGCCCGCCTTGGATGCGCTGTCGAAGACATGCACCTCATAACCGAGCGGTGCGAGGTCGCGCGCCACCGTCAGGCTGGCCGGCCCGGCGCCGATGCAGGCAATCCGCTTTCCGTTCCGCTGCTGCGGGATCGGCGGCATCCGATGGCTGACATCACCCTTGTTGTCGGCCGCGACGCGCTTGAGGCGACAAATCGCGACCGGTTCCTCCTCCACGCGGCCACGTCGGCAGGCGGGCTCACAGGGGCGATCGCAGGTGCGGCCGAGGATTCCCGGAAAGACGTTCGACTGCCAGTTCACCATGTACGCGTCGGCGTAGCGCCCGGCCGCGATCATCCTGATGTATTCGGGCACCGGCGTATGCGCCGGGCAGGCCCATTGGCAATCGACGACCTTGTGGAAGTAGTCGGGGGATGTGATGTCGGTCGGCTTCACGCGCACGGCCTCCCTTGGGCTGGATGCCGCGTGGCGTGGAACAAAACGCCGATTCCATCAAGATCAGCCATGCTGCGACCGGCAACGGGCGGCCGCTCAAGCGCGATAGTCATTCCGGTTCGTCACTCCCCGCCGTTCCACGGCTTGGGCTGATGCTGCCCCAAGGCGCATGTATCGGCAATGCGCTGATTCTTGCTGCAACGCAGCGCGGTTATGCCTCGAGGAAGACGGTCTCCCCTTCCCCCTGCAGCCGGATGTCGAGCCGCCAAGCGCCGCCGCCCGCCGCCTGCGCGATGAGCGTGCCGCGCCGCGCCTGCGGCACCAAGGCGAGGATCGGATCCTCGGTCAGCCGCCCATCGCCGGCGAAATAGGCGCGCGTCGTCACCCCGGCCATCAGGCCACGGGCGAAGATGGCGATGACGATGTGCGGCGCCTGGGTGCTGTTGCCTGGCCCAGGCACCGCGCCAGGCTTCAAGGTAACGAAGCGATAGACGCCCTCGGCGTCGCTGGCACAGCGGCCGAAGCCGTGGAACGCCGAATCGTAGCGGCCATCGGCATCGGCCTGCCAGATCTCAACCAGCGCATCCGGCACCACGGCGCCGGTGCCGTCGGTGATGCGGCCGGTCAGGATGATCCGATCCCCGGCCGCGGTCGCATTGGGACCGTCGGCGCGCAGCAGGTCCGCCCATTCGGGAAAGTCGATCATGTGCCAGTAGGGGCCGGCGGTCTGGCTGGCGGTCGCGTGGGTCATGTCAGGCATTCTCGAAGGGCGTGGCGGCGCGGCCGCGCAGGACGATGTCGAAGCGATAGCCCAGGGCCCAGTCCGGCTGCATCAGCGCCGGGTCCAGATCCGCGACCAGTCGACCGCGTGCCGCGGCGTCGCCGCTGCCCTGGAAGATCGCGTCGAAGGCCAGCAGCGGGTCGCCCGGGAAATACATCTGGGTGATCATGCGCTGCGCGAAACCGGCGCCATGCAGGCCGAAATGGATATGCTGCGGCCGCCAGCCCGGCCCCGGGTTGCGCCAGGGATAGGCCCCCGGCCGAACCGTGGTGAAGCGGTAGGTGCCATCCTCATCCGTGAAGACCCTCCCGCGCCCGAGGAAGTTCGGGTCGAGCGGCGCATCGTGCTGGTCGCGTGCATGGTGGTATCGGCCGGAGGCATTGGCCTGCCAGACCTCGACCATCGCCTTGGCCAATGGGCGACCATTCTCGTCGGTCACGCGGCCGGCGACGATGATGCGCTCACCCATCGCCGTCCTGCCATCCACCACCGACATGTCGTCATGCGGCGCGTACCACGCCGTGGCGAAGCGCGGCGCCGAGGCCTCCGTCAGGGTAGTGGGGATGCGGATCGGCGCAGCGGTGGGATGCCGGTTCGCCGTGCTGCGGTAGCTCGGCAGGTCGAGCGGTGGCTGGCTGCCGGCCGCGATCGGCCGATACGGGATCGGGTCCGCCATGATGGTTCCTCCCTATTCTGCGCGGACGGTGGAAGCGGCCAGGCCCGCCCGTCAACCTTCTTCCTTCAGGATGCGGACAGCGGCGAGCAGCGCGCGTTCATATCGCGCCCGTTCCTTCGCCGTGACATCCGCCGGCCAGTCGCGGAAGCCGCGTCCGGTCTTGGGCCCGAGGCGGTTTTCCGCCACAAGCCGCGCCAGGGTGGGGCTCGGATCCGGGCTGTTGCACAGGGAGGGATAGATGGTCCGCCCGGCTTCGAGCTGCGTCTCCAGCCCCGCCAGTTCCTTCTGCGTGATCGGCCCGGCGGCCAGGTAGCGAAAGCCGAAGCAATAGCGCACGGCGTTGTCGACATCCTCCGCGGTGGCGAGGCCCTGGTCGATGACCGAGAATGCCTCTCGCATCAGCGCATGCTGGATGCGGTTGGCGAGGAAGCCCGGCACATCGCGCGCCACGCGGATCACCTTGCGGCCGAGGCCATCCATGATGGCGGCGACGGCATCGCAGATCGCTGGGTCGGTATGCTCGCCCTGCACGACCTCGACGCCGGGCACCAGATGCGCGGGGAGGAAGAAGTGCAGGTTCGCGCAGCGGGTGCGCGTAGCGATGTGACCGGCGATGTCGGTGATGCGGTAGCCGGATGCGTTGGAGACGATTGGGATGGCCGCCGGCACCAGCGTATCGAGTTGCGCGAACAGTGCCTGCTTGAGCGCGAGTTTCTCGGGGATGGCCTCAACCACCATCTCGGCCGTGGCGTAGTCGGCTGCCTCGGCCGTCGCCAGCAGCGCCAAATGCGCCGCTTCGGCCGGATCGCCATCCAATTGCCCGATCGACTGTCGCACGCGCGCCTGGATATCGGGCCAGCGAGCCTCGGCCGGTTCCACCGCCGTCACGCGCCAGCCCCCGGCGAGAAAGATCGCGGCGATGTCGCAGCCCATCAGGCCCATGCCGATGATCACGGCATGGCGACGCGGGGCGGTCATGCCGCGATTCCGCCCTGGCGCAGGACGAAATCGGCGATCTCGGCCACGCCCCTGTTCTCCTTCAGGTTGGTGAAGACAAAAGGCCGCGCGCCGCGCATCCTGCGCGAATCCCGGTCCATCACCGACAGGTCGGCGCCTACCAGCGGGGCCAGGTCGATCTTGTTGATCACCAGCAGGTCCGACCGCGTGATGCCCGGCCCGCCCTTGCGCGGGATCTTGTCTCCCGCGCTGACGTCGATGACGTAGATCGTCAGGTCCGCCAGCTCCGGGCTGAAAGTGGCGGCCAGGTTGTCGCCGCCGCTTTCGATGAACAGCACTTCAAGACCGGGGAACTTCTCCGTCATGTCGTGGACGGCGGCGAGGTTGATCGAGGCATCCTCACGGATCGCGGTATGCGGGCAACCGCCGGTCTCGACACCGGTGATGCGCGCCGGATCGAGCGCGCCGGCGCGGGTGAGGAATTCCGCATCTTCCTTGGTGTAGATGTCGTTGGTGATGACCGCGATGTCGTGCCGGTCGCGCAGATGCTTGCACAGGCGCTCGGTCAGGGCGGTCTTGCCGGAACCGACGGGACCGCCGATGCCGACGCGGAAAGGACCGTTCTTCATGACCTGAATAGCCTCGTGTACTGGGTTTCGTGGCGGATCGAGAACAGATCGAGCGCCGGGCTCGCGGTGCCAAGCCGGTCGAGGTCGGCAGACAGTGCCGCCTCCGTCGCGGCGGTGACAACCGGCATCAGGGCGGCGGTCGCCTTCTGCCCATCCGTCTGGCCAAGCGGCACCAGCCGTACCCCTGCGGAGACCAGGTTGGCCGCGAAGGCCGACAGATAGCCGAAGACAGCCGGACGCAGATCGACCCCATGCGTCGCCGCCGCCGCGCCAAAGCCCACGGCGTGGACTATGCGGCGTGGATGCCGCGCCATGAAGGCCGCAAGGCGCGGTTCCGGCCAGGCGGCCAGTGTCACGGACAGGAAGGCGGTGCCCTGCGCCTCGGCCTCCAGCGCCGTTTCCGCCGTGCCGCGCCAGGCGGCGCCGAGTTCGGTGACCTTGTCCAGCACGCGCGACTTGCCCGCCGCCATGGCGCGGTACGCGGCGGCCAGCAGCGCGCCATCGACCCGCCCGGCACCATCGCGCAGCGCGGCGCCGATGTAGGCCGCGAGATCATCGCGGTCGCGCACCGCGCCGTCCTCCACCGCCGTCTCCAGGCCATGGCTGTAGGTATAGGCGCCAACCGGATAGGCCGGGCTCAGCCAGGCCAGCAGCCGGTAGAGCGCGTCAGTGGTGGTGGTCGCTGTGGTCGTGATCGTGGTGATGGTCGTGGTCGCCGTGATCGTGGTGGTGATGGCCGTGCCGTTGGCCGGGGTCGTGGTTGTGCTGGCCATAGGCGCCGCCCTCCGGGTCGAAGGGTACCTCCACCTTGCGTACGACCGCGCCGAGTCCTTCCAACATATGCACGATGACATGGTCGTCGCGGATCAGCAGGCGTTCGCCGTCGATCTGCGTCGGCAGGTGACGATTGCCGAGATGCCAGGCGATGCGGGCAAAATGCTCGTGGTCCTTGGCGGTGATCTCGACCAGTGGCTCGGGAGCGGCGCGCACCCGCACGAAGCCGCCCGTGGCCAGGGCGAGGCCGTCGCCCTCCCGCAGCACCATCGCCTCCGGCAGGTCGAGCAGGAAGGCGAGCCCCCCCTGCCCCGTGTACAGCTTGCGGCGGCGGAAGCGGTCGTCGAAATCGACCAGCACGGCGTCGCGCGCCTCCGCTTCCGGCCAGGAGCCGGCGCGCAGCACGTCGGTCGCGCGGGGGGTGCTTTCCTCGTCCATCGTCATCCTCGTTGCACGGGCGCGGCTCTCGAAGCCATAGGGCCAGGTCAGAACAGGAAGTAGCGCTGCGCCATGGGCAGAGCCTTCGCAGGTTCGCAGACCAGCAGCACGCCATCGGCGCGCACTTCATAGGTCTCGGCATCGACCTCGATGCGCGGCAGCGCGTCGTTGTGCAGCATCGACCGCTTGCTGATCCCGCCACGGCAATTGCGCACCGCGGCGAGTGGCCGCGCCAGGCCGACCCGCCCGGCGATATCGGCCTCGATCGCCGCCTGGGAGACGAATGTCATCGAGGTCGCCCGCATCGCCGATCCACAGGCGCCGAACATCGGCCGGTAATGCACCGGCTGCGGCGTTGGGATCGACGCATTCGGATCGCCCATCAGCGACATGGCGATGGCCCCGCCCTTGAGGATCATCTCCGGCTTCACGCCGAAAAAGGCCGGCGACCACAGCACCAGGTCGGCGAGCTTGCCGACCTCGATGCTGCCGACATGGTCGGCCACACCTTGGGAGATCGCCGGATTGATCGTGTACTTCGCGATGTAGCGCAGGGCACGGCGGTTGTCGTTCTCACCGGTTTCGTCCGGCAGGCGGCCGCGCTGCACCTTCATCTTGTGCGCGGTCTGCCAGGTGCGGATGATGACCTCCCCCACGCGGCCCATCGCCTGGCTGTCGGACGACATCATGCTGATCGCGCCGATGTCGTGCAGGATGTCCTCGGCCGCGATGGTTTCCTTGCGGATGCGCGATTCCGCGAAGGCGACATCCTCGGCAATGCGCGGGTCGAGGTGATGGCAGACCATGAGCATGTCGAGATGCTCGTCCACGGTGTTCACCGTGTAGGGCATGGTGGGGTTGGTCGACGAGGGCAGGATGCACGCCTCGCCCACCAGACGAAGAATGTCCGGTGCATGTCCACCACCGGCACCTTCGGTATGAAAGGCCTGCACGACACGGCCGCCGATCGCCTTGATCGTCTCCTCGACGAAGCCGGATTCGTTCAGCGTGTCGGTATGGATCGCGACCTGGATGTCCATCGCATCGGCCACCGACAGACAGGTGTCGATCGCCTTGGGCGTTGTGCCCCAATCCTCATGCAGCTTCAGCCCGCAGGCGCCCGCCTTGATCTGTTCCTCCAGCGCGGCGGGCAGTGCGGCATTGCCCTTGCCGAGGAAGCCCAGATTCATCGGGAAGGACTCGGCGGCCTGCAACATGCGCGCGAGGTGCCAAGGCCCCGGCGTGCAGGTCGTCGCCAGCGTGCCATGCGCCGGCCCGGTGCCGCCGCCGAACATGGAGGTGACACCCGATGCCAGTGCCTCCTCGATCTGCTGCGGGCAGATGAAATGGATATGAGGGTCGATCCCACCGGCAGTCAGGATGCGCCCCTCACCGGCGATGATTTCCGTCCCCGGCCCGATGACGATGGTCACACCCGGCTGCGTATCAGGGTTGCCGGCCTTGCCGATTGCGGCGATGCGCCCGTCCTTGAGGCCCACATCCGCCTTGATGATGCCGGTCACCGCATCGAGGATCAGCGCATTGGTGATGACGGTGTCCATCGCACCATTCGCGCGCGTCACCTGCGACTGGCCCATGCCGTCGCGGATCACCTTGCCGCCGCCGAACTTCACCTCCTCGCCATAGGTGGTGAGGTCGCGTTCCACCTCGATGATGATTTCCGTGTCGGCCAGCCGTACGCGGTCACCGACGGTGGGTCCGTACATGCCGGCATAGGCGGCGCGGGAGATGCGTGTCGCCATGCTCAGAGCGCTCCTTCCGTCTCGCCGCGAAAGCCGTGCACGATGCGTGCGCCGGTAAATTCAATCAGGCGAACCTTGCGGGTCTGCCCCGGTTCGAAGCGCACCGCCGTACCGGCCGCGATGTCGAGGCGCTTGCCGCGCGCCATTTCGCGATCGAATCGCAGCAGCGGGTTGGTCTCGGCGAAATGGTAGTGACTGCCGACTTGCACGGGGCGGTCACCGGTATTCGCCACCTCGATCTCGATCGCGTCGCGGCCGGCGTTCAACTCGATGTCGCCGGCCATGGGGAGGATCTCGCCCGGGATCATCGACGGGCTCCCTTCGGCTTGGTGATCGGCTTCTTCGCCTTAGCGGCAGGCTTCTTAGCCGGCTTCGCCGTGGCCTTCGCCACCGGTTTCTTCGCAGCTGGCTTCGCCTTCACCGCGTCGCGGATCGGTTCATGCACCGTCACCAGTTTGGTGCCGTCCGGGAAGGTCGCCTCCACCTGGATCTCGTGGATCATCTCGGCGATGCCGTCCATCACCTGGTCGCGCGTCAGCACCTTGGCGCCGTCGCGCATCAGGTCCGCCACGCTGCGCCCGTCCCGCGCGCCCTCCACGACGAAATCGGTGATCAGCGCCACCGCTTCGGGGAAGTTCATCTTCAGCCCACGGTCAAGCCGCCGGCGCGCGACGATCGCGGCCATCGCCACCAGCAACTTGTCCTTTTCCCGAGGCGTCAGGTTCATCCGATTCCGCTCCTCCGCCGACCCGGCCCATGCGCTCCACCACGCAGCAAGCGGCGCGCCATCATGGCCGCCCCGGGTTCAACTCGTCCACAGCCGCGGCAGGACCGGTGCCGCCCCGAGGACCCGCGCGCGCAGCAGGCGAATGGCCTCGCCCAAGCCGTAGCGCACGGCGGGGGCTCCACCCAACCACCGCAACAGCAGCAGCCCGGGGCGCGCCAGGGTCGCAGCCGCGCCCGCCTCCCGCGCTGCATCGCGCGCCTCGGTCAGCGGCGCTTCGGACGCGACCAGCAGCGTCGCGCAGGCTTCTGCGCCGGCAAAACCGAAGGGGTGGTCGAGACGCGCGCGGATCCCCTGCCCCAGCGACAGGCCATCGGCCCATAGCAGCGTCCCGCCGCGCCGCAGCCGCCAGGAATCGGCCAGGCTGCCGCTGTGCATCGCCTCGCCGCGCGCATGGCGGCCGAAGACCAGCATTTCCGTCATCATCAGCCTCGCGGCCGGGGCAAGATCGACATCCAACCGCCGCGTGAGCCGAGCGCCGTCGAACAGAATGGTCTCCTGCGGCAACCATTCCAGCGTCCCGCCCGCCGCGACATGCAGCCGCGTCGCGATGCGCGTCTCCGGCCCCAGGCTGCGATAGATCTTCTCGGCCGCCGGCGTGCTCACCACGGCATGGGCGCCGGGTTCGAGCGTCACCGCGACCGTCACCTCATCCCCGCCCGCCAGTCCACCGGCGGTATTCACCAGCGCCGCCAGCGGCGGTTCTCCCGGTTCGGCATCGGGGAACAGGATGCGCATCGGTGCGGCCTGATCCAGATCGATGAGCCGCGTCGCCCCGCGCGCGACAGCGAAGCGCAGCGCGGCGCCGCCCCGCGATCGCTGATGGGTCACACGGTCATCGCTGGGGCGTGGCATCCGCGCCACCCTGCCATGGTGCTGCGATGTTGCAAGCACGGACGCCATGCCCACGAACCGCGCAGTGAACGCCCAATCGGCAAGCATAACGGCGCGATGCATCGCATTGGGCCGCGAGAGCACACCAGGATCGTGCCCAGATCATCCAAGTACCGCGGCGCACCAGTGCTGGGTGCGAAAGCAAGGCGGCCGGCTGGCCGCCATCCGCGGGGCCAAAAGAACTCCGGCTGGCCGCCGCGGCGGCGGCCAGTCGCTCAGGCGTTCGGCCGCAGCATCTGCCGCAGCACTGCGCCATCCGAGAGCAGGTCGAAGCCCTCATTGATCTGGTCGAAGGTGATGTGGCTGGTCTTGAGCTTGTCCACCGGCAGCTTGCCGCGCCGATACAGGCCGAGCAGACGTGGCAGGTCGCGTTCCGGCACGCAGGAGCCCATGTAGGACCCGCGGATCGAGCGCTCCTCGCTGACCATCGACGCATGCAGGTAGGACACCTGCGCGTTGATGTTGGGCAGCCCGGCGCTGATCGTCTCGCCGCCGCGCGCGGTGATGGCGATGGCAAGCTGCATGGCCGGGATGGACCCCGCCGTCTCGATCACCGTGTCCACGCCGCCGTCGGTCGCCTCGCGCACCTGGGCCGCGCAATCCGCGTTGCCGGCAAGGAACACATCGGTCGCGCCCCATTGCTTCGCCAGCTCAAGTTTCTGCGGATTTGTGTCGATGGCGATGATGCGTTCAGCACCGGCCGCCACCGCTCCGAACAGCGCATTCATCCCGACACCGCCGAGGCCGACCACGGCGACCTGCTCGCCCGCCTTCAGCGCGGCGGTATTCAGCACCGCGCCAGCGCCGGTCATCACCGCGCAGCCGAAGATCGCGGCATCGTCCAGCGGAATGTCCTTGCCGATCTTCACGGCCGAGCGCCGCGCCACCACCGCATATTGCGCATAGAGCGACAGCCCGGAATTGTGGTTGATCGGCGTGCCGTCCAGCCGCTTCAGCCGCCGCGTGCCGGTCGGCAACTGCCCCGCCGCGCGAAAGGAATTCCCGGTCGGGCAGATGTTCGGCCGACCCCGCACGCAATACCGGCAATTGCCGCAGGACGGCGCGAAGACGGTGACGACGTGGTCGCCCTCCTTCAGATCCGTCACGCCAGCCCCAACCTCGCGCACGATGCCCGCGCCCTCATGGCCGATGACGATGGGCAGCGGTCGCGGGCGCTGGTTCTCGATGGTGGACAGGTCGGAATGGCAAAGGCCGGCCGCGGCGACCTCGATCAGCAATTCCCCTGGCCCGGGGGGATCGAGTTCCACCTCCTCGACCACCATCGGCAGGGACTTGGCATAGGGTCGGGGTAGCCCCTGTTCGAACAGGATGGCGGCCTTCATGCGCATGGTGTCGTTTCCTTCCTCAAGCCTTGTTTGCAGCGCGCCATTCGGCGACCAGCGCGTCGGCCGCGCGCGCCATGTCCTCGGTTCCATTGTATCCATGGAAGGACACGCGGACCCGCCCGCGCCCGTTCCAGGCCAGCACGCCGCGCCGCTCCATTCCCGCGACGATCGCCGCCGCATGGGGGGATTGGACGCAGACGCTCGCGCCATGCCGGCGCGGATCGGGCGGCGTGGTCGAAGCGATGCCGGCCTCGTTGAGTCGTGCCAGCATCGCCACCGTCAGCGCCTGCACGTGCCACTCGATCGCCGGCGCGCCGAAGCGTTCCAGATACGCGATTGCGCCGTCCAGGACGTACAGCGCCACGTGCGCCGGATTGCCGCGCGTGAAGCGGGCGGCATCCGGCAGCAGCGCGGGCCGCCGTGACCAATCGGGCCGCCCCATCGAGGCGATGGAATGCCACCCGGCCGTCCCTGGCGCCCAGCCAGGCTGACGCGCGCGATTCCAGTACCCGATCGCCGTGCCGGTCGTCCCGAGCAGCCATTTATAGGTTGCGGCGAACGCGAAATCGGCGGCGCGCGCGTCAATCGGCATCCACCCCGCGCCCTGCGTGAAGTCCACCACCAGCAGAGCGCCAACGCGATCGGCCGCGGCGCGCAGCGCCACTAGGTCGTGCCGCGCGGAGGTGAGGAACGATACAGCGCTGACCGCGATCATGCGCGTACGCGGCGTCACCGCAGCGGCGACGCTCGGCGGATCAAGCATGGGCGCAAAGCGCAGCGTCACGCCCTTTTGCGCCAGCGGCGCGGCAACGGATGGGTATTCGTCCGGATCGAGCAGCACCTCATCGCCATCGCGCCAGTCGAGGCTTTCCACAACCATGGACACCCCCTCCGCCACCGAAGAGACGAAGCCGATGTCGCCCGCCTCGACGCCGAACAGCCGCGCGGCGCGATCGCGCGCCGAGGCCGTCCGCGCTTCCTGGCGCTCGCGTCCGGCCGGGCCATGCGACTTGTCCTCGGCATAGGCCGCGAAGGCCGCGTCGTGACGGCGCAGGAAGGGCGTCTCCCCCGCCGCGCAGACATGCACGACGCCGGGCGGGATGCGGAAATCAGCGGGGTCGAACAGCGCGTCCATCAGATGATCGGCGCGTCTTCGGGGTTGATCGCACGCTGCACGAAGCCGTCGGCAAGCGGCGCATATTCCTCCCACAGCGCCCGCAGCCTGGGGATCGGACCTTCCGCCTTGTCGATGCGCAGATCCACATAGGGGAAGCATTCGCGATCGACGACCGTCAGGCTCGCCGACGTGACCTCGCCATGCTCGCCGCCGGCGGCCTCGCCCGCCTCCAGCGCGCGCACCAAGCGCTCGGCGAGCGGCCGGTCGACATTGGCGAGGAAGGCCTCGGCCATGGCGCCCGCGACGCGCTCATTCGCCAGGATATTGCCCAGCGCGACCACATCCAGGCCATGCGCCACGCTCCGCGACGACTTTACCCGCTCGCCATCGAAATGCGCCGTGCGGCCCAGCCGGTCCATCACCGCGATCTGCCGCCAGCGATGATCGGGCGTGGAAGCCACGACCGCGGCCAGCGCCTCCGCCGCCGAACAGCCCGACCGCAGAAGATCGAGCCCACGCGGCCCAAGCCGCGGGTCGGTGCGGTGCTGCGTCAGCACCCCGCCAACGCCGGCCGCCAGGAACGGCACCCGCGTGCCCACGGCGATGGACGAGGTCGTCACCGCGGCGCCGAACTGGCCGGTTCGCGCGCAACGTCCGAGGAGAGAGAAGGTCATGCCGTTTCCTTGACGCGGGGGCGCCGCATTCAAGGCCGCGCCGCGCGCCGCGTCCAGGGCGCACCGTGGACAAGGCCCACGGGGCTGCCATGATGTGGCAGGGCTGTTCCAGGGAGGCGAAAGACAATGGCCACGCGCAGATTCACCATGCTGGCGGCGGCGGCTCTCGCGCTGCTGGCCACGCCTCGCCCCGCCCCGGCGCAGCAGGCCCCGTCGGGTACGCTGCGCATCGTGCTCGTCAACGCGCTGGCCAGCGTCGACCCGGTGGTTTCGACGGCGGCCTTCGTCCGCAATCACGGCTTCTTCGTCTACGACCAGTTGTTCGGCCTGGACAGCCAGGGCGAGGCACGCCCGCAGATGGTCGAGCGGTTCGAGGTCTCGCCCGACGGCATGACCTACCGCTTCACGCTGCGCGACGGCCTCGCTTTCCATGATGGCCAGCCGGTGCGCGCGGCCGATGCCGTCGCCTCGATCCGTCGCTGGGGCCAGCGCGACATCGCCGGCCGCGCGCTGCTCGCGGCCACAGCCGCGATCGAGGTGGTGGACGACAAGACCTTCACGCTGCGGCTGTCCCGCCCCTTCGGCCTGGTGACCGAGGCCCTGGCCCGCCCCACCGCCAATGCGCTGTTCGTGGTGCCGGAACGCATCGCCAGCACGCCGGCCAATACGGCCTTCACCGATACCACCGGGTCCGGCCCCTTCATCTTCCGCCCACAGGAATTCGTGGCGGGCGAGCGCGCCGTCTATGTCCGCAACCCGGCCTATCGCCCGCGCCCCGAACCGGCGGACGGGCTGGCCGGCGGCAAGGTCGTGATGCTCGAACGGGTCGAATGGCTTGGCCTGTCCGACCCGGCAACGGCGGCCGCGGCGCTGCAATCCGGTGAGATCGACTTCGTCGAGCAGCCGACGCCCGACGTGCTGCCGGTGCTCCAGCGCAACCGCAACATCCGCACTTTCGCGCTGAACCCGATCGGGTCGATGGTGTGGTTGCGGCCGAACCACGTGATCCCGCCCTTCAACGACCCCCGCGCACGCCAGGCGCTGCTGTACCTGGTCAACCAGCAGGAAAACCTGCAGGCGATCGGCGTCGCGCCGTCGGAACAGGTGCCGTATTGCCCAGCCTACTTCCTGTGCGGCACGCCGCTTGAAAGCGCCACCGGCGCCCAGGGGCTGCGGGAGGTCAACATCGCGCGCGCCCGCGAATTGCTGCAACAGGCCGGCTACAATGGCGAGCGCGTGGTCTTCATGAACGCCACGGATTCGCCGATCAACAACGCCGTCACCCTGACGATGGCCGAGAACATGCGCCGCGCCGGGCTGAACATGGATGTCGCGGCAATGGACTGGGCAACGCTGACCCAGCGGCGCAACCGGCGCGAGCCGATCGAACAGGGCGGCTGGAACTTGTTCGTTACCATCGCCAACGTGCTGGATTCACAGAACCCGCTGGTGAACCTGTACCTCGGCGCGCCGTGCGATACCGCTCCGGCAGGCTGGCCATGCGACGCCGAGCTCGAACGCCTGCGCGCCGCCTGGTGGGAGGAATCCGACCCCGCGAAGCGCCGCGGCATCCTCGAGCAGGTGCATGCCCGCGCGTATGAGGTATTGCCCTATATCAATGGCGGGCAGTTCCGCGTCCTCGCGGCGCATCGGGCGAATATCGAAGGCCTGCGTCCGACCACCATCCCGGTCTTCTGGGGCGTGACCAAGCGGTGAGCACCCTCGACAACGCCGCGGCCGGATACCGCTTCATCCCCGCCGTGATGCAGTATTCCGGCGGGGTCGCCGCCCTGCCGGGATTCCGGCTGGAGCGCGTCCGCTTCGCCAATCCGGTGCCGATGGCGCTGGGTTGGCGTCGCATCGCCGCATACCTCGACGCCATCGGACGGCCGCGCACCGCCTTCGCAGCCTGCGAACTGCGGGCCCCCGCGCCCTTCACCGAGGACGGCTTCCGCGTGTTCAACACCGGCTATGCGGAGGTGCTCGGCGCTTGGGGAATCCTGCAGGATGGGCACAACCCGGTCGCCCGCAGCAATGTCTGCCCGCGCGTATCGCCGCCCAGTGAACCGGGCTTCCACGCCTTCTGCTTCACGGTGCCGGATGCGGATGCACCGCCATCCTTCGCGGTCGCCGGCAGCGGGGAGTCGGTCGAGGGCAAGGGCACCTACCGCGAGAACACCGTCGCCTATGGCGACACGTCGCCGGAGGGGATGCTGAAAAAGGGCCGTCATGTGCTGGGCGAGATGGAACGGCGCATGGGGCTGCTCGGCTTCAACTGGGCCGATACCACGGGCGTGCAGGCCTATACGGTGTTCCCCATGCCGCCGGCATTGACCGAGGAGGTCGTCGCCCGCGGCGCGGCGCGCCACGGCCTGACCTGGCAGGATTGCCGCCCGCCGGTCGAAGGGCTGGACTACGAGATGGATTGCCGCGGCATCATGACGGAACGCGTCCTGCCGGGCTGATCGCGCCGAGCCGCGCCGCGAGGAACGCCTCCACCGCGGCGAAGGTCTCGCGCACCGCATGCGTAGCGCCCTCGACCCAGTCCAGCCGCGCATCGCAGCCGGCGGCACGCAGATTGGCCTCCAGCGTCAGCATGCGGCCGATGCGTGTCGCGCCGGACCGCTCCACAGCCTCCATCAGCCGAGGATCGCCCCGAGGCACCGCAATATGGTCGAGCCCGGTGTCCCTGGTGCCGATGACGAGCTGGATGGTCACGTCGCGCATCGCCGCAATGTCGGGCGGATGGCCGAAGGTGGCAGCAAAATCGCCGGTGCCGGCCCACCAGGGCAGGTTTTCGTCCAGCAGCGTGACGTAGCCCGGTGCGCCGATCGAGACGGTGTCGAGCCGCGTTGGGTGGAGGAGCAGGAAACGCTGGACGAATTGCGCGCCGCCCGAGAAGCCCGTCATCATGAAACGCTCGATGTCGAGCGGCAGGCGCGTCGCGGCATCCGCGACCATGGCGAGCAGCGCCAGGTCGTAGCGCATGCCCCGGAAGGCGCAGACCTTGTAGCCAGGCTCGTCATCCGGGGCGACCGCGCCGATCGGGAACAGCGGCGTGAGAACCACGGCGCCGGTACGGTCGCACAGCGGCGCATGCAGGGTGCGGATTACCTCCGGTCGGCGGTCGCTGCCGTGCATGGCGACGATCAGCGGCGCTTTCCCCTCCGGCCGCTGGCGCGGGACATAGAGGCAGTAGGAGAAGCAGGAATACCCCGGCGCCGCATAGAAGGGCGAACGGCCCGCCGGGGCAGGTTCCCAGACGGGCCAGGCGTTCACAGTGGGTCGCGCACCAGCGGCGAGGTGGAGCAGTGGATGCCGCCGCCACCCAGATAGACCCGGTCATAGGCCACCAGCCGCACGCTGATGCCGGCCTTGTCCAGCGCTTCCTGGGTGCGGGGGCCGACCTGGTCGCTCATCAGCACGCGCCCCGGGGCGACGGCGAGGCAGTTGATCGCCCAGGACGGATCCTGGTGGTTCAGCGGAATCATGCGGATACCCAGGCGCCTCAGCTCCTCCATGAAGACGAAGGGCAGCGTCGAGGGATTCACCAGAGCGACGTCATGATGAAGCATCACCAGGGCGCCATCGATGTGCAGGCGATAGCCGGGGATCTGCACACGGATCAGACGGGTGCCCTGAAGGGCCAGCACCTCCTCCATCTGCCGCGCGCCTTCCTCATTGACGCGGGAGGAGACGCCAATCACCGCCACATCGGGGCGCAGATAGGCGAAGGACCCGCCTTCCATCAGCCCGGTGCCGGCGATGGTGCGAAGGATGGGCATGCCAAGCGCCGCCAGCGCCTCGGTCACCGGGCGTTCCTCCCCCCGGCGGATGCGCGGCCCCATGCGGGTGACGACGGCGCCGCCGTCAAGCGCGATGCAGGAATCACGGGTGTAGATGGATTTGTGGCGCCCCGTCGCGGCGCGGGGCAGCATTACCACCTCGACACCTTCCTCCCGTAGCGCGGCGGCCAGCGCGTCGTGCTGGGCCTGCTGCTCGGCGAGCGTCGGGATGACTTCCCCGCGCCAGTAGGCGCCGCTGGCAGGGTCGCCATGGGCGCCGAGTTCGGGGATCAGCGGCAGGGTCTCGAGGACCTTCATCTCCTCGCCAGGGCGGTGCATCAGCACGACGCGCAGCCGGCCGATATCCGAATTGCAGCCCCAGCGGCGGCCCCATCCGAAGACCTGCTCCGCCTCGCTGTTGAAGGCGGGCTCAGGCTCGGACGCGAAGCGCTCGATCAGCATGTTGTAGCGGTGGTCGAATTCCGACATCGCGCTCGACATGGCGCGTTCCTCCTTCATGTTGCTTTCAGTCAGCCTTCGCTGCGGCGCCTCAAGGCACGGTCGGCCATCAGCAGCAGCAGCGTGAACAGGATCAGCAGCACCGCAACCGCCGCCATGGCGGGGTCGAGATTCTCATTGATGCCATCCCAGATCCGGCGCGGCAGGGTGAAGACGTCGCGCGATGCGATGAACAGCACCATCACCAGTTCATCCCAGGAATGGATGAAGGCGAAGATCGCACCGGAAAAGATGCCCGGTGCGATGCGCGGCAGGATGACCCAGCGCAGCGTCTGCGACAGCGACGCCCCCATGCCGCGCGCCGCCTGTTCCAGCCGTGGGTCGAAAGTGGCGAGCGCGGTCGAGACTGTGATCACCACATAGGGGATCCCGGTCACCCCATGGGCGATCACCACGCCGAGGAATCTGTCGAGCAGTCCGAGCGGCCCGAAATACCGGTACAGCCCGATGGCGTAGACGATGGATGGGATGATCAGCGGCAGCAGCATCAGCACGCGCACCAGTTCCGTGGCGCGGCGGGAAATGCGCCAGCAGCCGATGGCGCACAGCGTCCCCGCCGTGACGGACACGATCGTCGCCGCCACCGCGATGGTGAAGGATTGCCAGATCGACCCCAGCCATTCCGGCGAGGTCAGCACGGTGGCGAAATGCCGGAAGGAGATGCCGTCCTCCGGCAGCGACAAGTACCGCTGGTCGGTCAGCGCCACCGGCAGGATGATCAGGATCGGCAGCACGAGATACGCCGCCGTGGCCCAGGCCAGTCCCCGGCCAAAGGATCCGGGACGATAGGTGCCGTCCATCGCCTCAGGCCCCCGCGCCGAAGATGCGCCGCAGGTCGACGATGCGGGAGAACACGGCCAACGTCACCAGGATCGCCAGCACCAGCACCGTCGCCATCATCGTCCCGAGGCCCCAGCGGATCAGGTCGAGGATCTGCAGGCTGATCCATTCAGCCACCATCAGCGTCTTGCCGCCGCCGAGGATTGCAGGGGTGATGTAGAAGCCGAGCGAGAAGATGAAGACCAGCACGCCGGCGGCGATCACGCCCGGCATGGACAGCGGCAGGAAGACGTGGCGGAACACCTCGCCCCGGCTGGCACCGAGGCCGCGCGCGGCAGCCAGCAGGCGCGGGTCGATCTCCCGCATGCTCGCCAGCATCGGCAGCACGGCGAAGGGCACCATGTAGTGGACCATGCCGACGATGATGCCGAACTCGTTCCACACCAGCGGCAGCGGCTCGGTGATGAGGCCGGCATTCATCAGCGTGTTGTTCACCAGTCCCTGCCGGCGCAACAGCGTGACCCAGGCGAAGGCGCGCACCAGCACCGAGATCCACAGCGGCACCAGCACCGCGAGGATCCACCATCCGCGCGCCCGCGGGCTCGCCAGCGTTATGGAATATGCGATCGCGTAGCCGAGCAGCAGCGCGAGCACCGTGGTGATGCCGCAGATGCGCAGCGTCGTCATGATCACGCGCTGCACGGCACCCGAAGTCAGGATGCGCACGTAATTGCCGAATCCCGGCGAGGGTTCGGTGACGCTGATCGCCAGCACCTGCACGATGGGCGCGATGTAGAAAACCAGCAGCAGCGCGAAGGCCGGCAGGATCAGCAGCCACCATCCGGCACCTGGGCGCCCGGTCGCCGTCATGCCGCGTCCTCCTCGACGGGCACGGCGGCCTCGGCCGGCCAGCCCAGGCGGACGGGCAGGCCCTCGGCCGGCGCGAAGGCCGAACGCCAGGATGGCAGGTTGGCGCGGATCTCGCCGAGATCCGCGGTTTCGATGCGCAGCGAGAATCCAGCCCCGAGATAGGACCAGGCGACGATGCGGCCGTCGACGATGCTGTCGGCCTCCTCGCCCTCGCCGAGCAGGGTGATCTTCTCCGGCCGCAGCGACAGCAGGCTGCGTGTCCCGGCCGCCGGCGCAGCCTCGCCTGCCGGCAGCGACACGGTCAGTTGCGCCGCGCCGGCCTCCAGCGTGAAGCCGCCCGGATGCGGCTGGCGGACCAGACCTTCGAGGAAATTCGACTTGCCGAGGAAATCCGCGACGAAGCGCGTGCGCGGCCGTTCGTACAACGCCCCCGGCGCGCCAGCCTGCACCAGCTTGCCATGGTTGAGGATGGCGATGCGGTCGGACAGCGAGAGCGCTTCCTCCTGATCATGCGTGACATTGACAAAGGTGCGCCCAACACGCCGGTGCAGCGCCTTCAGTTCTTCCTGCAATTCGGCGCGCAGCTTCTTGTCGAGGGCGGAAAGCGGTTCATCTAGCAGCAGCAGGTTCGGGTCGAACACCAGAGCACGGGCCAGGGCGACGCGCTGCTGCTGGCCACCCGACAATTGCTTCGGCAAGCGGTCCGCGAAGGCCGCCAGTTGCACCAGGTCCAGCGCCGCTCGCACCTTTGTGTCACGATCCGCCCGCGACAGGCCGCGTACACGCAACGGGAAGGCGACGTTCTCGGCGACCGTCATGTGCGGGAACAGCGCATAGCCCTGGAAGACCATGCCGAAATTGCGCTTCTCCGGCGGCAGCGGGGTGATGTCCGCACCATCGAGCACGATGCTGCCCGCGCTCGGCGCGACAAATCCCGCCACCGCCATCAGGATCGTCGTCTTGCCCGACCCCGATGGCCCGAGCAGCGTCAGGAATTCCCCTTGCGCGACATCCAGCGAAACGCGATCCACCGCGGTGAAGGTGCCGTAGTGCTTGCTGACTTCCTGCAGGGTCAGCGCATGCCCGCGCTGCTCGCTCACGTCACGTAGTCCGGCTGCTCGCGATCCAGTTTCCGGCGCAGCGCCTGCCAGGGCAGCCAGCCCTTCGTCGGGCCGGTACCGAACTGCGCGGCGGTGCGGGTGACGACCTGCGCGGGAGGGATGGCCAACGGCGCGCCCGAAGACTGTGCGGCCAATTGGATCCGACAGGCCTGTTCCAGATAGTACATCCAGTAGAAGGCCGCGGCGACGGTCGGCCCAACCGTCAGCAGCCCATGGTGACGTAGGATCATGCAGGGTTTGTCGCCCAGGTCACGCACCAGACGCTCGCGTTCGGACAGGTTGTCGTCCGCCGCGACGCCCTCGTAGTCGTGCAGCGCCACCTTGCCGTCGAACTCGATGCTCATCTGGTTCAGCGGGAGCAGCCCGCCGGTCTGCGCGGCGACCGCCATGCCGGCCAGCGTATGCGTGTGCATGACGCACATCGCATGCGCGCATTCGCGGTGCACGGCGGAATGGATCACGAAGCCGGCCGGGTTCACCGGCCAGGCGGTGTCCTGCATCGGCTCGCCCTCGGCATCCACCACAACCAGGCTGCTCGCGGTGATCTCCTCGAACAACAGGCCGTAGGGATTGACCAGGAAGCGATGCCCCTCCCCCGGCAGTCGTGCCGAGAGATGGGTGAAGACCAGATCCGTCATGCCGAACAGCGCGATCAGCCGGTAGGCCGCGGCGAGGTCTTCGCGCACCTCCTGCTCGGTCTGGATGCGGCTGGGGTCCGGCTTCACCGGCGGCGGCGGGAGGGGCATCAGTAGCCTCGCTCGGGAAGGTAGAGATTGGGCAGCGCCTCGCCACGCTCGAAGCGGGCGATGCAGTCGGCGATGTAGCGCGCGCGTTCGTGCCGGCTCGGCAGGCTTGCCGCATGCGGCGTGACGGTGATGCGCGGGTGCGTCCAGGCCGGGTTGTCGGACGGCAGCGGTTCCGTCTCGAAGACATCCAGCATCGCACCGGAAAGCTGCCCGGCGTCCAATGCCGCGACGATGTCCGGCAGGACCTGGTGCGCGCCGCGCCCGACCTGCACCAGTCCCGCGCCAGGCGGCAATTGCCCCAGCAGCGGCGCGGCGATGAGCCCCACAGTCTCCGGCGTTGCCGGCAGCAGGCAGACCAGCACCTCGCTGCGCGCCAGGAACGCTGGCAATCCGCGCGGGCCGGCGAAGCATTCCACGCCTTCGATCGTCTTGCGCGAGCGCGACCAGCCGATGACGGGGATGCCAAGACCACGCAGCATCGCCACCGCGCGTTGCCCCATCGCTCCGAGACCCATGATGCCAACAGTCTTCGCCGCCGCGGCGAAGGGCGGATCGAAGGCATCCCAGGCGCATTTCGCCTGCGCGATCGCCATGCGCCGCGCATCCTTGCTGAGCGACAGGACGGCCCAGCAGACGAATTCACCCATGCGCTGCGTCGCCTCGGGCGGCACGCAGCGCACCAGCGGCAGGTGCTTCGGCAAATGCTGGTCGCGCAGGATGGCGTCCACCCCCGCCCCCGATCCGAATATCGCGCGCAGCCTCGGCAACGCCGCGAGACGCCCCGGCTCCGGATCCCATACCAGGGCGTAGTCCACCGCGGCGGGATCGACTGTCGCGTCGTCCCACCACCGCACATCAAGATCAGGTGCCACCTCGGCGAAGCTGGCGCGCCATTCCGGCAGCGCCTGCTCGCCTCCCGACTTCACGACAAGAATCACGGGATGGAATCAGCCCGTGATCGCGTCGATGAAGTCAGCATTGGCCTGCTGGTAGTTCCGGCCCCACCATTCACCGTCGAGCACTACCTGCACGCGCGCGTTCTCCGGATCGGTCGGGTTGTTCTTGCGCAGTTCCTGCGGCACCAGGGCCGCGGCGCGCGGATTGGTCGGGCCGTTGCCCAGCAGCGTCAGCAGGCCGACCTGCGGTTCCGGATTGTGCATCATGGAAGCGAGCAGGCGCTGCGCGCCCTCACCACCCGGATTGCCGCGCGGGATGACGAAGATGCCCGCCTGCAACAAGGCCTGCGGCCAGATGAACTTGATGCGGCCGTTGGTCTCACGCTCCAGCACCGTCGCGCGGGTGTGCCAGATCATGCCCATCACCGCCTCGCCGGTGCGCAGGAACTGCTCGCTCTCGCTGCCGCTGTTCCAGAACACCGCGTTGCGGCGCAACGACGCGGCCTTGCGCACCGTGGCGTTGATATCCAGCGGATAGAGGCTCGCCGGGCTCTTCCCGAGCGCCATCTGCGCAGCATCGAGTGTCGCCAGCGCATCGCGCCGCATCAGCCGCGTGCCCGGGAATTTCTGCAGGTCGTAGAAATCAGCCCAGCTGGTCGGCCCGCCATTGGGGAACTTGGCGCTGTCGTAGCAGAGCACCGAGCTGAACGAATACGGCGCCGCGCCGTATTCCAGCGCGAAGCCGACCGGCAGCGTGTCCTCCTTCTTGACGATGTTGTAGTCGATCTTTGTCACAAGGTTCTGCCCGCCGAGCAGGAAGGACGCCGACGCCGAGGAATCGCAAAGGTCCCAGGTGGTGCGCCCGCTTTCCACCATGGAACGGATGCGCCCGGCGGACGGCCCCGTGCTGTCCTGTTCCACGGTCCAGCCCGGATTCGCCGCGACGAAGGGCGCACCGTAGAAATTGCCGAAGCCCTGGTTGGCGATACCGCCCCAATTGACCATTACCAGCTTGCGCGCCGCCTGGGCCTGCGCATCGCCCGACGCCAAGCTGCCCACGCCGAGTGCAGCAAGGCCGGCGAGCAGCGTGCGCCGGTCAACCTCTCCGCGGCGGAACCTGCGCAAGGCCAGTTCGACACAATCCTGCTGAAAGCTCTGCATCACCGTCTCTCCTCACTGGGCGCGCGTCGTCGCGCCCGCCGTTGCGCCGCCAGCGCAAAGCATGACGCATGCCAGAGAGGCCTGCGACCACTTGCCGTTGTCGCCGTGCCGGCGTGAAATCTCCCACGCAAATCACACCATGAGCAGGCTGATCGGGCAATGACCTCCGCGAACTCCATCTTCGCGCCCGGCTTCAAGACCACCCCCTGGTGGTGGGAAGCCGCTGAACCACCCGCCCGCGACGGCGTCCTGCCCGACAGCGCCGGCGTCGCCATCGTCGGGGGCGGCTATGCCGGACTATCGGCCGCGCTGACGCTGCGGCGGCTAGGGCATGAAGTGACCGTGCTGGATGCCGAACGGATCGGCTGGGGCGCATCGTCGCGCAATGGCGGCATGGTCTCGGGTGGGCTGAAGGTCGCCTCGGGCGAGCTCAACAAGACGTATGGCGCGGATCCGGCGCGCGCTATCGCGCTGGCGGCCGCTGCCTCATTCCCTTTCATCGAGGAGACGATCGCGCGGGAGGGAATCGACTGCGACTACCTCCGCTGCGGCCGCTTCGTTCCGGCCTGGACACCGAAGCACTATGACGCGCTCGCCGCCCGAGCGGACTTCATCGCCGAGATCACCGGCCTGCCGACGCACATGCTGCCGAAGGGCCGCCAGCATGAGGCGCTCGGCAGCGACCACTACTATGGCGGCATGATCGCCGAGGCCTCGGGCAGCCTGCATCCGGGCAAGTATGCGCGTGGCCTCGCTGATGCTGCCGACCGTGCCGGCGCGCGGCTGGTCGACGGCGTGCGTGTCAACGGCATCCGCCAGGACGGCACCGGCTTCCGCCTGACCACCGATCGCGGCGCCATGCGCGCCGATGCGGTGCTGGTCGCGACTAATGGCTATTCGCGCGACGGCCAGGGGCGGTCGGCGATGCCCTGGCTGGCGCGACGGATGATCCCGGTCGGGTCCTATATCATCGCCACCGAGGAATTGCCGGCCGACACGATGGATCGGCTGTTCCCGGGCCGGCGGATGATCAGCGACACCAGGCGCGTGCTGAACTATTTCCGCCCCTCGCCCTATGGCAACCGCATCCTGTGGGGAGGCCGCGCTTCCTTTGGCCCCACCGAACCCGCCATCGCTGCGCCGGTGCTGCGCGGCTTCATGCTGTCCGTCTTCCCCGAATTGAAGGACGTGCGGCTGACCCATGCCTGGACCGGCAACGTCGCCTTCACCTTCGACTTCCTGCCACATATCGGCGTGCAGGACGGCATCCATTACGCCGCCGGCTGCCAGGGATCCGGCGTTGCGATGGCGACCTGGCTTGGCCATCGCGCTGCGCTGAAGATCGCCGGCGCCGACAATGAAGGCTTCGCGCTGGACGGACTGAACTTCCCGACGGCGCCGCTCTACAACGGCAATCCCAACTGGTTCCTGCCGATCGTCGGCGGCTGGTACCGACTGCGTGACCATATGGACAGGGCTGCCGCATGAACGCCGATTTCGTCCTTCTCAATGCCCGCATCGCGACGATGGATGCAGCGGGCACACAGGCCGAGGCGCTGGCGGCGATCGGTGGGCGCGTCGTCGCCATCGGTAGTTCAGATGCGATCCGCGACCATCTTGGCCCCGACACCCGCGTGCTGGACGCCGAGGGTCGCCGCGTCATCCCTGGCATCGTCGACAGCCATGCGCATCCGGATTCCTATGCGGTGCGTCTTCGTACCTGGACGCTGGTATCGCCGGACCGCGTCGCGACACGCGACGCCCTGCTCGCCACCATCCGTCGCGCCTGCGAGGTCCTGCCAAGCGGACGCTGGGGCGCCTTCTACCGACTGAACGAGCGTGCCTCCGGCGGCTATCCGACGCTCGACGAGTTGGACGCGGCGAGCGCCGGCCACCCGGTCTTCATCCTGCGCACGGACGGGCATCTCGGCCTCGCAAACCGCGCCGCCTTTGCGGCCTGCGGCGTGGCCGCGGATGCGCCCGACCCGCCCTACGGCGCCTTCGACCGCGACCCGCATACCGGCGCCTTCACCGGATTGGTGCGGGAGACGGCGGCGCACATCTTCCTCAATGCCATCCATGACGCCGACAGCGAGTCCGACATCGCCGAAGGCATGGAGATGGTGCAGGACGAATGCCTGCGCCACGGCATCACCTCGGTCGCCAATTCGCTGACGCCGTCCAAGGCAATCCGCGCCTATCAGCGGATGCTGCGCGACGGGCGCTGGCGGATGCGCATGGGCATCATCGCATCCGGCCGGGACGAACCGCTGATCCCGCACCTGATCGGTGCCGGCATCCAGTCTGGCTTCGGCGATGAATGGCTGCGGCTGATCGGTGTTGAATGGTGTCCGGATTGCTCGACCTCCGGCCGCACCGCTGCCTATTGGGACCCGTATATCGGCGCCGCGGTGCCGGGCGAGCCGGTGCCCAATACCGGCATGCTGCTGTACGATCGCGACGACCTGACCGCGCGCGCCACCGCCGCGCACAAGGCCGGATTGCAGGTGATGATCGAGGGTGTCGGCGATCGCGGCATCGATTTCGCGCTGGACGTGATGGAAGCGGCACTCGCCGCGCATCCCGTCGCCGATCACCGGATGCGCGTCGAACACTGCTGCTACGTGACGCCGCCGATCCTGGCGCGGTTGAAGCGCGGCGGCTTTGTCGATTCCTCCGCGACCGGCTTCATGGATGAACTCGGCGAGGCCTATGTCGCCAATCGCGGCCAGGCGGCGCTGCGGCACATGTGGCCGCATCGATCCCTGATCGCGGCCGGGATCCCGGCGCCGGGCCATTCCGACTTCGCCGTGTGTCGCGTGAACCCGTTCACCGCGCTGGGGGCAATGGTGACGCGGCGTAGCCAGACCGGGGCAGACCTCGATGCATCCGAAGCGGTGACGCCCATGCAGGCTCTCGCGGCCTATACCAGCCTCGGCGCCTGGGCGCAGCGTGAGGAAACCGACAAAGGCAGTCTGGAGGTCGGCAAGCTGGCCGACCTTGCAGTGCTGGATACCGATATCCTCACCTGCGATCCGGCGGCGATCCGCGACACGCGCGTGACCGCGACGGTGGTCGGCGGCGTGCCGCGCCACCTCGCTTGACCCCCCTTTCCGCCGCCTGTCCCGGCATGCGAGACTCGTTCCATACAATCGCGCCGAAAGGGTGCTCCATGCGCCGACTGCTCCTTCTCGCCAGCCTCGCCTTGGCGCCACAGCTCGGCCACGCCCAAGGTGTCGTGACCGAACGCAATATCAGCGCCAGCCTCGCCGCCGAGGCCGCGGCCGCGGCCGTCGAAGCCTGCGCCGGGCGGGGTTTCCGCGTCTCGGCGGCGGTCGTGGACCGGTCGGGCGTGCTGAAGGCGCTGCTGCGCGCGGATGGCGCCGGACCACACACGGTCTCCTCGGCGCAGGCCAAGGCCTTCACGGCCGTGAGCATGCGCGCGAACACCAGCCAGATCCTTGAGACGGTGCGCACCAATCCCGGCGCGGCGCGGCTGGTCGATATCCAGGGCTTCCTGATCGTGGGCGGCGGCATGGCGGTCCGCGTGGGCGATGAGGTCGTGGGCGCGATCGGCGTGGCTGGCGCGCCCGGCGGGCATCTCGACGACCAATGCGCCGAAGCCGGCATCGCGCGGATCCGCGAGCGGTTGGGCTGATACCGACAGGTTTTTCGGCAACCGCCAACGTTGGGCTCGGTTACTGGCATGCGCGTGCCAGCGGCCTGCCGTCACTATCCTGCCCCGCGCGGGCGGATGGTGGTGCCGGGACGCACTGGCCCATGGCGGGAAGGTCTGGGAAGGCGGCCCCTATCTCCCCGGACCGACAAGGGCAGCGCCTGAGCTACCGCTTCAGCGCCAACCGCTTGGCCGCCCCGCCCGTTGCCCGTTCGGCAAAGCGTGCCAACACCTCCGCCGGCCAGGCGCCGACGCGCCGGGCCTCGAGATCGACGCACAGGTACAGCACCTCATTCTCCGCCGCCTGCCAGCCTTCCGCGGCGTGGAACATGGTGTGGCGGCACAGAAGCCGCTTCGCATCGAAGGACAGCACCTCGCTGTCGAAAGCCAGCGGCGCGCCCTCCGTCACCTCGCGCGTGTAGGCCTGCCAGGATTCGGCCGCGAAGGTGCCCAGGCCGCGCGCGCGGAACGCCGGCCCCAGGCCCAGCGACGGCCACAGCGCGTCCGTCGCAAGGTCGAAGGCCACCAGGTAGTAGGCCAGATTCATGTGCCCGTAGTGGTCGACCCACCCGGGCAGCACGGAACACAGCGGCGTTCGCATGGGCCTCAGTGGATGTCCTCGGACTTCGCCAGGGCTTCCTTGAGCCGGTCGATGTTGAAGCCCTTCGACTTCACCATGTCGAGGATCACCTTTTCCTTGCGCGCGCCCAGGTCGATCGCGGCGGGAATCTTGGTGACCACGTCATGCGGGATCACGACGGCGCCGTGCCGGTCGGCGTGGACCACGTCGTCGTGCTGCACCTGCATGCCGTGGATCGTCACGTCCTGGCGGATCGCGGTGATGTGCACATAGGCGTGCGACGGGTTCACCACCCCGGCGATGCCCTGGAAGCCCGGGGCGAACATGTCGAGGTCGCGCACCGACCCGTTGGTCACCACGCCCTGCGCGCCGAGGCCCTGGTGCACGGCGGAATTCACCTCGCCCCAGAAAGCGCCGACGCCGGGCGTATCATCCAGGTCCTGCAGGCAGACGATGGTCGGCAGCGCGGCATCGGCGACGTATTCGTACCAGGCGATGCGCATCGCCTTGTCGGCCTCCTTGCTGCGACCCGACGGGAAAGCGGCGCGCTGCGTGCCGGTACGCGCCAGGCCGCAGATCGGCGGCAGCTTCGGGTCAACTGCGGTCATCGGCCGCACCGTGAAGCCATACCCGCGGCGATGCGGGGCGACCACCTCCAGCGCATTGCAGATGGTGGGGGTGTCCCATTGGCGCAGCGCTTCCAGATCGGCGGCGGTGAAAGGGTATTGGGCCATGATGCGGTTTCCTCCGTTGGCCGCCAGGATCGACCAGTGGGCGGTTGCGGTCAAACCTCGCCCATGCTCACCGCAGGCAGCAGCCCTCCCCGCCAGTGCACCGGCGGGACGCTTCCTACCCGAGCGCTGTCAGCGCGTGCGAAACGGTGATCACCTCGGCGACCGGCCGCAGGCCCTCGACCGCCGCGCGGTGCACGGAATCAGAGAAGGCAGCGCAACCATCCTCCAGCAGCGTTACCTCGAATTCCCGCACATGCGCGCCGCGAACGGTCGAGGCAACGCCGCCATTGGTCACGATCCCCGCCACCAGAAGTCGCCGCACGCCGGCCTTGCGCAGCACCCATTCCAGGCGTGAATTCCAGAACGCGTCGTAGCCGAGTTTCTCGACCACGAGGTCGGATGGGGCCAGCTCTTCCACCAGCGCATGCCCCCAGGACCCCGGCGCGAAATCGCCCTTCTTCAGGAAGGGGCGCATCTGGCGCAGATGTTCGGCAATGAAGGGTTCGCCCCCTTTCCCCGGCACCAACGTGAAATGCGTCGAGGCGATCCAGCCGCCTTTCGCGCGGACCAGGCTCACCAATGACTTCAACCGGGCTGGCAGCGCGGCGATCGCCGCCGCCCCCTGCCCGGCCCGGCCATAGGCGCCGTCGGGATGGATGAAGTCGTTCTGCAGGTCGCACAGCAGAAGCGCCGTCTCGCGGACGGGGATGGGTGCATGGGCCATGTCACGCCCTTTCGATGATCAGATTGCCGAACCGGTCGGTCCGCGCCGCAAGGCCGGGATCGACCACCACGGTCGCATCGGGTTGCTCAAGGATGGCCGGCCCCATCACGACCGAGCCGACGGGCAGGTCGAGCCGCGCGAAGATCGCCGCATCATGCCAGGCACCGCCGAACCAGACCGGCCTGGACCCGCGCGCTGCATCCACCAGCCTGGTCCCCGCGGGCGGTGCGAGCATCGTCAGGTCGAAAGCTGGGCGTCGCCCGATCGCGGCGGTGCGCAGCGTGACGATCCGCACCGGCAGGCCCGGCAGCAGGCGGGTGAAGGCTCGGCCATAGGCAGCCTCGAAGGCCTGGCGCACCGCTGCCGCTGAAATGCCGGTGGTTCGGCCATGAAGCGTGACCGGCAGCGGCACGGCCACGGTATGGGTCTGCCCGGCGTAGTGCATGTCGAGTTCGAAGACGGTCTCGACGGTTTCGACCGGCAGGCCAGCCGCGGCGACGACAGCCTGCGCCGCCTCGGCCTCCGCGACCATGCGCGCGTCCAGCGCGGCCGCATCCAGCGTGTCAAGCGAGAGGTTCAGCGTGCGCACCTGGTCATGTCGCACATCGGCGATGATGCAGCCCAGTGCGGAGGTGACGCCGGGATAGCGGGGAACCAGCGCGGCCTTGAGCCCGACATCGGCGATCAACGCACCGACATGCAGCGCGCCGCCCCCGCCGAACGGCAGGGCGACGAAGTGCCCCGGATCGTGGCCGCGCTCGATGGACACGAGGCGGATCGCCCCGGCCATCTTCGCGTTGGCGACGCGCAGGATGGCTTCCGCCGCCGCCATCGCATCGAGGCCAAGCGGATCCGCGACATGCCGCAGGATCGCAGCCCGCGCCGCGTCTACATCCAGCCGCGCCAGCGCCCCGCCGATCGGGCGTTCCGCGTTGATACGCCCCAGCACGACATTCGCATCCGTCAGCGTCGGCCGGTCATTGCCCTGCCCGTAGCAGACCGGTCCCGGCCGGCTGCCCGCGCTTTCGGGACCCACCTGCAGCAGCCCGCCGCGATCCACCTGCGCAATGGACCCGCCGCCGGCGCCGATGGTGGTGATCTCGATCATCGGCGAACGGATCACGAGGCCGAAATCGATGGTTGCCTGCGCGGCAAGTTCCATCCGCCCGCCCGCGACCAGCGAGACATCGAAGGACGTGCCGCCGAGATCGCAGGTGATCGCGTTCTCGAATCCCGCCGCGCGGGCGATGGCGGCGGCGGCAATCACGCCGGCCGCGGGGCCCGACAGCGCCGTGCGCACCGGCATCCGCCGCGCCGCCGCGGTGGACATGATGCCGCCATTCGACTGCACGATGTGGAAGCGGCCGCTGAAGCCGTCCTCGGCCAAGGCGCCTTCCAGGCGTGAGAGATAGCCGGCCACGCCAGGTTGCAGGTAGGCATTCAGCGCCGTGGTGGAACTGCGTTCGAATTCACGGATCTCGGGCAGGATCTCAGAGGAGACGGAGACATGCGGGTTCGGCCAGATCGTGCGCACCGCATCGGCCGCCGCGGCTTCGTTCGCGCCGTTCGCGTGGGCATTGATGAAGGCGATGGCGCAGGCCTCGGCGCCGGCGGCGAGCAGCGCGCGCGCCGCCGCACGCACCGCGTCGAGGTCGACCGGCGTGCGGATCGTGCCATCGGCCAGCGTACGCTCCGGAACCTCAAGTCGAAGGTCGCGCTCGGCGATCGGCGTGAAATCCCCCCACAGGCCCCAGGTGTGGCGCCGGTCGCGCCGGCGCATCTCCAGCACGTCGCGAAACCCCGACGTGGCAATCACGCCGAGCCGCGCGCCCTTGCGTTCCAGCAGCGCATTGGTACCGACGGTGGTGCCATGGACGACCGCATCCATGCTGGCCGCACCGCCCAGCGCGCGCAGCCCGGCAAGGAAACCCGATGCCTCGTCGCCGCGGTTGGACGGCACCTTCGCGGTGCGCAGCGCACCGGTCGCGGCGTCATACAGGAACAGGTCGGTGAAGGTGCCGCCGACGTCGACCCCGACGATCGGGCCGCTCATCGCGACACGCTCCCATCCGCGGCGATGGTCACGCCGTAGTCGCGGATCGCCGCCTCGGCGCTGACATGGCCCAGCCGGATGTCGCGGGCGATGGCTTCGACCGGCCGCGCATGAGGATCGCCCCAACCGCCACCGCCTGGACTCTCCAGGCGCAGCCGCGCGCCCTGCCGGATGGCAACGCCGACCACCTTGCTCGCCATCGGCGGGGTGTGCGGACCATCCTCGCCATCCCATCGAAAAGTGTTCATCGCGCCCGCCGCGCCGCCGGTGACGCCGAAGGGCGCGAAGCGACCGCGTTCGCCGAGCAGCGCGACCTCCGTCTCGCCCGGTGCCAGCGCCTCGATCTCATAGATCGCGCCGACACCGCCGCGGTGCAGACCCGGCCCGCCACTGTCCGGGCGCAGCGCCCATTGCGTGAACATCACGGGATTGGCGGCTTCCAGGATCTCGATCGGGGGGATGGTGGCCGTCGAGATCGGATTGTTGGCGTGGTGTAGGCCATCGCTCTCGGGATTGCCGCCAAGGCCGCCACCGAAGAAGGAGAACATCACCCAGCGCGTGCCATCCGCCCGCAAGCCGGACAGCGACAACGCATTGATGGTGCCGAATGGGGCTGCCGTTGCAGTTGCCGGCCGTGCCTGGCCGAGGGCGCCGAAGATCACGCCGATCAGCCGCAGGATGGTTTCGGTGTAGCCCGCCACGGGTCGCGGCGCGCGCGCGCCCAGCAACGTCGTCTCCGGCGCGATGACGGTCACCGGCCGCAGCACCCCGGCATTCGCCGGTACATCGGGAAACGCATGCTTCAGCGCGACGTAGCAGGCGGCAACCGTGGTCGCGACCGAGATATTGACCGGCCCCGCGCAAGGCGGCGAGGACCCTGACATGTCCAGCACCATCCGTCCGCCATCGATGGTCATCGTCAGGGCGATGCGCAGCGGTTCGTCCACCACGCCATCATTGTCGAGGAAATCCTCGAAGCTGTAGCGGCCATCGGGCAGCGCCGCGATCTCGGCTTCCATCAGCGCCTCGGCGCGGTCCATCAGCTGGCCGAAGGCTTCGGTCACCGCGGCATCGCCATAGGCGTCCAGCAACTCCGCCAGGCGCCGCTCGCCGAGATCGAGCGCGTTGAGCTGCCCATTCAGGTCGCCCCAATTCGACTGCGGCACGCGCGAATTGGCGGCGAGGATGTCGAGGATATCCTGCTGCATCACCCCCGCCCGGATCAGCTTCACCGGCGGGAATCGCACGCCTTCCTGATGGCTTTCCGTTGCGCGTGGATTGTAGTTGCCCGGGACGTTGCCACCGATGTCGAGCCAATGCCCCACACTCGCCAGCCAGCAGAACAGGCGGCCATCCCGGAACACCGGCCGCACCAAGCGGAAATCATTCAGATGCGTGCCGCCATCGTAGGGGTCGTTGAACAGGAAGGTGTCGCCCGGCTGCAGCGCGCCATCGGCGGCAACCTTGGCGATCACCGTGCGCACCGCGAAGGCCATCGCACCCACGAAGATCGGCAACCCCTTGGTGCCCTGCACCAGCGTATCACCGGTCACCGCATCATAGACGCCGTGGCAGGCGTCGCGCGCCTCCGCGATGATCGGGTTGAAGGCGCTGCGATACAGCGTCGCGTCCATCTCGTCGGCGATCTGTTCGAGCCGGCCCTTCAGCACGGCGAGGGTCACTGGGTCGATCGACATGGCTACAATCCGAGATAGACGCGCTGAAGACGCGGATCGGCACGCACCTGCGCCGCCGTGCCACCGATGGCGAAGGCGCCGTTCTCGAGCACATGGGCGTCGTCGGCGACCTCCAGGCTCTGTGCGACATTCTGTTCCACCAGCATGATCGCCAGCCCATCCGCGTGAAGGCGGCTGATCAGGGCGAACATCTCCTCGACCAGCAGCGGCGACAGTCCGAGCGAGGGCTCGTCGAGGATCAGCAGCCGCGGTTCCGCCATCATCCCCCGCCCGATGGCGAGCATCTGCTGTTCGCCGCCCGACAACGTACCGGCGCGTTGGCGCATGCGTTCGCGCAGCCTTGGGAAGGTGTCGAAGACGCGATCCAGGTTACGCGCCTTGTTCGCCCCGCCGCGACGATAGGCGCCAAGATCGAGGTTCTCCCGCACGCTCAGGTTGGGGAACACCTTGCGACCTTCGGGCACATGCACGAGGCCGGCCTCGGTGATGGCGGGCGGCGCCAGCCCGTCGATGCGCCGCCCCTCGAAGGTGATGCTGCCCGCTCGCGGCTTCACGAGCCCGCTGATCGCCATGTTCAGCGTCGTCTTGCCGGCACCGTTGGCGCCAAGAACGGCGACGACCCGCCCGGCGGGGACGCTCAGGTCCACGCCGCGCAGCACCGTGGTCAGCCCATAGCCGGCTTCGAGGCCGCGGATCTCAAGCATCGGCCGCCCCCTGCAAACGCCGGGCGGCACCGTGGCCCAGATAGGCCTCGACCACCGCGGGCGCCGCGACCACCTCGGCCGGCGCGCCGGAGCAGATGATCCGACCCTGCGCCAGCACATGCACCGTCTCGCACAGATTCATCACGGCCTGCATGACGTGTTCGATCATCAGGATCGTCACGCCGGACTCGCGGATGGCGCGGACCATCGGGACGATGTCGCGGATCTCCGAAGGATTGAGGCCGGCGAGCACCTCATCCAGCAGCAGCAGTTTCGGCCGGGTGGCCAGCGCACGCGCCACCTCGAGCCGCTTGCGCCCGGCGACGGTCAGCGCGGCGGCTGGCTTGTCGAGCTGGTCGGACAGGCCAACACGTTCTGCGACCTGCTCCGCCGCCGCCAGCGCGGCGCCGCGCTTTGCCTCACGCAGGAAGGCGCCGACCGCGATGTTCTCGCGCACGGTCAGCCCGGCGAAGGGCTGCACGATCTGGAAGGTGCGCGCCAGGCCCATGCGCGCGAGGTCATGCGGGCGGCGTCCGGTGATGTCCTCGCCTTCCAGCAGCACCAGGCCGGCGGTTGGTGTCTCGAAGCCCGCGATGAGCGCGAACAGCGTCGTCTTGCCCGCGCCATTCGGGCCGATCAGGCCGGTGATCGACCCTTCAGCGACATCCAGCGTCGCGTCGTTCACCGCCACCAGGCCGCCAAAGCGCTTGGTCACGCCACGCACGGCGAGGAAGGCGGGATCGGGCCCGGTGCCGGTCATCGCCGCCACCGACGCAGCAGGCCAGGGATGTCGCGCGGTGGGAAGCGCACCACCAGGATCAGCACGATGCCGAACACCACCAGGTCGATGCCGGGAATGCGCCCGGCGATGGACTTCGTCGCCTCGGCGAGCCCGTGCAGGATCACCGCACCCAGCAGGGGCCCGAACACCGTGCCCGCGCCGCCGACGATCGGCGCGAGCAGCGCCTCGACCGAGATCCAGGTGCCATAGGCGATGTTGGCATCGAGATAGAGAAAGTACTGCGCATAGAGCCCACCCGCCGCCCCGGTCATGCCGGCCGACAGCGTGATGGCGCGCAGCTTCACCGCCAGGATATCGACGCCGAGCGCCTGTGCCGCGGCCTCATTCTCCCGCACCGCGACGAGTTGCGCCCCGAGACGTGACTGTTCCAGCACGCGCGTCGCGATCAGCGCCAGTGTCACCAGCGCTCCGGCCACCCACAGGAAGGTACCGCGCCCGGCGAACTGGAAATTGCCCGGATCAACCTGCAACCGGATCAGAATGCCGGCCGCCCCGCCGGTGAGTTCACCCGCATTGGCCAACACGCGGAACACCTCGGCAAAGGCCAGCGTCACCAGCGCGAAATATGACCCTTTCAAGCCTGAGCGAAACGCCATCGCGCCGATCGCCAGCCCGGCCAGTGCTGCCAGCGCGATGCCCATCGCGAAGGCCGGATAGGCGTTCATCCCAAACCGCATCTGCAGGATTGCGGTCGCATAGGCGCCGGTGCCGAAGAATGCCGCGTGGCCAAAGGAGTACTGACCGCCATAGCCGCCCAGCAGGTTCCACCCCTGCGCCGCCAGCGCAATGATCATGGTGAAGACCAGGAAGTTCAGCACGACATTGCTGGCGATCAGAAATGGTGCCGCGGCGATCACCGCGCCGAAGGCCAGGATCGGCATCATGCCTTGGCACCGAACAGCCCTGTCGGGCGGACCAGCAGCACCAGGATGAAGATCACGAAGATGCCGATCTGGCCCAGGCTTTCGCCAAGGAACAGCCCCGACAGGCTTTCAACCACCCCGATCAGCAACCCGCCGACCAGCGCGCCGACCACGCTGCCCATGCCCCCCAGCACAACAATGGTGAAGGCGACAAGCACGAAAGCATTGCCCACACGCGGCGAGACATAGAAGGACGGCAGCAGCAAGGCCGCCGCAATCGCGAGGCACGCCGTGCCGATGCCGAAGGTGACGGCGTAGATATGCGCGACATCGATGCCGACCAGCGCCGCGCCGGTCCTCTCCCTGGCGACCGCACGGATCGCCTTGCCCGTCGCGCTGAAGGTCATCAGCAGATACAGCACGACGCCGACCGCGAGTGTGCCCGCGAAGCCCACCACGCGCGGCCAGGACAGCAGCGCCGGGCCGAACTCGACGACATCCATCGCGTAGGACACGTCGATGCTGCGCGTGTCGGACCGGAACACCGCCAGCATCAGGTTCTCGATGATGATAGACAGGCCGAGGGTGACCAGCAGGATGTTCTCATCCCTGCCCCGGCTGGCCGGGCCGATCACCAGCCGCTGCACCAGATACCCGATGCCGAAGAACAGCACCGCCAGCGGCAGCGCCGCGATGTACGGATCAACCCCGAGCCCCGCCCATGCCACATAGGCCGCATACATCGCCGCCGTCAGCAGCGCGCCATGGGCGAAGTTGATGATGTGCAGCACGCCGTAGACCAGCGTCAGCCCAAGCGCCACCAACCCGTACACCGCCCCGGTGAGGAGGCCGTTCAGCACGGCCTCCAGGATGATCTCCGGCGGCAGGCCCATCTCAGCCGGTGACGGGATAGACCGCCTGCGCGTCGGCGAAGTCGCGCGGGAAGATCACCTTGATGTCGCCGCCTTGGACCTGGGTGTTCACCGGTGCGCCGGCCTGGTTCTGGCCATTGACGAAGCGCGTCGGTCCATAGGGCATGATGTGTTTCGTGAAGGCCCCGTCGGTTGCCGCGAGTGCCGTGGTCAGCGCCGCGCGATCGGCCCGACCGGCGCGTTCCAACGCATCGGCCACCAGCATCACCGCCGAGTAGTTGAGCGGGATGTTGTAGAGCCAGAAACGGTTCTGCGCCTCCACCGCACGGCGCAGCTCGGCGGTCTTCGGCTTGCGCGGATCGGGCCAGTGGTTGCAGTCCATCACCAGATTCGCCGCATCGGGGAATTCCCGCACGAAGCGGTAGTTGGACGCGGCACCGTTCAGGATGCAGTAGATCCCCTTCAGCCGGATGCGCTGCTGCTGCATCGTGCGCGACAGCAGCACGAACTCCGCATAGTAGGAGGACGGGATCACCAGGTCCGGCCGCAGCGCGCGAATGCGCAATGCGACGTTGTTCATGTCGCGCGCCGGCGTCGGGTGGGCGATGGTCTCCAGCACCTCGAATCCGCGCTTGGGCAGTTCGGCGTTCAGCAGCCGCGCCATGCCGGACCCGAACAACCCGTCCTCATGCACGATCACCACGGTGCGGGATGGCTTGCCCGCCGCATCGTTCAGCGCCACCAGATTGTCGAGGGCCGCATTCGTCACCACGCCGAAGCCCGGCCCGAAGCGGAAGGTATTGGTCAGCCCGCGCGAAACGATCTGGTCCGACACGCCGACATCGACGACGTAGGGCAGGTCGTAGCGAGACGCCGCCTGGGACGCGGCCAGGCAGATCGGGCTGGCGAAGCCGCCGACCACGGCCAGCACGCCCTCGGCCTGCATCTTCTCGACCTCGGCCACGCCGCCTTCGGGGTTGGACCGCGCATCGCCGAACACCGTCTCGATGCGGGCCCCGCCCAGGGCACGGATGCCGCCGCCGGCGTTGATCTCGTTGATCGCAAGTTCGGCGCCAAGCCGCCCGTACTCGCCATCCTGTGCCAGCGCCCCGGTCACCGGTTGCAAGATGCCGAGCTTGATCGCCGGCGCCTGCGCCCGCGCGACACAAGGTGCCGCCAGCACGCCGGCCGAAGCCAGCAGCAGACCGCGACGCCGAACCGTGAACCTGGCCATTCTTCGATCCTTCCTGTTCCGCGCCGGATCACCGGCACTCATTATGCAAGCACTCAGTGTGCAAGTGGAACGCAAGTCGAATGCAAGCGAATCGCTACCGATCCGGGCCGAGCACGCGATACGCCTGCCGTTCGAGGAAATCGATGCGCGCCGGCAGATCATCCGGGCGGCACAGCATCATCGCGGTGACACCGAGCCCGACGAACCGCCCAGCCGCCTCCTCCAGGACATCGATCTCGGTTCCCTCACCGCCATCGATTTCGACAATGACCTCGCCACCGGCCGCGTCGCAGTCGAGCACGCAGGCGAAGCGGCCCTCGCTGCCGGTGTCCAGACCGATCCGCTGGAAAGGCCCTGGCGGAGAGGCCGAACCGAAGGCACGCAGACGAATCCCGGTCGCCCCCTGCGGCGCGACGCAACCCAGGTAGAGCCGCAGCGGCCCGGTACCGATGGCGGGTTCCACAGGCAGGCGCAGCTTCGCCATGCCCGGCCGCGTCCAGCACCCCCAGGATTCCAACGGATGCCAAGCCAGCCCGTCGCGCACGAGGTCGGCCATGGCCTTGCTGCGTTCGGCCGCCACGCCGCCGGTCAATCGCAATGGGTAGATCACGGCGGGGGCGACCGCCAGCGGCGGCACCGGCATGTTGCCGGCCTCGGCGCTGCGCGCAACGATCTCCCGCATCACCTGGTCGGCGATATCGGCCCAGCTGCGCAGCGACACGGTGTCGCGGATCACGGCTTCGAGCCGTTCGCGCTCCACATCATCGAAGATCAGCCGCTCCAGCTTCGCCACCAGGTCCGGCAGATTGTCCGGCTCGAAATACACCGCCGCATCGCCGCCAGCCTCGGTCAAGGAGGTGTTGCGCGCGACCAGCGGAACGCGCCCGAAGGACAGGCTTTCCGTCACCGGCAGGCCCCAGCCTTCGTAGAAACTGTTGGTGACGGTGAACGTCGCCCGGCCATACAGCGCGGCCAGCACCACATCCGACACGCCATGCGCGATCGACACGCGCTCCTGCAACGCCGGAGAATTGCGCCACAACATCATCGCCGCATCCGCCAGCCAGCCTTGCTTGCCGATGCACAGCAGCCGCGGCACCCGCGCGGCGCCGTGGCGGCGGATCAGCGCCAGCCAGGCGTGGAACAGCATCAGGTGGTTCTTGCGGCTCTCGATCGTGCCGACGCACAGCACGAAGCTCTCCTGCGGCTCCGGCAGGTCGGGCCGCGGCGGCCAGGAATCCGGGATCACGCCGAGTTCCTGGCGCAGATCCGCATTGGGGCTGACCACCGTGATCGGCAAGGCGCGATCCGGCGCCACCGCCGTTGCGATCCGCCGCGCATCCGCCGCCGACCAGTCGGAGGTGACGAAGGCCAGGTCCGCCTGCGCCGCCATGCAGGAGAACCACTGCGCGAATTCCTCGACCAGCGCGGGCGCGCAGTGCTCCGGGGTCATCAGCGGGATGCAGTCATGGATCAGCGGCACGTAGCGCACGCCATAGCGGCGCGCGACATGGCGCACCCGCAGGAAGTAGTCCTTGATCCACCAGGATGTGCCGAGGTTGATCAGGCTCGCCCCCGGCGCGAAGACAAAATCCTGCCCGTCGCGCAGCGTCTCGCGGAGCTCCTCTGTCACCTCCACCCAGGCGGGTGCGTCCACCTCGCCGCCCGTGCGCGACAGGCGCCACAGGCGCAGGAACAGGTCGCGCCCAATCTCACGCCAGTAGCCCGAGGTTTCGTCGAAGGCGACGGCCGCCGTCGCCACACCCTCGATAGGATCGAGCAGCGCCCGGGCCGTAACGTTCAGCTGCACCCGCTGGATGCCGGTCGGCGTGCGGTTGTGATAGACATAGGCGACGAGATCGGAGCAGTCGAAGACGACCTGCAGCGCCTGGCCGGGCGCGCGCGCGTGGCGCGGCACGGCGGCGGCCAGGAAGGACAGCGACTTCGCCCCGCGCATCGCCTCGGCATGGTCGGGCTCGAGTTCAAGCGCACGGGCATAGGAGCGCCAGGCCCCTTCCCCCTCGCCGATCATCTTGAGGGCGTGGCCGATATGCAGATGCGCATCCGCGCTGTTCGGCGCAACGCCCGCGGCCTCGCGATAGGCCAGGAGGGCAGCCGCGAAGTCGCCGGCCTCCTTCAGGCAATGGCCCAGCTGGATGCGGGCACGCCAATCCTCCGGTCGGCGGTCGAGATACCCCCGATAGGCCGCGGCAGCGGCATCCCACATGCGCTGGTCGCGCAGGGAATCGGCCTGCTGCAGCGCCTCGCCGGGCTTGCCATCGCCGCCATCCGGGCCTGCCTGATCCATCGCTGTCCCCGCTCGATCCATCGAATGGCGGTATGGCACAGGCCCGCTCAGCCGCCCACCTTGACCCCGAGCTTGCCATAGGCGTCGCGCAGCCGCACCCGATAGCGTTCCGGTGAGAACAGCGAGGCCTGGCGCGGGCCGAATTCCGAAAGCCTGCCGCGCAGTTCGGCGTCGGTATCAAGCGCGCGGATCGCGTCCACCATGGCCCGGACGTCGTACGGGTCGATCTTCATGGCCGCATCCCCGACAACCTCGGGCATCGAGGAGGTGTTGGACGTCATCACGGGCGTTCCCAGAAGCATGGCCTCCAGCGCTGGAAGGCCGAATCCTTCGTACAGGGACGGGAACAACACCGCCTTCGCCCCGCGGATCAGGCTGACCAGCAGCGGGAAGGAGGCGTAGTCCACCAGTTGCACGCGATGGCGCGTCTGGGTGATGCCGTCCTGCGTGAGCAGGTAGCGGACATGCTCGTTCTCGAACAGAAGTCGGAGTTCCTCCTCCGACTTCCAGGCCTTCTTGCCGACGATGACCAGGGGGTCCGTCACGCCGGAAGCGAGATACGCCTCGATCATGCGGCCGACATTCTTCTTGGGCTCGATGGCCCCGAAGAACAGGAAGTATTTCTGGTAGCCAAGGCCGAAGGTGCCCTCCACCTCGGTCTTGACGTCACCGACCGGCTTGTTGGTGAACTGGGCCGGAATATCAACCGCCTGGTAGGTATTGGTGACCTTGTCCTCGGAGATGCCGAGGAGGCTGATGATGTCGCGCTTGGATGCCTCGCTGACCGTAACGATGTGGTCGCTGCGCCGCGCGAGCTGTCGCGCCAGCCGGAAGTAGTTCCGCTTGTGGTCCAGGGTCGTGTAGGGCAGCCGCAGCGGCACGAGGTCGTGCATCGTGTAGACGTTGCGCGCGCCGCGCACCTTCAGCGCCAGCGGATAGGTCCAGTGCATCAACTGCGGCGGGTGCCGGAAATGCACGGTCATCCTGTTGCGGTACAGCTTGTAGTGCAGCCGCTGCGATTCGAACAGGTTCTGCACGTTCCAGATGTGGTCGAAGAACGGCAGCCGGCTGCGGAAGGTATCGCGCACCACCCGGCCGGTGATGGGCACCTGTGTCGCGATCTCCCCCATCGGCGTGGTCAGGGCGCGCTGCATCACGCGCATCACCTCGGCCAGCCTGGACGGGCGGCCCACCAGCGGATCGAAGAAGGCGATCTCCCGGATCAGGGAATTCATGGCGATGGTCGAGGATTTCGTGCCGTAGAGAACGCCCACCTCGGCGCCGAGGTCGCGCAGGCAGAAGGACAGGTTGCGGGCATAGGTCGCAACGCCCGTTCCCTGCGTCAGGGAGAGATTGAAGCCATCGATGAAGATTCGCGGCGGGCGCGGGGCAGTCATGGGCAGGCGGTCCACTCCAGACGGGCATTCTCGTGCAGGGGGCCAAGCCGCCGGAGCGGCCCCCTGCCGTCGAGTTGAGCCGCAAGGCTGCGGCGTGCCCCCCTGAAGGTCAAGCGAAGCGGGTCACAGGCCTGCCGGGGTCAGTTGAGGAATTCGGGCGACACCAGCCTGGGCAGCAGCAGGACCACATCGGGCCAAAGTATGACCAGCATCAGCACGCCCAGCATGGGCAGCAGCATGATCATCGTGTCCTTCAGCGCATCGGCCATGCGCATGCCCGCCACGTGGCAGGCGATCATCAAGCACAGCCCGTAGGGCGGCGTCACCAGGCCGAATGCCAGGCTGACGATGCCGACCATCGCGAAATGCACCGGATCCATCCCCGCGCCGTAGGCCAGGGGCTGAAGGATCGCACCGACGATGATGATGGCCGGGATGGCATCCAGGAAGCAGCCCACCACAAGGAACACCGCGGCAATGAAGAAACCCGTCGCGGTCCGCCCCATGCCCCAGGCCGATACGCCGGTCAGGATGGCCTTCGGGATCTCGTAATAGGCGAGCAGCCAGCCGAAGGCCGAGGCGGTGCCGACGCAGAACAGCGCCACCGCGGCAAGGCGGCCGGTCTCGCCCAGGGCCTCCCAAAGCTGCTTCAGGCCCATCTCCCTGTAGTACAGCAGCGACAGGCCACCGGCGTAGAGCACCGCGATGCACGCACTTTCCGTCGCAGTGAACCAGCCGAACACCTTGCCGCCGATGATGATGGCCGGCGTCATCAGCGCGGGCACGGACACCATCAGCGCGCGGGCAAATTCCATGAACGTCGCCCGTGGATAGGTCGGGTATCCGCGCAGCTTCGCATAGGCATGCACCGTGGCCATCTGCACCAGCCCGATCAGCAGCCCGGGGACGATGCCCGCGAGGAACAACGCCCCGATCGACACCGTCAGCACCCCGCCCCAGACGATCATCAGGATGGATGGTGGGATGATCACCGCCAGCACCGCCGAAACCGCGGTGATGGCGACCGAGAAGCTGTCGTCGTAGCCCTCCTTGCGCTGGGCATCGATGAAGATCTTCGACTGGGATGCCGCATCCGCGGTCGATGACCCGGAAATGCCCGCGAAGAAGATCGAGAGCACGACGTTGATCTGCGCGAGCCCGCCAGGGAAATGCCCGACCATAGTGCGCGACAGTGTCATCAGCCGGTCGGTGATGCCACCGACATTCATCAGGTTCGCGGTCAGCAGGAAGAAGGGCACCGCGAGCAGGATGAAGGAGTTGTACGCGTTGAATGTCTCCTGCATCAGTACCATCGGACCGAGGCGATCCTCGATCACCAGGATCGGCAGGCACGCCAGGCCAAGCGCCACCGCCACCGGCACGCGCAGCGCCAGCAGCGTGAAGAAGACGCCGAACAGGATCCAGGCCGCCTGGGCGGCGTCCAGTGCATTGCCGCCCATCAGGCCTGCTCCCCGTGAATCAGTGTCTGCATATCGTCGAAGAATTTCTCGCCGCCGAACAGCAGCCAAGAAAAGCCGAGGATCGGCCAGGGCAGGTGGATCAGCCACAGGGGCAATTCCGCGAGTTCGCTGATGCGGAACCACGCGAAATCAACGAATTCGATGCCGAACCAAAGAAAGATCGCCCCAAAGGTCAGCACGAACAGCCCCGAGACGATGTCCATCAGTGCGCGCGCGCGTCCCTTCAATTCCGGCCAGAGGTCGACGATGAAATGGATGCCCTCCTTTTGCCCGACGATGGCGCCGATCATCACCGTCCAGACCAGGAGGAAGCGGGCCATCTCCTCCGTCCAGATGTAGTGCGGCAGCAGGCTCGTCTGGCGCGAGACGACCTGCAATGTGACCGGGAAGACGAGGATCAGGACGAAGATCGCGAGCAGTGCGGAGAGCAACCGGGCATAGAGCTCGGCCGCCCGCCGCACCAGACCGCGCAGGCCAGGCTGGGGCATGGGAGGCTCCGGAAGGTTCGGGAAACGGCGGCCGGCGGCACCATGGCCGCCGGCCCGCCGGCGATCACGCCGTGATCGCGTTGATGCGGTTGAAGATGCCTTCCGCATCCACTTCGCGGGCATAGGCGACCATCACCGGATCCACCGCGCGCTTGAGTTCCGCACGCTGGGTGAACTCGACCTGGCGCAACCGCCCCGCGCGTTCGAGTTCGGCGATCTTCTGGCCGTCCTCGGTGCTTTCGGCGTGACGGCCGAAGGCTCCGGCTTCCTTGCCCGCCCGCTTGATCGCTTCCTGCAGCGGGGCAGGCAGCCGCGCCAGCGACTGGGTGGAAAAGCAGATCGGGCGGATGGTGATGGCGTGCTGCGTCATGATGAGGTTCGGCGCGACCTCGTAGAAGCGCATCGCCTCGACACCCGCGGCCTCGTTCTCACCGGCCTCGATGACGTTGTTCTGGATGCCGTTATAGACCTCGTTGTAGGCGATGACCGATGGCGACATCCCCGCCGCCTGAAAGGTGCGCGACCAGATCGGCGCGCCCTGGACGCGGACCTTCAGGCCGCGCAGCCCCGCCATGTCGGTGATGCGCTTGTTGGCGAAGATGTTGCGCACGCCGCCGCCGGCATAACCGATCAGCGCGACGCGGGCGCGGCGTTCGATCTCCTGCGCCACCGGGGCGAACAGGTCCTGGTCAAGCACCAGGTTCCACTGCGGCAGGCCGGTGAACAGGAAGGGCGCATCCACGAAGGGTGCGGCGCGGCTGAAGGTGGACATGTGGGCCGGCGAGACGATGCCGTAGTCCACCGCGCCGCGGCCGGCCGACATGTATTCGAAATACTGCTTCTCAAGCCCCAGGCTGGAGTTCTTGTGCAGCACGAAATTCACCGGCTGGGCGGTGTAGTACTGCTTCACCAGTTCCTCGAACCGCACCAGGGCGCGGGTGAAGACATGGTCATCGTTGAACTGGACCGCCCCGTTGAGGGTGATGCCCTGCTGGGCGCGCGCCGCCCAGGGGCGCGACAGAATGGACACGCCAGCGGCTGCGCCGGCCAGCAACTGCCTACGGTTCATGAACGTATTCTCCCGTTGTCCGCCGGCTTCGTGCCGGCTGTGATTCGACTATAAGGGGGAAATCGCGCTGGTGGGAACCGTCCGGTTACCCCCCTTCCCGTCCGCAAGGTGGTGGCCGAAACTGCGTCCACCAACGGAGGAAGCGACATGAACCGACTGGACCTGGCAGGGCGGGTGGCCGTCGTGACCGGCGGGGCGCGCGGCATCGGCCTCGCGATCGCCCGGCGCGCGATCGAATCGGGTGCGACGGTCGCCATCTGGGACATGGATGCCGCGGCCGGGGCCGAAGCCGCCGCCGCCCTTGGCCGCGCCAGCGCCCATGCGCTCGACCTGACCGACGAAGCCGCCATCGCCGCGGCGCGCGATGCGACGCTCAAGGCCCATGGCCGCATCGACATCCTGGTCAATAATGCCGGCATCACCGGCGGCAACGCGCCATCATGGGAGTTGCCGCCCGCCGAATGGCGCCGCGTGATCGAAGTGAACCTGATCGCGCCCTACCTGGTCGCCCGCGCCCTTGTGCCCACGATGATCGCGGCCGGCTATGGCCGCGTCGTCAACATCGCCTCCATCGCCGGTAAGGAAGGCAACCCCAACGCCTCCCACTACAGCGCGTCGAAGGCGGGTCTGATCGGCTTCACCAAGTCGCTCGGCAAGGAATTGGCCAAGACCGGCGTGCTTGCCAACTGCATCACCCCTGCCGCGGCCGCGACCGACATCTTCAAGCAGATGACCGAACAGCAGATCGCCTGGATGCGTTCGAAAATTCCGATGGATCGCTTCGTCGAGGTCGAGGAGATCGCCGCCCTGGCCTGCTGGCTGGCGTCGGAGGATTGCTCCTTCTCGACCGGCGCGGTGTTCGACATCTCGGGCGGCCGCGCGGTTTACTGACCGGCCGGCGCCGCGCACAGTGCCGCCACCCATTCACCGTGAGGAAACACCCATGAGCACCAAGATCGCCGTCGTCACCGGCGCGGGCACCGGCGTTGGCCGCGCCGCGGCCCTGGCCCTGCTGGGCGGCGGCTGGTCCGTCGTGCTGACCGGCAGGCGCAAGGAAGCGCTCGACGAAACCATCGCCATGGCTGGCGCCGCCGGCACCCGCGCCCTGGCGGTCCCCGCCGACATCGCCGACCCCGCCGCCGTCGATGCCCTGTTCGGTACGGTGAAGTCGAAATTCGGCCGGCTCGACCTGTTGTTCAACAATGCCGGCCAGAACGTTCCCGGCACCGCCTTCGAGGACCTGACCTTCGCCGACTGGACGCGCGTCGTAGCGGTGAACCTGACCGGGTCCTTCCTGTGTGCGCAGGCAGCCTTCCGCATCATGAAGGACCAGGCACCGCAGGGTGGGCGCATCATCAACAACGGGTCGATCAGCGCGCATACGCCGCGCCCCGACAGCGCGCCCTATACCGCCACCAAGCACGCCATCACCGGGCTGACCAAGTCGGTGATGCTCGACGGGCGCAAATACGACATCTGCGCCGGGCAGATCGACATCGGCAACGCCGCGACGCCGATGACCGCCCGCATGGCGAAGGGCGTGAAGCAGGCCGATGGCACGACCGCTGTGGAACCGACGATGGACGTGAACCATGTCGGCCAGGCCATCCTGCACATGGCGAACCTGCCGCTGGAATCGAACATCTTCACGCTGACGATCAAGGCGACGAAGATGCCGTTCGAAGGGCGCGGCTGAGGGTTTTTCGCCCTCGGACGGCGGGCGGCGGCCATCGGGCCGCCTTGCCTCCGCGCCGCGCACCGGATGCTGTTGACAGTCTGGTCGCGCTTCGCGCTCCGGTCCCGATGCTTTGCATCGGGCCTTGGCGCTACACGTCGCCCCGTTCCGCCAGCAGCCGCTTCACCTCGTTCTTCGGGACCTTGCCGTAGCCTGAGCGCGGCAGCGCATCCCACACCACGATGCGCGACGGCCATTTATAGCGGCCAAGCCGCCGATCCAATTGGGCCATGACTTCGGCGGTGTCGATCACCGCACCCTCGGCCGCAACAAGCACCGCCACGCCCGTCTCGCCCCATTTCTCATGCGGCACGCCAACCACGCAGGCCTCGGCCACGGCCGGATGCGTCAGCAGGGCCTCCTCCACCTCCCGCGGATACACATTCGACCCGCCGGAGATGTACATGTCCGACTGCCGGCCCGTAATGTGCAGGAAGCCGCGCACGTCCAGATGCCCAAGATCGCCGGTGTGGAACCAGCCCCCCGCAAAGGCTTTCTCGTTGGCTGACTGATTCTCGAAATACCCCGCCATCACGGCCGGCCCGCGCACGCAGATCTCGCCCGTCTCACCGGCCGCCAGCCGGACATGCGCCGCATCCAGGATCGCCACCTCGATCCCCGTGCGCGGGTAGCCGCAGGACCCGATGGGGAAGGCCGGATCGTCCTCCAGGCTGTGCCATTCGGGCGGCAGCACGGTGATGTTGCCGGTCACCTCGCCCAAACCGAAATACTGCACCAGGCATCGCCCGAGCTTGCGCAGCGCGTGCTTCTGGTCCTCCCGATACATCGGCGCGCCGGCATAGATCACATGGCGCAGGCTGGCATGATCGAATGCATCCACGCTCGCATCGCGGCACAGCGCATTCAGGATGGTCGGCACCGTGAACATGTTGCTGACGCGGTGCACCTGCACCAGCCGCCATGCCTCCGGCACATCCAGCCGTTCCCCCGGCAGCAGCACCGACACCGCCCCCCGCGCCACCTGTGCCAACGCATGGATGCCCGCCCCGTGCGACAGCGGCGCGACCACCAGCGAAGCATCCTGTGCCGACAGCCCCGGCATCAGGTCGGCGATGTGGTTCACCACGACGAACGCCAACTGCCCATGCGTCAGCGTCCCGCCCTTGGGCCGTCCCGTGGTGCCGGAAGTATAGAACAGCCAGGCCGGGTGATCGCGGCCGACCGCCTCGGTGTCTGTCACCGGCGCGGCGGTGCCCTCGGCGACCAGATCGTCCCAGGACAGGCCTGCCCCCTGCCCGATCGCCACCTCCAGGATGCAGGCAGCGTTCTCGGCCCTGGCGACGGCGCGGTGCTCGGGAAAGGCCGTGTCGAAGACATGCGCCCGGCAGCCGGCATTGGCGGCCAGATAGGCCGCCTCGGGCGGACTCAACCTGAAATTGGTGGGCACCCAGACCGCGCCGATCATCCAGCAGGCCCAGCAGGATTCGAAGATGGCGTTGCCGTTGCGGGCATGCACCAGCACCCGGTCGCCCGCGCCGATGCCCCGGGCGCGCAATGCCGCCGCCGCCGCGGCCGCACGCGCCGCGACCTCCGCCCAGGTCCAGCACTGATCCCGCCAGATCAGCGCCGGGCGATCCGGCAGGCGCCGGGCCGTCTGCAGCAGCAGGCTCGCCAGGTTCGATGTCGGTATCATGCACCGCGTCCTCCCGACCCTGGGTCTGCCCCGCCGAGACGCGCGCCGCAAGCGCTTGCCCGAACCGGCCCGGCCCTGCCAGTCTGGCGCCAAGCGCCGGCCACCGGCGCAACCCGAGGGAGCAACGCCAGATGACCACGACAAGGACCGGCGCGTCGCGCCGCACGCTGCTGCTCGGCGCCGCCGGGGCAGGCCTCGCGGTGCCGTATGCCGCGCGTGCCCAGGGCCAATACCGCCCCGAATACAAGCTGTCGGTCGTCGGCAACCGCCCGATCCCCTTTGCCGAGGGTGCCTTCCAATGGGCCGAGCTGGTCACCGAACGCTCCGGCGGCCGGATCAACGTGAAGGTCTATCCCGGCAGCCAGCTGGTCGGCGGCGACCAGACCCGCGAATTGGTGGCGATGCGCCAGGGCGTGATCGACTTCGGCGTCTTCAGCACCATCAACATCGCCCCGCAGGTACGCGAGCTCGGCCTGTTCCAGCTCCCGTTCCTGATGCCGGACCACAAGGCCTTCGACGCGCTGATCCGCGGTGAGGTCGGCCGCGACATGTTCGGCCTGATGGAACGCCGCGAGGTCGTGCCGCTGGCCTGGGGCGAGAACGGCTTCCGGGAGGTCTCGAACTCCAAGCACGCCATCCGCACTCCGGCCGACATGCGCGGCCTGAAGATCCGCTTCGCGGCCGGTGCGATCTTCAATGACATCTACGCAGCCATGGGTGCCAACCCCGTGCAGATGTCCTTTGCCGACCTGCAGCCGGCGCTGTCCACCGGCGCGGTGGACGGGCAGGAGAACCCGATCAACCTGTTCCTCGCCTTCCGCATGGATACGCTGGCGCAGAAGCACCTGACGGTCTGGAACTACGTCAACGATCCGCTGATCTTCGCGCTGTCCCGGACCGTCTGGAACAGCTTCAACGATGCCGACAAGCAATTGGTGCGCGATTGCGCCGAGGAAGCCGGCCGCAACCAGATCGCGCTGACGCGGCGCGGGCTCGGCCTTGATGGTGGCGATGATTCCTCGATCCGCGACCTGCGGGCCCGCGGTGTCGAGGTCACGATGCTGACAGCGCAGGAGAAGGCCGCCTTCGCCACCGCCACGCGCCCCGCCTACGACAAATGGGCACAGACCGTGGGTGCGGACCTGGTGCGCAAGGCCGAGGCCGCCATCCGCGCCGCGACCGCCTGACGTGGCCGCCGAACCTGATCCGACCGCCGAGCGGATCAACCCGGCGACGCGCATTCCACTGCGCGTCGAGGAGGTCCTGATCGCGCTCGCCATGGGCACGATGGTCGTGATCACCTCGGCCAACGTGCTCACGCGCTACCTGACCAATGTCTCCTTCGCCTTCACCGAGGAATACTCGGTGGCGCTGATGGTGATCGTCGCATTGCTCGGCACCGCGCTTGCCACCGCCAGCGGTCGGCACATCCGCATCGGCGTGCTGGTCGACGGGCGCGGCCCCGCCTTCCGTCGCCGGGCGGAAGCGATCGCCATGCTGCTGACCATCATCTGCTTCGGGCTGCTGGTCTGGTACGGCGCGCGTCTCGCCTACGACGAGTACGACTTCGAGGTGCTGTCGAATGGCCTTGGCCATCCCAACTGGATCTATACAGGCTGGCTGCCGCTGCTCTCCCTGGTGGTGATGCTGCGGGCCGCGGGGCGGCTAGTGCGGGTGATGCGCGGGCAGGACGGCTGAGACGATGATCGGCGTTACCCTGTTTGCCCTGTTCACGATCATGCTGCTGGGCGGCGTGCCAATCGCCGTTGCCCTCGGGCTGGCGGGCGCGACCGCGATCGCACTCGCCGACCAGTCGATGTTCGCCATGCCCACCAATGTCTATGCCGGCATCGCCAAATACCCGTTGATGGCGATCCCGATGTTCGTCCTCGTCGGCAGCGTCTTCGACCGCACCGGCGTCGCCCTGCGCCTGGTGCGCTTCGCCACCGCGCTGGTCGGTGCGGGACGCGGGGCGCTAGCTTCGGTCGCCGTGCTGGTGGCGATGGTGATCGGCGGCATCTCAGGCTCCGGCCCGGCCACCTCGGCGGCCGTCGGCCAAGTGGTGACACGGTCGATGGTGAAGGACGGCTATCCGCGCTCCTTCATCGCCGCGACGGTGGGTGCGGCAGCGGCGACCGATATCCTGATCCCGCCTTCCATCGCCTTTATCATCTATGCAGTGCTGGTGCCGGGCGTCTCGGTGCCGGCGATCTTCATGGCCGGGATGTTCCCCGGCATCCTCGCCGGCTTTGCCATCATCGTGCCGATCATCATCATCTCGATGATCAAGGATTTCGGCGGCAAGGCCCGCAGCGACGAACGGCTGCGCGTCTGGCAGACCTTCAAGGAGGCGATCTGGGGCCTGATGGCCCCCGTCGTCATTCTCGGCGCCATGCGCTCGGGCTTCGTCACGCCGACAGAGGCCGCGGTGCTTGCCGTCGCCTACGGGCTGTTCGTCGGCTTCGTGATCTATCGTTCGCTCACGCTGCGGGACTGTTACGAAATGCTAGTCGAGGCTGGCGAGTTGTCCGCCGTCATCCTCATCGTGGTGGCACTCGCCTCCGTCTTTGCCTGGTCCACCAGCACGCTTGGCATCGTGCAACCCATCGCCGCCTGGATCGTGGGGCTGGGCCTGGGCGAATACGGCACCATAGGCCTGTTGATGCTGGTGCTGATCGTGATCGGCATGTTCCTCGATGGCGTCTCCACCTTCCTGATCCTGCTGCCGGTGCTGATCCCCATCGCCAACAACTTCCACTGGGACCTGACGTGGTTCGGCGTGATCCTGACCATGAAGATCGCGATCGGGCAGTTCACCCCGCCCATGGCGGTGAACCTGATGGTGTCGTGCCGCATCGCGGGGGTGGGGATGGAGACCACCATCCCCTGGGTGGTGTGGATGATCCTGGCGATGTTCGTCGCCCTCGCGCTGGTCGTGGTCTTCCCCGACATCGCGCTGTGGCTGCCGCGGGTGATGGGGCTGGGCTGACGGTTCAGGACGCTCGGAGCCCCAGCTCCTGCACCGTGCGTTTCTCCTCCTCGTTCTGCAGCATCGCCGCCGTCGCGTAGTCCTCGGTGCCGAGGTAGCGCACCGGCATGTCGAAGCGCGCGATGGTCGCCAGATGCGCCGGGTCATACAGCGCCTCCTTGAAGGCATCGTGGATGACGCGCACCACACCCGGGTCCATGCCGCGCGGGCCGGCGATGCCGTAGGTGCTCTCCCCCAGCACGTCGAAGCCCTGTTCGCGGAAGGTCGCGACATCGGGGAAACGCGCCGCCCGCTCGGTCATCCACACGCCCAGCACGCGGACCCGCCCTTCCAGCGCCATATCCGCCCAGGCGCTGGTCTCGGCCGAGAAATGGATGTCCCCCGACAGCAGCGCCTGCAGGTTCGGCGCCGCACCGCGGAATGGCACCGGGACCCATTCGATACCGGCCACGCGCGCAAAGCGCGTCATCTGCACATCCGTCGTATTGGCACCGGGCGTGCCGTAGCTGATCTTCCCCGGATTGGCGCGGGCATAGGCCACGACGTCGCGCATGTCCCGCCACGGCGAATCCGGCCGCACCACCACCCCACCCATGTATCCCACCAGGCGGATGATCCAGGAGAAGTCCCGCATCGGGTCCCATTGCGGGCGTTCCGTCATCGCCGGCATGCGGAAGGTGCCGTTGGGCATCTGGCCGAGCGTATAGCCATCCGGCCGCGCTTCCCGCGCCAGGTACAGCGCGCCGAGCGTGCCTGACGCACCCGGCTTGTTCTCGACGATGACCGGCTGGCCGAGGCGCTTCGACGCCTGGTCGCAGACCGACCGCATCTGGATGTCGGTTGCCCCGCCGGGCGTCCAGGGCACCAGCACGCGGATCGGCCGATCCGGATAGCGCGACTGCGCCAGTGCCGGCCGCGCCACCAGCGCGGCCGAGGAGACGGCCAGCAGCGCACGCCGGCCAACGGAACCGTCCATGCCATTCCTCTCAACTTTCGTTGGGAGGAAGCATGCCCCGACCGATCGGTCGGGCGCGAGCGCTAAATCGCCGCCGCGATCACGGCTGCGGGACGATGCGGATGTACGGCTTGGGTTCCTTCCAGCCTGCCGGGAACAGCTTCTTCGCGTCGTCGTTGTTGACAGACCCGGCGATGATCACGTCCTCGCCATGCTTCCAGTTCGCCGGCGTCGCGACCTTGTGCTTGGCCGTCAGCTGAAGGCTGTCGAGCAGCCGCAGGATCTCGTCGAAGTTGCGCCCCGCTGTCATCGGATAGGCGAGATACGCCTTCACCTGCTTGTCCGGCCCGATGAAGACGACGACGCGCACCGTCGCGTTGGTCGCCGCCGTGCGGCCTTCCGAGGTGCTGCCCGCATCGGCCGGCAGCATGCCATAGGCCTTGGACACCGCGAGCGACGGGTCGCCGATCATCGGATAGGTCACGGCATGGCCGGTCACCTCGCGGATGTCGTCCGCCCAGCGGCTGTGGCTGTCCACCGGATCAACGGAAAGGCCGATGATCTTGGTGTTGCGCTTGTCGAATTCCGGCTTCAGCCCGGCCATGGTGCCGAGCTCGGTCGTGCAGACCGGCGTGAAGTCCTTGGGGTGGCTGAACAGGATGGCCCAGCCATCGCCGATCCACTCATGGAAGCGGATGCGGCCCTGGGTGGTGTCGGCCTCGAAATCCGGCGCGACCTGACCGATCGAGATGCTCATGGCGAATGCCTCCTCTTTGGCGATGGCGCGAAACCGAGCACGGGCATCGGCAGCCCGCAAGTGCGAGCAATGCCTTCTCCTGCTCTCGCTATCGCGAGACGAACCCTGCGCCCGTATCCCACTCGCGGGGAAGGCCATACCTGCGGTCAGGTGGTGACGACGCGCCGGATCGCTGCGGCGACACCTGCCGGCGTCACCCGCATCGCCTGTTCGAGCGGCGGGCTGAACGGTACCGGTGCCCGCGGCGCGCCAAGCCGTTCCACCGCGCGCAGCCCGCCTGGCGCCATGGCCTCGACGACGCGCGCCACCACCTCGGCGCCGAAGCCCGACACGGTGACGGCCTCATGAACCACCAGAAGCCGCCCGCTGCGCCGCACCGAACCGATCACGGCGGCCTCATCCCACGGCCACAGGCTGCGCAGGTCGATGACATCGCAGGCGATGCCGGCCTCCCGCGCCCCCTGTTCGACCACGGGCACGCAGGCTGACCAAGTCACGACAGTCACCCCGTCGCCGCGCGCCGCGAAGCGCGCCTGCCCGAAGGGGATCGGCTCGGCATCGTCTGGCACCTCCCCTTCGGCGGTCCAGAGGTTCTTGGGTTCCATCAGCACGACCGGATCGTCCGATCGGATCGCCGCTTTCAGCAGCGCGGCCGCATCCGCCGGCGTGCCAGGTGCCGCGACCACCAGGCCCGGGATATGCGTCAGCCAGGCTTCCAGGCATTGGCTGTGCTGCGCGGCCGAATTGCGCCACATCCCATGCGGCATGCGCACTACCAGCGATGCGCGCCCCTGCCCGCCGAACATGTAGCGCACCTTGGCGATCTGGCTGACCAGTTCATCCATCGCGCACAATGTGAAGTCGGCGATGCGCATCTCGATCACCGGCCGCGTGCCGCACAAGGCGGCGCCAAGCCCCGCACCCATGATGGTGCTCTCGGAAATCGGCGTCGAGACGATGCGGTCCGGCCCGAATTCCTCGGCGAGCCCCTTGTACTGGCCGAAGATGCCGCCCTGCACGAGATCCTCGCCCAGCGCCCAGACCAGCGGATCGCGACGCATCTCTTCGGCCAGGGCACGGCGCGCCGCTTCGGCGAAGGTCATGCGCGTCATGCCGGCGCTCCCGCATCCTGCACGTCGCTGAAGGCGGCGCCGGGGTCGGGCCAGGGCGCGCGCATGGCGGCCGCACGGCTCGCCTGCATCTCCGCCGCTGCCTCTGCCTCGATGGCGGCGATCTCGGCCGCCGATATGCCCGCGGCGAGCAGGCTCGTTGCCAAGCGCCGGATGCAGTCGCGCTGCCGCGCCGCGGCAGCTTCCTCAGCCGGGCGATACGCCGCGGCGTCCGTCCCGGTATGCCCCTCCCAGCGGTAGCATTTCGCGTGCAGGAACTGCGGCCCGTCCCCGGCGCGGATGCGCGCGACCAGATCGGCGGCGACCGCATCGACCGCCAGCACGTCCTCCCCATCCACCGCCATCGCCGGCACGCCGCAGGCCTCGGCCCGGACCGCCGGCCCGCCACCGGCCGTCACCGCGCTGTTGCGGGTGAAGGCGGCGAAGCCATTGTCCTCGCAGACGAACAGCACCGGCAGCCGATACAGCGCCGCCCAGTTCATCCCCTCCAGGAATGGGCCACGATTGACAGCGCCATCGCCGAAGAAGCAGGTGACGATGGCGTCCTCCCGTTTCAGGCGGATTGCCTGCGCCGCCCCGCAGGCGATCGGGATGCCCGCGCCGACCACGCCATTCGCCCCCAGCATCCCCACCGCGAAATCCGCGATGTGCATCGACCCGCCCTTGCCGCCGCAGGACCCGCCGGCGCGGCCGTGCAGTTCCAGCATCATCGCCCGCGCATCGGCCCCCTTGGCGATGGCATGTCCATGACCGCGATGCGTCGAGGTGATGCGATCCGCCCGCTTCAGGTTCGCACAGACGCCGACCGCGACACCTTCCTGCCCGATCGATGGATGCACCACGCCCGGCGCCTCGCCCGAACGCATGGCGGCCACCGCCTCGACCTCGAAGGCGCGGATGCGTGCCATGTCGCGCAACATCGCGATGCGCCGCGCCGTCTCGTTGGACGTGCCTGGCATGCCTGGCCTCTCCCCTGTTGCCAGCCCCCTGGCTGCGCTCTACTCCCGGATCAGGGAGAAGGAACGCGGCCATGCTGGACCGGCTCATTGTCGTGGACAGCGTCACCCGGCTGGGGCCGGAGGCGCAAGGGCGGGTGATCGTCGGCGGCTCCCATGGCGGGGTCTATGCCGCCTATCTCGCCGCCAAGGCGCGTGTGGCGGGCGTGCTGCTGAACGATGCCGGGCTTGGCCTCGACGCGGCGGGTATCGCGGGGCTGGACTATCTCCAGCCGCTCGGCATGCCGGCTGCCTGTTGTTCGCACCGTTCCGCGCGCATCGGCGACGGCTTCGACCTGCTGGGCCGCGGCATCGTCAGCCATGTAAACCTTGCGGCGGCGACCCTCGGCATCGAACCCGGCATGTGGTGCCGGGAGGCCGCGCGCCGCCTCGCCGCCGCCCCGCTGCATGCGGCCGATGCGCCCGACAGCGTCGAATCCCGCTTTCCCATCGAGGTCCCCGGCCGCGCCCGCGCCTCGGCGATGGATTCCAACTCCCTGATGACGCCCGACGATGACGGCACCGTCGTCGTCACCGGCAGCCATGGCGGGCTGCTTGGCGGCCGGCCGGACTCCGCCGCGCGCGCGGCCGTCTTCGCCGCGCTCTACAACGATGCCGATGGCGGCATCGACGGCGCCGGCTTCACGCGCCTGCCCGCGCTCGATGCGCGCGGCATTGCCGCCGCGACCTATTCGGTCTGGACGGCGCGGATCGGCGATGGGCGTTCCGCCGTCGCCACCGGCATCGTCTCTGCCGTCAATGCGCGCGCCGCCTCGCTCGGGTTGAAGCCCGGCGGGACCGTGCGCGACGCCGTCACCCTGCTCGCCGAAGCCAGCACGAAGGACCACCGCGCGTGACCAATTCCAACGCGACCCTGACCATCACCGGTGGGGAGGCGCTGGCGCGCATGCTCCAGACCCACAACGTCGGTCCAATGTTCGGCATGGGCGGCTTCCAGTTGCTGCCCTTCTACGAGGCGGTGCGCGGCCTTGGCCTCAAGCACTACCTGATCAACGACGAGCGCTGCGGCACCTTCGCCGCCGATGCCTGGGCGCGGGTGACGAACCGGCCGGGCGTGGTGGATGCGACGCTCGGGCCGGGGGCGACGAACCTTGTCACCGGCCTCGTGGAATCATTGAACGCGGGCATCCCGCTGGTCGCGATCACCGGCGATGCCAATCGCGACCACGCCTGGAAGAACATGACGCAGGAAGCGCGCCAGGTGGAAATCCTGCGCCCCGCCTGCAAGGAATTGCTGCGCGTCGAGAGCACGAAGCGCATCCCCGAATTCGTCCGCCGCGCATTCGCCATCGCGACATCCGGCCGTCCCGGCCCCGTGGTGCTGGATGTGCCGGAAGATGTCTGTCACGGCGAACACACCTTCGGTGCCGATGAGATCTGGGCCGATCCCGGCACGCTGCAGGCGCAGTCACGGCGCACGCGGCCTGACCCGCAGGAACTGGACCGTGCCGCCGCACTGCTCGCCAAGGCGAAGCGCCCGATGCTGCTGGTCGGCGGCGGCATCCATGTGTCCGCGGCCTACGATGCGCTGCTCGCCCTTGCGGAAAGCCAGAAGATCCCCGTTGCCCACACCATGTCCGGCAAGGGCGCCATCCCCTGCACGCATCCGCTCTCGCTCGGCGTCTTCGGTCGCTACAGCCGCATCGCCAATGACTTCATCGCGGAAGCCGACCTGCTGATCGTCGTCGGCTGCAAGCTCGGCGAGATCGCCACGAAGCGCTTCGCCCTGATGCCCGCCGGCGTGCCGGTCGTGCATGTCGAGATCGTGCCGGAGGAGATCGGCCGCACCACCCGCGCCGATGTGGCGCTGGCCGCCGATGCGCGGCTTGCCCTGGAGGACCTGCTGGCTGCGCTGCCGAATGCCCCGCTGCCCGATGGTCGCGCCGACTTCGCCGCCGCCGTCGCCCCGCGCATGGCCGCCTGGCGTATCGGCGCCGCCGATCGGCTGGAATCCAACGAAACCCCGATCAATGTCGGCCGCCTGATCAACGAGTTGAACATCGCCATGGCGGATGACGACATCCTCGTCGCGGATGGCGGTTTCGCCGGGCATTGGGGCGGGCTGCTGTTCGACACCAAACGAGCCGGCCGGCACTTCATCGCGGATCGCGGCTTCGCCTCCATCGGTTATGGCGCGCCTGGCGCCATGGGCGCGCAGATGGCGGCCGGGCCAAAGCGGCGCGTCGTCGGCCTGACCGGCGATGGCGGGTTCAACATGACGATCGGGGAGATCGAGACGGCACGCCGCGTCGGTGCGAACTACGTGCTCTGCGTCTTCAACAACGGCGCCTCGGGCTATGTGAAGGCGCTCCAGCATGCCGTGTACGGGCCGGGGAACTACCAGTCCTCGGAACTGGCGGAGACCGACTACGCCGCCGCCGCCCGCGCCTTTGGCTGCCATGGCATCCGCGTGGACGACCCCAGCAGGCTCGCAGGCGCAATTCGCGAGGGGCTCGCGAATACCGACAGCCCGACGGTTCTCGATGTCCATGTCACGCGCGATCCGGCGCGCATGCTGCCCGGCACCGACAACCGTACCCTGCGCGTGGAAAAAGGCGACCGGCCGGTCTGAATTCCGCCCGGGCGGTGCGGCAGGGCGGTGTGGTATAATATGTGCAACACCATGGCACACGGTCGCTCCGCCCCGATCTGCTTCGTCCTGCTGGTCCTCGGCTGCCCGGTCGCCGCCCAGTCGCCGGATGCCCCGGCGCTGCCGCGCGTGATCTACGGCCAGACCGATCCGCGGGTGATCTATGGCCCGGCTTCGCCGGCACCGGAACCCGAGCCGCCGCGCCTGGCGATGCCCCAGGCCGCGACCGCACCACCCGAGCAGCCCCCTCCAGGCAATTCCCTGACCTACGGCTGGGAGCCCGCCGGGCCGCCCATCTGGTACCGACAGCCCGGATGGCGCCAGCCGCCACCGCGCGACTGGGGCGCCCCCCGCCCCGCGCCGACCTTCGACAACAGCTTCGAACGCCCCTTGCCACCTGGTCGTTATGTCGGCACGCCGCCGGGCGCGGCGCGCACGCCTGCACCCGTGCCCGCGCCGCGCTGGGGCATGGAGCGTCGCTGAAACAGGACATGGCGGTTGCATGCTGCCCCTGCTTCGCCACACCGCCGCCACCGTGCTGGGGCACCACTGCATGCATCAACGGGTTTGCCTGAAAAGGACCGCACCATGCCGAAGGCGGCACGGCTTTTTCCCATCGCTCTGCTGGCGCTTCTTGCGGCCTGTACCAACCCCTACGACCCTGGCCAGCGGGCGGCGGGCGGCGCGCTGATCGGCGCCGGCACCGGGGCCACGGTCGGTGCCATTGCCGGCGGCGGCCGTGGTGCCGCGATCGGCGCCCTGGCCGGCGGGCTGGGCGGCGCGGCCATTGGTGCCGTCACCACGCCGACGCAGCCGCAATACCAGGGCGGCTACCCGCAGCAGGGCTACGGCCAGACCTACGCACCGCCGCCGCAGGCTTACCAGCAAGGCCAGCCCTATCAGCAGGGCTATGCCCCGGCGCCCGTGGGTGCGCAGACCTATTATCCGGCACCCGGGCCCGGCTATGTCGGCGCGCCGGTCCCGTACCAGGGTCCGCCGCCGCAGGCCTACCAGCAGCCGCCACCAGGGTCCTATTGGCAGCCGCAGCCCTATATCGCGCCGCCTGACCCCTATGCCGGCTATCGTTACTGAAGCGTGGCGGCATCGATCTCCGCAAGCGTCGGCAGCGACGGCACCGCGCCGGCGCGGCGGCAGGCCAGCGCCCCGGCCACAGCCCCGCGCCGCATCGCGTGTTCCGCTGCGCTTCCCTGCGCCAGCGCCGTCGCGAAGGCGCCGATGAAGGCATCGCCGGCACCGGTGCTGTCCACCACCTCGGTTAGGATCGCCGGCGCGTGGACGACCACACCATCCCGCCGGGCCCAATAGGCGCCCGCAGCCCCCGCCGTCAGCACCACCCCACGGGGATGGCGCGGAGCCAGGGCGGCGGCCAGCGCCTCGGGCGGCGCGGTGCGCGACAGCAGCAGCGCGGCTTCGGTCTCGTTCACCACCAGGATGTCCGCGAGCGCCAGCAGACCATCCGGCAGTTCCCGCGCCGGCGCGGCGTTGAGCAGCGTCGGGATGCCCTGCGCCCGGGCGGCGCGAAACGCCGCCTCGGTCACCGCGACCGGCGTCTCGAGTTGCGCGACGACCAGCGCCGCCCCGGCCACCGCGGCAACCGCCAGGCCCTCCGGCACCGCGGCATTGGCGCCGGCGAGGATCACGATCTCGTTCTCCCCGCGCGCATCCACCAGGATCAGCGCTTCCCCGGTCGGCAGGCTGTCCAGCGTGCTGACGGCGGCCGCGTCGATGCCCTCCCCCGCCCACAGCGCCATAGCGTCGCGCCCCGCGGCATCCGCCCCGATGGCGGCGACCAAGGCGACCGAGGCCCCGGCACGCGCCGCCGCCACCGCCTGGTTGCTGCCCTTGCCGCCATGGAATCGGTCCATGCCCGTCGCCGCCAGGGTCTCCCCGGGCCGGGGAAAGCGAGCGACGCGCAGCACGGTGTCGCGATTATAGGATCCGATGACGACGATCCGCCCCATGCTGCTCTCCCGCTCCGGCGCGACACTCCGCAGCGGGCGCATGGCGGTCAAGCCACGCTTTGCGCCGACGCAAGGCGGCGCCGCACGAAGGCGCAGATGCTGCCCGCCACGACCCCGGGGGACCCTTCATGACACAGACCCTGCAGATCGTCTGCCCGCATTGCGATGCGGTGAACCGGCTGCCGGCCGCCAGGCTCCCCGACCGGCCGACCTGCGGCGCCTGCAAGCATGCGTTGTTCACCGCCGAGCCCGTCGCGGTTGATGAGGCGCGGTTCCGGAAGCACCTGCGTGCGTCATCCATTCCTCTGCTGGTCGATTTCTGGGCGTCCTGGTGCGGGCCCTGCCGGATGATGTCGCCTGCCTTCGCGGCTGCGGCGCGGGATCTCGAACCCGGGGTTCGGCTGCTGAAGATATCGACGGAGGAGGCGCCGGCACTCGCCCGGGACCTCAGCATCCAGAGCATCCCGACGCTGGCCCTGTTCCGCGACGGCCGGGAGGTTGCGCGACAGGCCGGCGTCATCCCGACCAGCCGGATCCTCGACTGGACGCGGTCCGCCCTCGGGTGATGGTCACACAAGGCCACGATTCAGCACGTGGCGCTCAACCGCACCAGGTCCGCCCAAGCGCCCGAGGCGCCCGAAGGCATCAGCGTGCCGTGGCGACCGGCGGCGCAGGCACGCGCAGAAGGCGCACGAAACCTCGGCGCCAGATCTCCTTCCGCCGTTCGGTGAGCTCAGCGATCACGAACATGAGCACCAGGGTCCCGCCGAACATGACCAGGCGCGTCGCCCAGGATGTTGGCGGCCAGGGCACCACGGTCGAGAGAAACTGCGTCAGCGGCAGGTGGAACAGGTAGATCGTAAAAGTCGCGCCGGCGCACCACCGGATCGGCCGCTCGAGGGCTTGGAGCGGCTTGCTGAACATGCCGCCCATGGCGTTGAAGCCGACAAGGTGGAAGGCGATCAGGATGCCCACCACGTAGTCGTTGCTGATGTTCGGCATCTCCAGGAAGCCCGGCGCCAGGGCAGGCAGCGCCCCGTGGTCGGCAATCCAAAGCTGATGGGCCAGAACAAGGGCGATGGATCCGAAGAACATCCAGGCGCCGAGCCGCTTCCCGACCTTGGCGGATGCGCTGACACGGTAGGCGAGTACGCCCAGGAGCCAGACCGGGAAAAGGGCCGCGATGCGTGGGCCGACGAACAGCAGCAGCAGCCCGGCGGCCGGCCAACGCCACCGGTTCGGGGCAAACACGAACACGCCGAAGATGACATAATACCAGACTTCGAAGCAGAGTGACCAATAGGGCAGGTCGGAGCCGACCGGCAGTCGCCAGAACCAGAGTTGGTTGGCGAAGACGACCGCCGCGGCGAATTGCACGTCCAGCATGTCGCTGCGGTAGCCCCAGATCTCCGAATACAGATCCGGCCGCAGGGAACGGCCAAGGCCATCGAGGATCATGGTGATGATGACGGCAGGCAGCGCGACGGAATAGATGCGCGCGGCGCGCGCCACGGCGTACGCCCCGGGCGTCGCCTCCCGGTTCTGCATCACGTAGCCGATGACGTAGCCTGACATGACGAAGAAGACCGTCACCGCTTCGTCCATGAAGGGAGCGAGCTGCCAGCCAAGCCCGCCCGCCAAACGCTGCCCCGCCGTGTGGCCGATGAAGACGACCATGGCAGCGGAGAACCGCATGAGGTCCAGATAGGTCGAAGTATGCCGCTGCATCGCGCACCCGCCCAATCCATTCCCGCACGTTAACGATGGACGGGGCGCCGCCGCCATGGACCAGCGGTTGTGCAGGCCATCGGTGGACATCGGGATGGGATCTGCCCTCGCGACCTCAGAGGTGGGCCATACTGGCCGTGATCGGCGTCTCGCTGGGGCGAGAAGCGCCACATGGTCATCCTGGGGTCGGGATCGCTGGATCCGATGGCAATTCCGCCTTGAGCGTCCTCCCGGACGAGCCGGAATGGTTCACTGGGCGGACCAGCCGGGTTGCAGTGCAGCAAACAGCGCCTAACCTAAAGGTATCCCGACACAGCCCCTGAGGCCCCCCAATGCCCGACACGACCCTGGCCGACCCCACCACGATGAAGTTCGGGATCGGGCAGCCGGTGCCGCGCCAGGAAGACCCGATCCTGTTGCAAGGGCGCGGCCGCTACACCGACGACCTCGCCGTCGCTGGCCAGGCCTGGTGCGTCATGGTGCGCAGCCCCTATGCGCATGGCGTCATCAACGCCATCGGCACGGAAGCGGCCAGGGCGATGCCGGGCGTACTCGGCGTCTTCACCGCGGCCGACATGACCGAATACGGCCCGATGCGCTCCGTGCTGCCGCTCAAGAACAAGGATGGCAGCCCGCTGATCAACATCCAGCGCGGGCCGCTCGCCGCCGACAAGGTCCGCTTCGTCGGCGACCCCGTCGCCTTCGTCGTCGCCGAGACGAAGATGCAGGCCAAGGACGCCGCCGAGGCAGTGGAGATGGACATCGACGGCCTCGACGCGGTCACCGAGGCCTCGGCCGCCGCCGCGCCCGGCGCGCCGCAGCTCTACGACCATATCCCCGGCAACGTCGTTCTGGACTTCCGCTACGGCGATGCCGAGAAGACCGCCGCTGCCTTCGCCGCCGCCGCGCATGTCACGACGCTGTCGATCCGCAACAACCGCATCGTTGTCTGCTCGATGGAACCGCGCTCGGCGATCGGCGAATGGGACGCCGCCGAGGGCCGCTACATCCTGCGCGTCGGCAGCCAGGGCGTGTTCGGCCTGCGCGCGCAGATGGCCAACGACATCCTGAAGGTGCCGGTCGACAAGGTCCGCATCCTGACCGGCAATGTCGGCGGCTCCTTCGGCATGAAGGCCAGCGCCTATCCGGAATATGCCTGCGTGCTGCACGCGGCGAAGCTGCTCGGCCGCCCGGTGAAATGGACCGATGAGCGCACCGGGTCCTTCCTGTCCGACTGCCACGGGCGCGACCACGAAACCGAGGCCTCCCTCGCACTCGATGCGGAGGGCAAGTTCCTCGCGGTGAAGCTCGTCTCCTACGGCAACATGGGCGGATACCTGTCCACGGTCGGCAACCTGATGGGCACCGGCAACTTCAGCAAGAATGTCCAGTCCAACTACGCGACGCCGCTGCTGCTGGTCGAGACGAAGAACGTCGTCACCAACACCACCCCCATCTCCGCCTATCGCGGCGCAGGCCGCCCCGAAGGCAACTACTTCATGGAGCGGCTGATCGAGACCGCCGCGCGGGAGACGGGCCGCGACCCCATCGCGCTGCGCAAGCTGAACCACATCGGGCCGGATCAATTCCCGTTCAGCGCGCCGTCAGGCTCGGTCTATGATTCCGGTGAGTTCTCGGCACTGCTCGACAAGGCACTGGAAGCGGCCGACTGGGATGGCTACGCCGCCCGCGAGGCCGACAGCGCATCACGCGGCATGCTGCGCGGTCGCGGCATTGGCAATTTCCTGGAATGCACCGCCCCGCCCATGAAGGAACAAGGCGAGCTGATCTTCGAGGAGGACGGGTCGGTCACCATCGTCACCGGCACGCTCGACTACGGCCAGGGGCATTGGACGCCCTTCGCGCAGGTGCTGCATTCGAAGCTCGGCGTGCCCTTCGACAGGATCAAGCTGGTGCAGGGTGATTCCGACCGGCTGATCGCCGGCGGCGGCACGGGTGGGTCGAAGTCGCTGATGGCATCGGGTGCGGCGATCCTCGAAGCGGCCGACCTCGTCATCGACAAGGGCCGCAAGGCCGCCGGCTTCGTACTGGAAGCGGCCGCGGACGACATCGAGTTCGCCGCCGGCCGCTTCACCATCGCCGGCACCGATCGCGGCATCGGCATCATGGAGTTGGCGGCGCGGCTGCGCGAGATCGGGCCGCTGCCCCAGGATGTCCCGAACGCCCTCGACAGCCGGACGGTCTATCAGGAGGCCCCCATGGCCTACCCGAACGGTTGCCATGTCTGCGAGGTGGAGATCGACCCCGAGACCGGCAACGTGAAGATCGACCGCTACGTCACGGTGAATGATTTCGGCGTGATCGTGAATCCGCTGATGGTCGAAGGCCAGGCTCATGGCGGCATCGTACAGGGCATCGGCCAGGCGCTGATCGAACGCGTCGCCTATTCCGAGGACGGGCAGCTGATGACCGGGTCCTACATGGATTACGGCATTCCGCGCGCGGACGACCTGCCGAGCTTTGGTTTCGAGAGCGCGCCATCGCCCTGCAAGACCAATCCGCTGGGCGCGAAGGGCTGCGGCGAGGCGGGGTGTGCCGGGTCACTGCCGGCGGTGATGAACGCGATTTCCGATGCGCTGGGCGGGAAGCACATCAACATGCCGGCCACGCCGGAGCGGATTTGGGAAGCCTTGCAGAAGTAAGAACGGGGGAGGAACACCTCCCCCGAATCCCCCTCCGCTTTTTGTCTTTTGGAGACTGGCTTCGACAGTCAGCGCCAATAGCCAGAAAAAGGAGGGGGATCGGGGGAGTTCCCTCCCCCGACCTTGCTTTCTTCCTACGCCGCGACGAACACCCCACCTTCCTCGCTCAGCGCCGCGAGGTGGTGGTCCATGTCGCCGAACATGTTCTCGATGACGGTCAGCCGCTTGAGGTAGTGGCCACCGGCATATTCCATCGTCATGGCGATGCCGCCATGCATCTGCACCGTCTGCTGCCCGACGAAGCGGGCGTTGCGGCCGATCTCGACCTTCACCGCACGCATCTGCCGGCGCCGCTCGGCGTCGTTCGATTCGGACGCCATCATCGCCGCCAGCATCGCCATGGAGCGCGCCTGCTCGAGGCAGACCATCATCTCCGCCGCGCGATGCTGCAGCGATTGGAAGGACCCGATCGGCCGCCCGAACTGCTTACGCGTCTTCAGGTAGTCGACGGTCAGGTCCTTCGCCGCTTCCATGCAGCCGATCGCCTCGGCCGAGAGTGCGGCCATGGTCTCATCCGCCACGCGCTCGACCAGCGCCAGGCCGCCGGTGAGCTTCGCCTCCGCACCGACCTTCACACCGTCGAAGGTGATGTCCGCGGCACGCTGCCCGTCCGACGTCTTGAAGCCGCGGCGCGACACGCCGGTCGCACTTGCCGGCACGAGGAACACCTCGACCCCATCGCGATCGCGCCGCGCGCCGGACACGCGTGCGGTGACGATGAGCTGGTCTGCCGTGTCGCCATGGACAACGACACCCTTGCGGCCGTCGATGACCCAGCCCGCGCCATCCTTTTTCGCCGACGTCGCCACGTCGTGCAGGTCGAAGCGTGACTGCACTTCGGTATGCGCGAAGGCCAGCAGCAGCTTGCCCTCGGCGACCTGCGGCACCAGTGCGGCGCGTTGTTCCGCCGTGGCACCATGGCGCAGGAAACCGCCACCCATCACCACGGTGGACATGAAGGGCTCCAGGGTCAGGGACCGCCCCATCTGCTCGGCGACGATCATCGTCTCGACGGCGCCATAACCCAGGCCGCCATCCTCCTCGGCGAATGGCATGCCCAGCAGGCCAAGCTCCGCATAGGCGGCCCACACATCCCGCGACCAGCCGGTCGCGGAGGCCATGTACCCCTTGCGCTGTTCGAAGCCGTACTTGTCCTTCAGCAGCTTGGACAGGCTGTCCTGCAGAAGCCGCTGGTCTTCGGAAAGATCGAAATCCATGTGTCTCAGAGCCCCAAAAACGCTTTGGCCATGATGTTCTTCTGGATCTCGGTGGATCCGCCGTAGATCGACTGCTTGCGCCAGTTGAAGTAGGTCGCCTGCGCCAGCGTCTGCCAATCGGCCGCCACATCCGGCTCGTTGCGACCATCGGCTTCGGGATCGTTCGGCGCGGCCAAGCCATAAGGGCCTGCCGCCATCACATACAGTTCCGAGATCGCCTGCTGCAGTTCCGTCCCGCGGATCTTAAGCACCGACGAGGCCGGATTTGGCTTGCCGCGGCTGAGCTGCCGGTTCTCATCCGCCAGCACGCGCAGCGTCGTCATCTCCAGCGCCTTGAGCTGGATTTCCACATCCGTCAGGCGGGACCGGAAGCGCGGGTCTTCCATCACCGGCCGCGCGCCACCGGGAGCTTCCTTGGCGATCAGCTTCAGCCGGCGGATGCGTTCCTTCGACGCACCCACGCGCGCCTGGCCGGTGCGCTCGTTGGACAGCAGGAACTTCGCGCAATCCCAGCCACGATTCTCGGTGCCGACCAGGTTCGCGACGGGCACCTTCACATCGTCGAAGAAGACCTCGTTCACCTCATGCGCACCGTCGATGGTGATGATCGGCCGCACGGTGATGCCCGGCGTCTTCATATCGACCAGCAGGAAGGAGATGCCTTCCTGTTGCTTCGCCGCCCCTGGATCGGTGCGCACCAGCAGGAAGATCCAATCGGCGTGCTGCGCCAGCGTGGTCCAGGTCTTCTGGCCGTTGACGACGTAGTGGTCGCCTTCCTTGACCGCGCGCGTCTTCAGCGACGCCAGGTCCGACCCCGCCCCGGGTTCCGAGAAACCCTGGCAGAACCACAGATCCAGGCTCGCGAGCTTCGGCAGGAAGTGCTTCTTCTGCTCCTCCGTGCCGAAGGCGATCAGCACCGGCCCCAGCATGTTGCAGTTGAAGCCGAGCGGCGTCGGCGCCGGGGTGGACTGGATTTCCTCGGACAGGATGAACCGCTTGATGGCGGTCCAGGGCTGACCGCCCCATTCCACCTTCCAATGCGGCACCGCCCAGCCCTTGTCATACAGCCGCTTCTGCCAATCCACCTGCATCGCCTTGGTCGGCGTGCGGCCGGATGCCATGCGCTCGCGCGTATCGGCCGGCAGGTTGGCGTCGATCCAGTCGCGGACTTCCTGGCGGAAGGCGCGTTCCTCATCGGTGAACCGGAGTTCCATGACCGTTGCTCCCGTATGTGTCCGTCAGGCGCCCATGGAGGCGAAGGACCCGCCTTCCGCCGCCAGCTTCTCGATCAGTGCGGTGGGCTTCAAATTCGCATCACCCGTCGCCGCAGCGTAATGCGCGAGCTTGTCGCGCACGTTCTTCAGCCCCTGGGTATCGGCCCAGAACATCGGGCCGCCGCGCCAGGCCGGCCAGCCGAAGCCGTTGACGAAGATGACGTCGATGTCGATCGGGCGATAGGCGACGCCTTCTTCCAGGATGCGCGAGCCTTCATTGACCATCGGCAGCATCAGGCGCTCCAGGATTTCCTGCGGCTCAATCTTCCGCCGCCGCACCTGCATCTTCTCGGCGACGTCGAGGATGATGCGCTCCACCTCCGGGTCCGGCATGCGGGTGCGCTTTTCGTCGTACATGTACCAGCCCTTGCCGGTCTTCTGCCCGAAGCGCCCCAGCGCGACGATCGCATCGGCGACCGGTGCGACGGTCCCGCGCGCCTTGCGCACCGCGGCACCGATATCGAGCCCGGCGAGGTCACCCACCGCCAGCGGCCCCATCGCCATACCGTAGCCTTCCATCACGCGGTCGATGTCGGCGGGCAGGCAGCCCTCCAGCAGCAGCTTCTCGACCTGCGGGCCGCGCTTGCCGGTCATGCGGTTACCGACGAAGCCGTCGCAATTGCCGACCAGCACCGGCAGCTTGCCGATGCGCTTGCCGAATTCCGTCGCCGTGGCGATCACCGCCGGGGACGACTTCGCGCCGCGGACATTCTCCAGCAGCCGCATCACATTGGCCGGGGAGAAGAAGTGCATCCCCACCACCAGTTCCGGCCGCGAGGTGGCCGACGCGATCTCGTCGATCGACAGCGTGGATGTGTTGGACGCAAGCGGCACGCCCGGCCGCGCCGCCTTGTCCAGCCGCGCGAAGACTTCCTTCTTCACGGCCATGTTCTCGAATACCGCCTCGATCACCAGGTCGGCCTTGCCGACGGTGCCCTCGAAATCAGTGCTGCCGGTCAGCAGCGCCTTGCGCTTCTCGTACTCCGCCTGCGACAGCCGCCCGGTCGAGACCGTCCGCTCCCAATTCGCATGGCAGCGCGCGAGGCCCTTCTGCAGCGCCTCCTCGGTCATCTCCACGATCGTCACCGGCACGCCGTTGTTGGCCGCCGACATAGCGATGCCGCCACCCATGGTGCCACCACCGATCACCACCAGCCGCTCGATCGGCAGAGACTTCGCATCAGCCGGCTGGCCCGGGATGCGCAGCACTTCGCGCTCGCCGAAGAAGATGTGGCGCAGCGCCTTGGACTGTTCGCCGGACACCAGCGACTGGAATAGTTCGCGTTCCTTCTCCAACCCCTTGTCGAAGGGCATGGTGAAGGACGCACGCACTGCCTCGGCGCAGCCCTTGGGGCTTTCCTGCCCGCGCGACCGCTTCAGCAGCCCGGCGACGACCGCGTCATAGGCCGCCGGATCCTGCCCGCTGATCTTGTCCGTGCGGTTGCGCGCCAGGGTGAAGGTCTTGCCGATATTCGCCTTCGCCCAGGCCACCGCGCCGGCTTCAAGGTCTCCCTCGATCACCGCATCGATGAAGCCGAGCTTCTGCGCCTTGCCCGCCGCGATCGGATCGCCGGACACGATGATCTTCGCCGCTTCCTCCGGCCCGATCATGCGCGGCAGGCGCTGCGTGCCGCCAGCGCCGGGCACGAAACCGCGCTTCACTTCTGGCAGCCCGACCTGCGCCGTGGGCGACGCCACCCGCGCATGGCAGGCGAGAGCCAATTCCAGCCCGCCACCCAGCGCCGAGCCATGGATCGCGGCCACGACGATGCCGGGATACGCCTCAATCGCGTCGAACACCTCGGTGAGCGAGGGCGGCTGCCGCGGCTTGCCGAATTCCGTCATCTCGGCCCCGGCGCAGAACATGCGCCCGGACCCGATCAGCACCACCGCCTTCGCACCTGCGGCCTTCGCGGCATTGAGCCCAGCGAACAACCCCGCGCGGATCTCGGTCCGCAGCGTATTCACCGGCGGGTTGGCAAGGCGCAGCACATGCACCTCGCCCTGCGCGTCATGCTGGACGAAGTCAGCGTCCTGGGCCACTGGCGTTTCTCCCTCGAAATTGCCGGTCTGGAACTCGACCGATCGGTCGGGCCGGAGTGTCGTGCAGGATGCGCGCGCGGGCAAGGCTTGCAAGGCGGGCCCGGCGGCAAGCGCCTCGCCACCCCGGGTTGCGACATGGCCCCGGCCATGCTGCGCTGTCGGCATCAACCCCACGGGAGCGAAACACATGTCCCTCTTCGACCTGACCGGAAAGGTCGCCATCGTCACCGGCGGCAGTCGCGGCATCGGCCGCGCCATCTGCGAACGCATGGCCGAACAGGGGGCAAAGGTCGTCGTCTCCTCCCGCAAGGTGGACGCCTGCCAGGACGTGGTGGACGCCATCAAGGCGAAGGGCGGCACCGCCATGGCGGTCGCCTGCAACATCGGCCGCAAGAACGAATGCCAGGCGCTGGTGGATGCGACGATCGCCGCCTGGGGCCAGGTCGACGTCATGGTGTGCAATGCGGCGATCAACCCGCATTTCGGCCCGGCCGTGACGATGCCGGACGAGATCTTCGACAAGATCATGGCGTCCAACATCAAGTCGAACATCTGGCTCGCCCATATGACCGCGCCGGGCATGGCTGAACGCGGCGGCGGGTCGATCGTCATCATCTCCTCGATCGGCGGATTCCGCGGCTCCCCGGTGCTCGGCGCCTATGCCATCTCCAAAGCCGCCGACATGCAGCTGGTGCGCAACCTGGCGGTCGAATGGGGCCCGAAGAACGTGCGCGCCAACGCCATTGCGCCAGGGCTGATCCGCACCGACTTCGCCCGCGCCCTGTGGGAGGATCCGGGCATCTACAAGAAGCGCACCAAGGACACCCCGCTCAAGCGCATCGGCGAACCGGACGAGATCGCCGGCGCCGCGGTCTTCCTGGCTTCGGCGGCGGGTTCCTTCATGACCGGCCAGACCATCACCATCGATGGCGGCGTGCTCGCCGGCCCGCCCTCGCGCTCCGACGACGAGTAGGCTTCAGCGAAACCCGGGCGGCTTGCCGCTCGGGTCGAAGCTCTGCGGCTGGCCGCGATTGATCGGCGGCTTCACGCTGATCCCGGGCCCCGGCGCGGCGGGCTGTCGCGGCGGGGTGACAGGCGGCCGCGGCGGTGGCGTCGCCTGGGATGGACGGGCGGCGGTCGAAGGCTCCTGCTGCGGGGCCGGGGGCGGTGCCGGTGGCGGCAGCAGGGCGACAGGCGGTGGATGCGACGGCGCCGCCGGTTGGGGGGCGGGCTGGGGCGGCGGCGCCGTCTGCTGCGGCGCCACCGCAACGGGCCGCGGTTCAGGCTGGGCGGCCGGCGCGGCGGGTGAGCCACCGGCGCCCCGGCTCGCCGCCAATACTTCCTCCCGCAGTCGGTCGCGCGGCGGCAGGCCACGGTCGCGCGAATCCGCCGCGTGCCGCGCCGCGATATCCAGATAGGGCCGCAGTTCCGGCACGTTGCGCGCCTCGGCCTCGCGCGCCACGACCCCAGCCTCGGTGGTCAGCGTCGCGCGATCCGCCGAGCGCCCGAGATCGGCGACGATCCGCGCATAGCCATCCAGCGCCAATTCGCGTTCGACCCGCAGCTGTTCCAGCGCCGTTGCCCATTGGCGCCGCATCTCGGGGCTCGACTGCACCACATCGGCACCCGACAGCAGCGGCTGGATGCCATCCATGCGCCGCTGGGACTGTCCCGCCGCCCGGGCCAGCACCGCCGCGCCTTCCAACTGCGCGCGAATCCCAGCGCGTTCCTGTTCCAGCCGCTGGCGTTCCGCCGCCATCAGCCCTGCTTCCAGCCGATCCAGGCCCTGGCGCAGCCGTGGTTCGGCACCCTCCCGCATCGCGGCAATCTGGCGCCGCGCGTTCTCGGCCTCGGTCCCGCTCGCGCGGCTCTCGGCCTCGAAGGCGCGGTTCAGTGCCTCGGCGCGGCGGAGGCTGGTCGTCACATGCGCCGCCAGCGCCACGCGGAAGCCGACCGAAGCCAGCCGCGTCGGCTGCCCATCCGTCGGGTCATAGGGCGGCATCTCGATCCGCAGGGATGACCGAAGCGCGGCCTCCGGCGTGCGGAAATCCCCGCCCTTCACCACCACGCCGCCGGCCTGGCCATGCAGCCGCCCAACCCGCACGGCGCGGAACGGTTCCAGCACCAACTCGCCGACATTGCCGAGCATGTCGTGCAGGCCCAGCGGATTGGCCTCCAGCATCCCCACCGGCTGCGCCCGCCCGGCCGCCGATCGCGGCCCCTGGAACCAGGCGTAGCGCGACGTCCCTTCCGGCATCGGGAAGGTACGGCCGAGGAAATCCAATTCACTCACCGCCGCCCCGCCGCGCGCGGCGTATTCCCATTCCTCCTCGGTCGGCAGCCGCACGAAGGCGGGTGTGCCATCCGATTGCGGCAGCCGCGCCGCAGCGTTGCGCAACAGCCATGTCGTGTAGCGCTGGCTGAAGGACACCGCATCGAACCAGGACAGCGTCGCCGCCGGCAGCCGCCCGGCTGCCGAGGCTGTCGGGCAGCGTTCCTCCATCACCGCGGCATACTGGTCGCGCGTGACCTCGTATTTGCCGAGCCAATAGACCGCGACATCGCGCCCCTGCTGCGTGAAGGGACCGGCCACCGCCTCCCGCCGCGCGAATTCGGCGACGCCGCCGGCCGGGTCCGTCGTGCCGAGCGTGACCTGCCGGTCCTCTAGCGCGCCGGCGCCGGTCGGCGTCTCGATCGGACGGAACGCCATCGCTCCGCCGCAGGGCATCGGCAGCAGCAGGTCGCCATCGGCGGCGCGGGGGTTGGTGAAGTCCGCAGGCCAGGGCGCCTGCGCAGCGGCGGGTTGCGCCAGGGCGAAAAGCAGGAGCCAAGCAGGCAAGGACAGGCCAGGGAGAGGCCTTGCCCCTCCCCGGACCCCACCCCACCAAAGGCTTAAGGCCTTTGGAAACCCCCTTCTTGGCGCCGGGTGACCAAGCGTTTGTGCGCGGGCAAGGCACGACGCCAAAAGCCCGCGGTCCAGGGGCCCGCTGGCCCCTGGCGGGGTGGCTTGAAGGGGCAGCGCCCCTCCAACCTTCCTCCCCATCCCTCTGCCTGCCCGCCGCATCATCCCTCCGCCAGCCCTTCCGCCGGCGCCACCGCCGCGGCGCGCAGCCCCGCCAGCACCGAGGCGACCAGCGCCCCCGCCAGTGTCGCCCCCGCCGCCGCCAACCCCATCCACGCCGTCAGCAGGCAAACCGGCCGATCCCCCGTCACCGTGCCGGCGAAGGCCCGGTTCAGCACGCCCGCCACCGCCGCCGCCACACCAAAGGCCAACAGCGCACCAGCCAGTGCCACCACCGCTGCCTGCACCAGCGGCAACAACAGCAAGGCCCGCCGCTTCATCCCCAGCAGCGACAGCAGCGCCAGGTCACGCCGCTTGCGTTCCACCTGCGCCCACAGCCCGACGCCAAGGCTCACCAGATACCCCACGCCCCCCGCCCCGGCGATCGCCAAGAACAGCAAAGCGAGGTTGTGGTCGAGCCGCAGCAGCCCCGCCACAGCCTCGGCGCGCGAGGCGACTTCGATGCCGGCAAGACGCATCTCCCGATCCAGCGCCGGCACATCCTCAAGCCGCGCGCCGTAGAGCCGGAACCCCGCGAAGGGCCGTTGGCGCGCTTCCGCCTCGCTGACCGGGCGCGCATCGACGCCGGCCGCGCCGTCCAGGAAATCCTCCGCCAGCAGCAGCACGGGCAGGATGGCGAAGGCCGCATCGCGCGTCGCGGCGGTCAGCGGTGCGACGCCACCCACACGCATCGACAGGGTCAGGACCTCCCGCTGCCCACCGCGGCTGCGAGCAACGGAAGCCAACACCGGCTCCCCGACATTCAGCCCCAGCTTCTGCAGCGCCGTCGCCGAAAGTATGACCTCGTCGGCACCGATCGTGCTCAAACCCGGCAGCAGCGGATCGCCCATGGCGGTCGGCAGCAATTCCACGCGCAGCCCGCTCGCCCGCCGCGCCGGGTTCTCCAGCACGATGGTCGCCGACAGCGCCCGCGTCCGCGGCACCAGGAAGGCGATGCGCGGATCGGCCGCCAGGCGCTCGAACAACGCCGGTTCCAGCGTGCGATTGACGACCGACACCACCTCCCGCGCGCGCGGGTCCTCCAGCAATTCCGCCCGCAGCCCGGCGACCACGCCCTGGCGCAGCCCGAACAGCACGATCAGCGGCGCAAGCACCGCCGCACAGCCCAGTGCGGAGCACAGGAACAGCACCCGCTCATGCCAGATATCCGCGAGCGCCAGGCGCAGCATGGTCAGGCCGCCTCGGCCAAAGCGGGCCGCGCAAAGATCGACCGCGCGATGCCATCGGCCCCCGGCGCGTGAGTCGTGCAGGCCAGCACCGGATACCCCGCCCGCACCGCGCGATCGGGGTCATGCGTCGCCACCAGCAGGGCCGCCCCGGCCGCCGCGCATTCCCGCTTCAGCAACGCCAGCACCGCATCCGCCAATTCCGGATGCACCGACGCGGTCGGTTCATCCGCCAGCACCAGCGCCGGGCGATGCGCCAGCGCCCGCGCGATCGCGACGCGCTGCCGCTGCCCGACCGAAAGTTCCGCCGGCCGCTTGCGCAGCTGCGCGCCGATGCCGAGTTCGTCAGCCAGCGCCCGCACCCGCGCCGGATCGTCACGGCCGGCGATGCGCTGCGTCAGCGCGATATTCCCCGCGACCGTGAGATAGGGCAGCAACCCGCCAGTCTGCGGCACCACGCCGATCCTCGTCGCGCGCAGCCCCGCCAGCGCATCGCGCCGGCCGTCCCGCCACAGCCGCGCGATGTCCATGTCATCGAAGCGGAAAGCGCCCGCATCCGGCGGCGACGCCAGCGCCAGCATCATCAGCAACGTTGATTTTCCACTGCCGGACGGTCCGGCCAGCGCCAGCGCCTCGCCCTTCGCCAGATCGAATGCCGGCACGTCCAGCGCGAAGGGCGCGGCGTCCCCGCGATAGGCCTTGGTCACGCCGTGAAGGGACAGCAGCGTGCTCATGCCGGCGCGGCGCGGCGGAAGGAACCGGAGAGGGCTTTGCCCCCTCCGGACCTCCCCCACCAAAGGCTTAAGGCCTTTGGAAACCTCAACTTGGTTTCGGGCAAATCATGGAAGACGCCGCCCCGCGCACGGGAGCAACCCTGAGTGCCGCTCCAAAATGCCACGCCCAGCGCCAAGTGACGGTTTCCAAAGGCCTTAAGCCTTTGGTGGGGAGGGCTCGGGAGGGGCAAAGCCCCTCCTGCCCAGCCCTCGGGGTCTTCCATCCTCACGGCAGCGCTTCAAGCGGCACGGGAAAGAACGCTTCCCCGCCCGGCCGTCCATCCAGCGTCACCCACAGATCGGGCCGCGCCGCGTATTCCTGGTACAGCCGCAACTTCGTCTCGATGCCGTTGATCAGTTCGCGCTGCGCCGCCGCGCCCATGGCGAGCCATTCCTGCTCCGACAGCTCCATCACCTGCGACTGGTACGGCAGTCCGTCCAGATATTCCCCCAGCGCCTGTCCCACCCGCGCGAGGTTGCCCAGCCGCGCCGGGTCGCGCGCCGTCGCCGCGAAGGCCGCACGCAACTGCCCGAAGAAGGATCGCGGATCGGTCCGTCCCGCCAACCCGGCATCGAGGATGCGCGTCAGAGCCTGCGACAGGTCGGACAATTGGTTGCGCGTCAGCAGCACGCGAACGTCCAGCGCCGCGACCGTCGGGTCCCGCAGGTCGCGATCCGTGGTGAAGGACCGCACCACATCCGGCGCCGTCGTCCCGCCCTCGCGCCCGAGATAGGCAAGCCGCATCGCGGTCGCGACGATCTCCACCTGCTGCGCCATGCGCTCGGCCGCCGGCGTGCTCGCCGGCTCCACGCCGCCGACCGGCCGGCCGACGGTGTCCGCCACCTGGCGGAACAGCGCATTGGTCAACCCGTTCACGACGCGCTCGAAGGCCTGCGGGCTGCCGCCCTCCACCGGGAAATACAGCGAACCCGCTGCGCCGTAGCGCGTCAGTTCCTGATACTGCGCGCGGGCATGGGCGTGGTTGGACCGCCCTTCCGGCGTCTGCAGATGGATCGCGAACAAGGCGACGCCGCGTGCTTCGGCCAGCGCCCTGATCTCGGGGATGCCAAGCCGCGTCTGCGACTTCGGATCGGTCGCCTCCAGCGCTCCGGCATCGGTGATCAGCACGACATAGCGCCCGCCGAAGGCCTGCCAATCCACCTGGTCGATCGCCATGCGCAGCCCGGCGATCGCATCCTCGTCGAAGCGTTCGGTCGGCACGGTCGCGGCGCGCACTGTCTCGAGCGCCGGCAGGATCGCCGCCGGCGGCTGCGACAGGTCCGGTGCCGCCACCAGCCGCGCGACGTATTCCAGCTGCGGCCGCGCCGAGATGTCGGCCCGATACGCCACCATGCCAAAGCGGAAATTATCGCGCACCGCGCTGTCGCCGATGCGGCCGATGATGTGGCGGATCGCCTCCCGCGTGCGGTCGATATAGGGCTGCATCGAGATCGTGCTGTCGATCACGAAGACGATGCCGCCGCGGAAGTCGCGAAGTCGCGACGGGTCGGCCTGGGTCGGCGCCTGGCGCAGCTCGGCGGGTGCCGAGATCACCTCCAGCAGCCGCATCTGCGTGCCGTCGCGGCGCTGGACGGTCTCGGCCTCCAGGATCGGCAACAGGTAGAAATTGCGCTGGATGTCGATGAAGGTCTCGGGTTCCAGCGCCAACACAGGGCTGCCGGGCTGGCCCGCCGCGGCGCGCAGGGCCACCGCCTGCTGCGTCATGTCCGGCGCATCGAGCAACCCGCGCAAAGACGCCGCGTCGCGCAGGAACATGGTGCGCTCGCGCCCTGCGGGGTTGGTGAAGGCACCGACCATGGTGTGGCGCCAATCGATCGCCCGATCCTCGCGCATCCAGCCATCGGTCCGGCCATCCGCTTCTCGGCCGATCTCGATCCAGCCATCGCGCCTTGCATAGACATGCATGACGCTGAACCCCGGCAGCGGCCGACCCTGGGCGGCGCCCGGCTGGGCATGCAGCGTGGCGCCCGGGCGCAGGATGACCCGCTGGTACAGCGTGGTCTTGCCCGGGATCAGCAGCGGCTGGCGCGCAGCCCGTTGTGCCTGCGCCGCGAAGGGCAGCAGCGCGGCAGTGCCGAGGAGGAGCAGGCGGCGCGGCGTCATTGCCAGAAATCCCTGATGGTCAGCGGCGCGTTGAAGTCGCCTTCACGCGCCCGGTCCTCAAGCCATTGCCGCAGCCGCGCGCGCGGTTCCGCGGCCCCGGCATCCCCGGCAGTCGCCGCATCGCGGTAGTGCCGCGCCGCCTGGCGCGGATCGGGATCTCGGAACGGCCGGCCGGGCACGAAGCCCACCGGATCATACAGCCGCGCCAGCCGCGTCAGGGAAGCCGCATTGCCGGCCCGCGCCGCCGCCTCCCACAGCAGCAGCGCGTCATCGTAGCGGCCGCTTTCATACCGCCGCGCGGCTTCGGCGGCGATCGCGCCGGGCGAGGTCGCGCGGGCGATCACCTCCGGCACGGATAGCCCGTCCAGGTTCGCCGGGCCTTGCGATTCGGCTTGCGGGCGAACCGGCGGCAATTCGGGCTGTGGCGGTGGCGGCATGCGCGACAGTGGTTCGGGGGCGATCTCGATCGGATCCACCGGCGGCGGTACAGGCGCCACGGGGCGCTCGCGCAGCACGAACCACCAATAGCCAGCACCCCCCGCGGCGGCGAGCAGCAACAGCACCAGCAGGATCCACGGCAGCATGGAGCGCGACGCCGCAGCCGGCGCCGGCTGCGGCACCGACAATGCGGGTGGCGCTGCCGGACGTTGCGGCACCATTGCGATGGTCGCGTCCGGGTCCTCGATCGGTAAGGGCAGCAAGGCTGGCGCCGGCGGCGGTGCCGGCCGCACCGCCGGCGGCGGCACCGCGATGGTATGCCCCGACCCGCCATGCAGCGGCGGCACGTCGGGCCAGAACAGCGGTGCCTCGATTCGCGCGGCCGGCAGACGGAACTGCACCGGCCCCGCTTCCAGCCAATCCACCACCTGCGGGCCGAGATACAGTCGCACGCCCTGCGGGGAGGTCTCGACGCGATCGGGGCTGATCAGCGCGTCGCTCACCTGCCAGCCCTCGGCGCCCAGCGTCCCCTTCCCCCAGCCTTCGCGCAGGATGCGGAAGCGCGGATCGTCGGGCGGGTCCATCACCCCCTGCAGCAGGATGATGGCGTGCCCGCCTTCGGGATGGGCGGGATCAGCGGCGGCGAGTACCGCGCTCATGCCGCCTGGCCGAGCGCGCCCAGGATCTTCCCGAGGCGCGCATTCTCCGCGACATCGACCTCAAGCCCGCCGGGCGCCGTGACATTCTCCTCAGTGAGGCGCGAGAAGGCGCTGATCCAGTCGACGTGATACTGCTTGTCGTAGGATTCCGGCTGCGGCCCCAGATGCGGCATGCCGTTGACCGGCGGGCGCGGAGCGAAGACCGGCCGGTCCGTGCGCCCGGCGCGCGGGCGCTGGTCGGGCGGCAGGTCGCTGTAGCCGAGGCCGTGGACGTAGCGGTTGACCATGCCCTCGGCGACCATCACCGGCTTCGACGCGCTCTCGCTCAGTTTCTGCCGATACGACGCCGCCTCCCGCAGTCGCTGCGCGATCCGCGCCGACAGTCCCGTGCGGCGTGCGCCCGCACCGATCTGCGCGACCAACGCGGCCGCGGCATCGCGCGGCAGCTTCAATTGCTCCACCGTCTCCGGCTCCGCCGCCGCGCGGTGCATCTTCTCCATCCACTCCGCTACCGCGAGGTCGGCATAGCGTTCGAAGGCGTCACGCGCGCGGTGTTCGCCCTGCGCGGCGGGTGCGACAAGGTCGCCGAGTTCGGCGAGGTAGTCCTCCTCCCCCGCCCGCGCCCCGACCGGCGCTTCCTCCGCCGGTTCTGTCTGCATGCGCCACCAGGCGGAGGTCAGTTCCTCATGCGTCACCTGCAGGCTGCGGATCATCCGCCCGAAAGCCTGGGCGGAAGCACAGGCGACCAGCGCCCGGCTGACCACGCGCGCTTCCTCCCGTCGCTTGTTGAGTTCCGCCGTCAGGTCACCCGAATGCCAGTAGGGCGACAGCCGCCCCGCCATGTCGCCGCGCAGCGCTTCCAGACGTGCCGCGATCTGCCCGCGCTTGATCGCGGGATCGCAGACCGGGCGCAGGCTTTCGGCGAGATGCGAGATGCCGCCGTCGTTCAGCGTCATCGCCGCATCCCAGGCGCGTTCGGGATCGACGAAGTGGCGGCGGCAATCCTCGTTGGTGACGAATTCCTCGCGCAGCCGGCCGATGCGTGCGGCTTCGGAGGCACGCGGCGACGCCTCCCGCCCATGTTCGTCGTAGTCGAGGATGTGCTTCGCCGCGACATTGGGGTTGCGCAGCCAATAGGTATTGTCGAAGGGCCGCCCGGCCGCCCAGTTGCGCGGCCAGTCATATTCCTTACCGAAGAAATCCAGTAGCGAGGCATTCAGCCGAATGGTCCAGCGGCTGCCGGTGCCCTCCGTCGCGCCCTTCTTCTCCTCGAATTCCGTGTCGAACTTGGTCAGCACCAGGAACAGCGCGTTGCGGTGCCGCGCGCGTTCCTCCGGCGTGACGCCGAGCGTGCCATCCACCCAATCCTTGATCATCCGCGGCAGGGTGCGGACTTCCTGGTTGGACGGGCCGATGCACAGCAGCATCGAGGTGATTTCCTGCTCCGCGCAGTAGCGCTGATACAGGTAGGCAACCTTGCCGCGCAGGAAGAGCCCCGGCAGCTTGCCCTTCTCCGACAGGAAGCGTCCCGGCTGGGTCAGCTTCTCGCGCGACCGCGCGCCGGGGAAATCGAGCAGGTCGGTGACCTCGAAGAAATCCCAGGGCTTGTCGCGCAGCGCGATGGTCAGTTCGGCGACCAGCGCAGCGAGCGCCGCCCGCGGCAGTGAAGCTTGGCGCCCGGCGCGCGTGCGCACCGCCAGCTTGCCATCCGCCGGATCGCCCAGCCCCGACAGCGTCCGCACGTCGATGATGGAGGTCTCGCGCGGCGACAGCGCATCGAGCGGCGCAAACGCCTCGTCGGGGAAATCGAGCGCGGCGAGCGCCGCAAGCAGCTCCCGCGCTGCGCTCGTCACAGCCTCATGCCCGTTCCACAGGATCGAGAAGAACGCCGCGCGTTCCGCCACCGGCAGCCGCGGCGCGATCGACGCCGCCTGCACCCAGAAGGCCGAACCCAGCCCCGGGATCAGCGGATGCCCGCGGAACAGCCCCTCGAAATATTCGCGCAGGTCGTCGACATCATCCTCGGTCAGCCGATCGACCGGCGCGCCGCCGGCACGCCCGGCGAAGCGCGCGCAATGCGACTGCACCGTCTCCGGCGAGGGAATATCCACCTCGGCCGGATCGAAATCCTCCAGGAAGGTATTGCCGAGAATCTTGATGACATCGGTCTGCGACAGCAGCCGCAGCACCACCGGATACCCGGGCACCGCCACCGGCGGTCGCAACGTGAAGCGGGTGACGAGGCCGGTCGCTTCCTGCCCGCCCTCCGGGTTGATGTCGCGCACGAAATCCAGCGCCGTGCCGTCGAACATCGCGGTGACCGATTCCTGGCCACGCCGCGCGAGCGCGGAAATCAGATACGACTTGCCCGATTGCGATGGCCCGAAGACCGCGACGCACATCGGCCGCTCGGCCGCGACTTCCAGCTTGCGCGCGCGGCGCGCGAACTTCCGGAAGTCCCGCGCGATGGCCTGCGCTTCCTCCCGCACCTTGCCGCGATTGTCGGCAAGCCAGGTCACCGCCTCCCCGGCGGCCTCGGCGGTGCCGCGCGCTGCCGCGGCGAGGGCGGCGTCGGATGACGTATCGAGCCTCATGCCATCCCCACCACGCCGGTATCGCGCCAGTAGCCCGCTTCGGATTTCATCGTCTGCAGCCGTATCTCCACATCGGTGCGCCGCAGCGCGGTGCCTTCGGAATCCTCGATCTCCTCGACGCGGAAATCCTCGCGCTTTTCCTCCTGGCCCGGCGCGTCGGGGTCCATGTCGGCGCGGCGGATCTTCACCCGTAGCGGCAGGGCCAGGCGAGGAACGCTTTCAGGGTTCGCGAATTCCAGCGCATACAGCGGCGTCGCCGGCCAGCGTTCGATCGGCAATTGCCGGAAACCGAGGAAGGTCGGTGCCGCGAAGGTCATGGTGAATTCCACCCCGTCGCCAGCATTCGGCCGCTTCTCCAGATCCACCTCCGACAGCAGCACGCCCTGTTCGCGGATCTGACCCGAAATTTCCATCCGCCCGATGAATCGCGCGGTCGATTTCATCGCCAATTGGCTGGTCCGCATCAGGAAGGATTCCAGCCGCCCTTCCGCCAGCGCGCACAGCATCGCGCCGACCGCGGCGCTGGTCTTGGGGTCCTCGATGCGCGCATTGGCGTCGCGGAAGGGATACCAGCCACCCACCGCATAACGGTGCATGCCGATCATCCGATGCGGCGGCACCGGGGATTTCGCCAGCACGATATCCGTCACCGCGCGCAGCCGCGACGGTCGGCCCGACAGCAACAGCACGTCGCAATCATAGTGCCACACCACCTCGCACAGATCGGCCAGCACCGGGCCGAGCACCGCCTGGATCACCGCCTCCACCCGCCGCGCATCGGCGGCGACCTCGACATCGGCGATGGCGAAGCCGCGCGCGCCGGCCTGCCGCGCGGCCGTCTCGAAGAAGGCGATGGCGCGCGGATTGGCCGGCTGCGCCTCCCCGTCGAGAACGGCGCGGATCGAGGCGCGGAACACCTCGCCCATCTCGCGCCCCTCGATGCGTTCATAGGCGTGCAGCACGGCGAGGCCGACCGGTTCCAGCACCTGGCTGACGAATTGCCGGCGCAGGTGACGCTCCACCTCAGATTGCCCGCCGCGATCCCCGCCCAGCGTCTGGCGCAGGAAAGCCTGTGGGTCGGACATGCCCGACGCCCGCAGCGCGTCCGCCACCTGCGGCAGCACCAGATGCGTGATCAGCCCTTCCAGCACCTCGTCGCCGGCAATCTTGAAGCCTTCGCGAAATTCCTGGCGCGGCACGATGGTGTCGCGGTTCTCCACGGACCACGTCACCACCATCAGGTCGGTCGTCCCGCCGCCGATATCGATCGACGCCACGCGCAGGCAGGGGTTCGGCCCGCGTTCCGGCCGCACCCGGCCGGCGAGTTCGAACATCCCCTGCGCATCGCCCTGCAGCCGCTGGGTGATCTCTGTGTAAAGCCACACCACCTGCGTCGCCGTGGCTTCATCGAGGTTCAGCAGCACGCGCGGTTCTGGCGGCGCCGTCGCGCCTGCCTCGGTCCAGCCCAGCAGATCCCAGGCCAGCTTGATCGCGCCTTCCGCCCGCTCACGCAGGATCTTCTGCTCGGCGAGCGGCATGGCAGGCGGCAGCGTCAGGATCACGCGGCGCAGTCTTCGCGGCACATCGGCGAATCGCCGTGCCGCGCGCGTCGCCGGCGCGTTGATCTGGCTGACCGCCTGCATCAGCAATTCCGCCAGCAGAAAGGAATACATGGACGACCGCGAAAACCGCGCCCGCACCGCCGGCTGCCCGCGCCCGCGCAGCATGCGCAGCGCCTCGCCGGTTTCCGTCACATGCGCCATGAACGGCCCGGACACCGGCGGTTCCGTCGTCACGCCATCGGAAGCGCGCCCGTTGAACCGCCAGCCCTGCACATTCGGCCGCCGGTCCCACAGATACCGCTTGGGTGACGAAATCCCGGTCGCCCCCTCATTCCCCTGCGTCGCGGCGGCGAGACGCATCGCCTCCGGCCCCACCCGCACCGGCGAGGGCCAGCGGAACGCATTCGCCCGCCCCGACCGGCGGGATATCGCATCCCGCCCAAACGACCCGACCGCGAATTCCACCCGGCTCTCGAAGGGCCGCGCATAGATCTGTTCAGGCCGCGACAGGTCCCGCAGCGCGAGCACCGACGAATTGTTCAGCGACGGCGCATCCTGGCTTTCCTCGACCAGCAGCCCGCACGTGCGCGCATTGCCGACATCCAGCACCAGATCGACATTGATCGGCGCATAGCCACGATTGTCGGACACCACATCGACCAGCCGCACCCGCGGCAGGATGCCCACACCCTCCAGCAGCCCGAGGAAACTCAGATACCGCGCCCAATGCTCGGCGGCATGCGGGAAGTCCTCCGGCCGCAGGGGACGCCCGCCGCGCTGCGCCTGGCGCAATTCGCGGAAGCCTTCCTCCAGCCATTGCCCGACCCAGGATTCATTGAGGAACCAGGCATTCTCCACATGATTGAAAACGGGCGCGAATTCCTGCTGCCGCGCGCTGTCCTCCGGCGCCGGCGCCACATAGGGGCGCGCCGGGTCGCGCATCATCAGCGCAGTATCAAAGGCGAGCACCAGCCGGTGCGACCGCCCTTCCCCATCCCGCTGCGGAAACTCGGCGACGTAGCCGCGCGCCCAGTTCGACGGCCCGCGGTCATACACTTCCTTGCCATCCGCCCCGCGCGCATGAACACGGAAGAATGGCAGCGGCACCCATTTGTTCAGGAAGCATTCCAGCGCCTGCGCGCGGGAGATCGCATAGGTCTCCTCCGGCGGCGGCACCTGCCGCGTCACCGGGTCCGCCAGATTGCCGTCCGGGTCCTGTTCCAGCACGCGCAGGATGGTGGGGGACTTCCCCTCATGGTCCACCTGCTCGCGCAGCATCTCCTCCCAGTATGAGCGCGACCCACGCGGCAGCCGGTCGATATCGAAGTCGATATCGACGAACTGGATGCCGGAGGACGGCACCAGGCTGATCAGCCCGGCGGTGGTCGAACTGCTCATGAACACCCCATCTCGCGCGGGCAGGCCTGCCGCATCGCGCAGCGGCGAGTTTGTATCAGCGTGGCGCCCGGCGCCAACGTGACGGTAAAAGGACCTGCACGCATCAATTCGCCGGACAGTTCAGGCGGTAGCGCCAGCGGGTGTTCGCGAAGGGGCCGATCACCACCACCTCGACCACGTCGTCGCCACCCTGCGGCCGCCAGTCGAAGCCGATCCGCCCACGGCCGCTGACCATCCCCGGTGTCCGTGCCAGCACGCGCCCGTGATAGCGGACCTCGATGCTGTCGGGCACGGTCTGGGTGTCGTAGTCGACCGTCACCGGCCCCGGCGTCGGGCCGAGGTAGTGGCGCGTCCGCGTCTCGCCCGCCCCGCCCGACTGGGTATCGACGTTGCAGGGCTGGGTGCCCGGCGGCGGGCCGGCCTGCCGCGGCGGTGGCGGCGGCTGCTGGGGTTCCGGCGGCGGCGGGGGCGGCTCGGGCGGGGGCGGCGGCAGCGGGTCCTCGCGCGGTGGTTCCAGCGTGGGCTCGGGCGGCCGCTGGGGTTCGGGCTGCGGCGGCGGCGGCGGAGGCGGTTCCGGTGTTCGCGGGATCGGGCAGGCCAGCCGGCGCCGCCCCAACTCCTCCTCCAGCCGCGCGAGATCGGTGCGCAGGTCGCGCTCGCCCCGTTCTGCCTCGACCAGCCGCGCGAGGGCCTCAAGGTCGCCCTGCGCCGCAACGCAACTCGATTCCGGCGGTTCCAGGAATCGCCAGGCCAGCAGCGGCCCGAGCAGCCCAGCCAGCAGCGCGATCACCGCGAGGGCAATCATCGTTGCCGCCCAGACCCCCCAGGGCCGGCGCGCCGGCGGTTGCCAGTGCCGCCCATCGTCGAACCGCCCCAGCAGCCCGAGCGGACCCGGCGAGGCCGCGCCCACATGCCCCCAGCCCGCCAGCACCGGCCGGCCATCGACGGCAAAGACCAGGTCGAAGGACGGGATTTCGGCGATCGCCGGCCACAGCCGAGCCAACGCCCCGCCGCCTTCCGCCGCCTGACGCTCGGCTTCCCGCCGCAGGTCGGACAGGATGCGCCCGGCCTCGGCCATCAGCGTCGCCCGCGACGCGGCATCGAGGTCGGCATAGGGCGCCATCCGCACGCCCTCGGCACCCCAGGCGATACCGCCATCCTCCGCCATCGGTGTCGCGAACAGCGCGGCATGGGCGGGGGACAGGCGCGCGGCCTCCGCCTGCAGCGCGGCGAAGGCTTCGGCCGGCGGCATCGGCAGCAGCGGGCGGAGGTCCTGCGCGCGACTGGTGGCGAGGCGGATCATGGGACGGTGAACTCCCCGACCACCTGGTCCCGCACGCCTTGCCGCGCCGTGCCGGTGATGACGCGATCCGGCTGCCCTTCCTGCCGCACCGTCACGCGATACGGCGTGTTCGGTCCATCGGCCCGGTCGAAGTAATCCACCACGATGCGATACCGCCCCGGCGCGGGGTTCTGGTCAAACACCACGTTCTCGACCGGCGTGCGCGTGGTCGGCCCGCCTGCGGCATTACGATCGATGTCGAGCGAACCGCCGCAGGCCGCGCGGTTGCGGAAGTCGATGCGCTGCCCGCTCGGGCAGATCACCGCCAGGTCGAGGTCGTTGCGGTCATCCCAGGCCAGGATCACCTGCGTCCGCCCGCGCCGCGCACCCTGCCGATCGGCACGCTCAAGGTCATTGTTGCGCGGCGGCTCGGGTGGCGGCGGCTGGGGTTGCGGCGGCGGCTGCGGGGGCGGCTGGGGTGGCCGTTCCGGTGGGCGCGGCGGTTCGGGCGGACGCGGGGGTGGCGGCGGCGGTTCCGGCGCGCGACACAGCAGGCGGCGTTCCCCGGCCTCGGCGACGATGCGGGCGAGTTCCGCACGCAGCGCGCCTTCCCGCGCCTCCTCCTCCCGCAGCACATCCAGCCGCGAGATTTCGCCCTCGGGGGCGACGCATTGCGCCTGGGGCGTGGCGAACCAGCCGAAGGGATCGCGCCACAGCAGCCACAGGGCGAGCAACAGGATGAGCAGGGTCAGCAGGAAGGCCAGCAGCCAGGGCCACACCCGCGCCCGGGCGGCGGCCACGATGGCCGGCGGCCCGACGATGGTCATCGGCGCGACCGGCGCCGGCATCATCTTCACCAGCAACTCGCGCACCCCGCCGGCGCCGGCCAGCGTATGGCCCCACGGGGCCAGCACCGGCACGCCGTCGCGCACGCGGATCGCCGAAGGGTCCGGTATCTCCAGCGCCAGGCGCAGCAATTCGCCGAGGAAACGCTCGCCCTCGCTGGCCGATCCGCGGAGGCGTTCGGCGGCGGCCTGGATCTCCGCCACCATCGGCATCAGCAGCCCGCGCGCTGCCTCTTGCGCCGCGGGGTCGAGGTCGCCCAGCGCCACCGCCGGGCCGGACCCGGGCGCATACCAGTCGATGCTGCCCTTCTCCGGGTCGGGGTTAGGCTCGGCGAACAGCGCGGCATGGCGCGGCGTCAGCGCACGCTTGAGATACTGCGTCAGTTGGTCCCAGTGCTGCACCGCCAGTTGGCCGCCGACGCCCTGCGCCAGCAGGTCCCGGTTCCGAGTGGTGGCGATCAGGCTCTCGTCCACGATGGGGTCCTGCCCTGCCCGCTCAGCGCGGTATCACCGGCATCGCCGGGATGCCTGGAATGACGGGACCCGCATCGGGTGTCGCCGGCGCCGGCGCTGCCGGCGCGGCCGATGGCGGCGCTGCCCCGGGCGGGGAAGCCGGCGCAGGAACGGCGGGCGCAGGAACGGCAGGCGCAGGGGCCGCTGGCGCAGGCCCGGCGGGCGTGGCCGCCGGCGCGGCCGGCGCGCCGGACGCGGCAGCAGCCGGTGCAGCTGGTGCCGCCGGCGGCGGCGGGCCGGCGGGCTGGCACGCCCCGGTCAGTTCCGTAACCGTCACGCCGTTCGCGCGCAGGAAGACCGCCAGCGAATCCTCCTTCTGCGCGTAAGAGACGCGTTCGCCTTGCTCGGCGTTGAAGAAACCAAAGGTGTTGACCCCGACGACGCGACCGCAGCGATCGACCAGCGGCCCGCCCGAATTCCCCCGGCTGATGGCCGCTGTATGCGGCATCACCGTCAGCCCCGAGGGCAGGTTCTGCACCGCGCTGATCAACCCATCGGTCACCGCGAGTTCCGGGATGGACCGGATATTGCCGTCCAGCAGCGCCTGGAAATTCGTGTCCGTCTGCATGATCGCCTGCGGGAAGCCGGCGGCAATCACCGGATCGAGCCGGCTCGCCACCCCGGTCAGCCCCAGCGGCGACAGGGCGGGCGCATCGGCCGGCAGCCGCAGCAGCGCGAAATCGGGCTTGCCCGGCGCAGGTTCGGGCGTCTGCGCCACCACCTGCATCGTCACGGGCCGCCCCAGTCGCCGGTTCACCACATAGACCCGCGCCGGGTCGAGCGGTGCCACGACATGCGCGTTCGTCACGACGAGCCCCGGCGCCACCACGAAACCCGTCCCGGTGCCAACCCCCTGCCCATTGGCCAGCGGCCCGAGCACCAGCACCGTCGCCTGGTCCAGCATCTCGATCAACGAGCCGGTGAAGGCCTGCTGACCCTGTGGCGTCGGCGGCAGGGACGAGGGCTGCATCGGCGTGATCTGTGGCGGCGTGAGGGGCGAGCGCCCGAAATCGGCCGGGCGGCACACATCGCCCTGCAAGGCCAGGCGCGCCTGCTCGATCTCCTGGCGAAGCGCCTCATTGGTCTGGCGCTGGCGCGCCACCTGGTCGTCGATGCGCGAGGCATCGGCGACATGGGCGACCAGCCGCTGCGAAGCGATGCGCTCCGAGATCAACTGCCAACCCAGCCAGAAGCCGAGGCCGAGGAACACCAGCGCGACCAGCACGCCGACCGGCAGCAGCCACCAGTTCCAGGCGGAGGAGACGGCACGCGCCGCGACCGGGGCGGCCGCCACGGCAGCGGCCCGGGCAACAGGGGGCGGGATGGCGGCCGCGGCGGGGCGCGGCGGCGCGGGCGCGGCGGCGGCGGCACGCGGCGGCTCGGCTGCGGTTGGCCCCTCGGCGGCCAGGGCCGGCGGCAGCGCCGCGCCATAGATGGCGCGCAGATGGGCCAGACGGCTGGCCGGATCGCGCAGCGCCTCCGGCGGGGCAAGGCCCCAACCGGTGATCAGCGGCCGGTCATCGACGGCAAGGATCGAATCCGGCCCGGCCAGCACGAGCGCCCCGCGCAGCAACGGATCACCCATCAGCGGGCCGAGTGCCGCCAGTTCCTCCGCCAGACGCTGTTCCACCGCCGCACGCCGCGCCGGCGGCAGGGCCGCCAGCGGCACCGGATCGCCCCCGGCCACCGCATACCAGGACACCGAGCCGGGATTGCGCCCATTGCCCCAGGTGATCACCGGTTCGGCGAACAGGCCGGCGCGGTCGGGGCCAAGCAGCCCCCGCAGCCGGGCATCGGCGTCCAGCACCGCGGCGCCGCCGACGGCCACCGGTTCGAGCCCCGTGAGCTCGGTCTTCAGGATGAAGCGCGGACTCGCCATGCTGTGGTCGGCTCCGAACCGGTTCTGGCGGCGGCGCGTCCGAATCCCGCGCCCCTCATGGGGACTGTAGGCGTCATGGTCTCAGCGGAGAATGGCTTCGCCATGGCGAAGCGCGCCTTGCGGGGGCGCAAACGCGCTGTGCGGTGAAGCACTTCATCCCGTGCGGCAGACGTGATTGACCACGCCGCCGCCGCGCCGCGACCCTGCCGCGCGTTGCCGCCCGATCCGAGGTTTGCGCGATGCACCGCGTCCTGATGCTGCTGGCATTGCTGCTGGCCACCCCCGCGCTGGCGCAAGGCCTGCCGACGACCAAGCCGCCGCCGCTCGGCGCGCCGATGAACCAGCCGCCGCCGCTCGGGGCGATGCCGGCCGACCCGGCGCCGCGCTGCGCTGCTCCGCTCGCCAATGCGTGCCTCGCGCAGCAGGGCGCCTGCCAGGTCGCCTGCCCGCCGATGTGGAGCATGAACCCGGCCGCGCCCGCCTTCACGCCCACCGACCGGGCGGGGTGCATGCAGCGCTGCTTCCAGCAATACCTGTCGTGCCGGCGGCTGCACGGGTGCTGAGGCCGCTTCCATTCGCGCCGGCTCACGGCGCGTCTGCACGTTCCTGCTTTGCCGGGCATCGTCACCCGATCAAGTGACGCGGCCTCATCGGGCCGTGCCCGAAGCGCGCCACGATGCCCCGATCGGACCAGCGGGCCTGCTACAGCGCCGCCCGGACCCAGGCCGCCCAGCCGAGCAGCGCGGCGTCCTCGCCGATTCGCCCGGCCAGCTGCACCCCGAGCGGCAGACCCTTCGGCCCGCTGCCGGCCGGCACTGTCATGCAGGGGCCATGCAGCAACGTCCACAGGCTGTTGAAGGTCGGGTCGCCGGTCCAACCGAGGCCCTCCGGCGCCTCGCCCGGTGCGGCCGGGGTCAGCACGGCGTCGTAGCCTTCGATGGCGGCGGGGAAGGCGGCGCGGGCGGCGGCGAAAGCGATACGCCCTTCGACCAGGTGCTGGCGCGGCTGGGCGGCGCCCCATTCCATCCTCTCCCGCAGCACCGGGGAGAGCCGGCCGCGGGCATGGGCCATCTCCCAGCCAAGCGCCTCGGCCGATTCCATGTTCATCACATAGGGATGGGCGGCCAGGGCCGCGTCGAAGATCGGCGGCAAGGTCAGCGGCGTGACGGTCGCCCCGGCGCGGCGGCAGGCCTCGGCGGCACGTTCCATCAGCGACACCGTCTCCGGGGCTGCCTGGTCGGCGGTCGGGCCCATCACCAATGCGAGGCGCGGAGCGCGCGGCGCCTTCGCCTCGGGGCTGCCGAAATCGAGCCCGGTCATCCCCGACATCGCCAGCGCGCAATCGGCGACCGAGCGCGCCATCACGCCGATCGTGTCCAGGCTCTCGCTCATCACCTTCATGCCGGCGCGATGCATGATGCCATAGGACGGCTTGAAGCCGACCACGCCGCAATAGGCCGCCGGGCGGACGATACTGCCTGCCGTCTGGGTACCGAAGGCGATCGGGAAGAACCCCGCCCCCACCCCGGCCGCCGAGCCGGAGGATGAACCGCCCGGCGTGTGCTTCGGATTGACCGGATTGGCGGTCGGCCCCGGGTGGCGGGTGGCGAATTCGGTCGTCACGGTCTTGCCGATCACCAGCGCCCCGGCGGCGCGCGCGGCGGCCACGCAGGCGGCATCCGAGCGCGGCCGGTGCCCCGCCCAGATCGGAGATCCGTATTGGGACGGCATGTCGGCGGTATCGATCACGTCCTTCACGCCGATGGGCATGCCGGCAAGCGGGCCGTCCACCGGCGCCGATCGACGCACCCGGTCCGGGTCGAACCAGGCGAAGGCGTGGATCGTCTTTTCCCGTGCCGCGATGCGGTCGATGCAGGCGTCGCGGTAGTCGGTGGCGGTCAGGCGCCCGGCGCGGATCGCGGCGAGGGCTTCCGAGGCGGTGAGGTCGGCGGTGTCGGTCATGATCGGAGCCTGACCTTCGCGGCGAAGGCGTCAAGGGGCGCCGAAAGGACGGTAGGATGGCCAGAGCATGATGGTCGCATGTGCGAACGCACCGGAGGTCTGATACCAGCGGCCCGAGCGTATGACTCGGGCCCAGGCCGCGAATGCGGCCCGCCGGCTGTCCGGCGAAGCCAGGTAAACCGGTAGGTCTGCGCCCGGCGTCTGAGGGCAGGAATGGCAGAATACCAGCGCTCCATGCGATGGGGCGTTGGTCTGAATCACGCAACCAAACAATGGGTTAGAGCGGGATGGGCGAATGAATGTGAACCAGCACACTCTTGGCTTCCGCTTCGTCGGACAAGGTGCCGGCAGTCGCACCGCTCGGTTTCCGTAACGAAAGCGTGTCAGCCTGATTTACAGCCCTGGGCTTCCATGCCTTCGATTGTACTTATGTTTTAGTATATCAGTCACTTAGAGTTTGGCACGAAAACTGCTATTAATAAGGAAGCTGCGAGTACGCAGCGTGGGGCGTAGCCCCGGGCAACGCAGAATGTGGAGAACAACCGATGCGCGCCACAATCTCGAAGAGACTCCGCGAACTCGCAGGTGCCAGTGCGGTCGCAGTCATTGTCCTTGCCTCTGCGGCGCCCGCGATGGCCTCCTTCATCTACCCGCTGAGCGCCACGAATGGCGGCGTGCCGGGGGCCGGGCCCTTCGGCAGCGTCTCCGTGACCCTGACCGATGCGACCCACGCGAATATCGCCTTCACGTCGAATACCGCCGGCGGTTACTGGTTCCTTGGCACTGACAGCGTCGGCGTGAACGCGAACGGCACCGCGATCATCAGCGCCATCATCGGCAATGCCTTGCCCGGGGCGTCGTGCCCCACCGGAGGCAACGACTGCTACACCGCTACCGGCAGCGGTAACATGGACGGGTTCGGGACCTTCTCGAACCGCGTCGACACAACGGACGGCTTCACGAACCGTTCGAGCGCCATCAGCTTCACGCTGACGAACTCCAGCGGGACCTGGGCGAGCGATTCCGTCGTGCTCACCAACAATGCGAGCGGCAACCTCGCAGCGGCGCATATCGGGCAATGCATCCCTCCGAGCCCTTGCACGGAATTCTTCGCCACCGGCTTCACCGCGAACGGACCGGGAGGGCCATCGGGTGGGCCAAGGTCAGTGCCGGAGCCGGCCGCCATTGCCTTGCTCGGGACGGGCTTGCTCGGCTTGGGCATGGTCCTTCGCCGGCGGCGGCGGGACGCGTGAATGACGTCGGGATAGCGATGCCGCTCATGCCGCTTCGGCATCTGCACGTCTCATCACCGGAGTAGGGCGGGCGGCAGAGGTCGATGTGAGGGGCGCGTAGCAGGCAGAATGGAAATGCTGCGCGTCCCGGATCTCTGAGCTGTGCCGGCGGGGCGTCGCCGGGGGATTCGGCTGTGGCGGCTGGATTGGTCAGGCGGAAGCTGCGTTGGCCTTGTCGTTCTCTGACAGCGGGCCAAAGGACGTGTTGCAGTACAGCCATCGTCCAGCGGACAGATGCCCCCGGTGCCCGAGCCGGATATCTATGGTTCTATTCGGCATTGGCCTTACGGGCCTTGGTTTGGTTTCGCGGCGCCGTCGCGCCGGTCTGAACGCCGACCCCGCGAGCCACTATCGGAATTCCCGGCACTTCGGCGATGCTTTCAGAATTCGTCATCGTTTGCACCCTGCCACCCATGGGTGCGCTTCTCCCGGCACACCCTCGCAATTCACGCCGCCCGCAGCCCGGATGGCGTGCGTGCTCAAACGCTCACGCAACCGCCTCGACATCGCACCGGTTGGTTCCCACAGGCCGCGACAGGGCGACGCCGTAGGCGATCGCTCAGCGACGGCGTGCTTCCAGCCCCGGCGCGGGCCGAGCGTCTTTCGGTGAGGCTGGCAAAGTCTCGAGCCTGCCGCAGTTGACGGCTCCGACCTCACGCCCATCCAAATGCGCGCACCCGGCCGGTCGAATGCATCCCGAAGTTCTGCATGCTTACCATTCCGGGGAGCGGGCGCGGTGGCAAAATGACGCCGTCCGGCAGGAGGCCCGCGGAACTGTCGGCGCATTTTACGGTTGCCCTGCGTGCGGCGCCCGAGGCTTTCGGAGCCTCTTTCTAAACCATTGATAGAAAGAACAATTACTCACGGTGTCGCCTCTGGCACGATCCGTGCTCTTTCAGTTTACGAGGCATACAGAACGCCCGCAGAATGAAGGATGTTATCCGCATGAACCGGCTTCAGATCTCGGCAGTCGCCGCTGCAGCACTCGCTCTTTCCGCCACTTCGGCCATGGCGGGCCCGAGCTATACGTTCAGCATCAGCGCCGGCACGCAGCCGACCAATGTCGGCGTGATCACCCTGACGCAGAACAACACGAGCGTGGACGTCAACGTTGATCTGCTGGCGGGCTATGGCTTCCTCAACACCGGCGGGCCTCACACCCCGTTCGCCTTCAACCTGTCTGGCGCCGGCACGCCGACTATTGCCTTCACGACGCCGGCAAACGGCATCTATGCCTCTGGCGTCCTCAGCCTGAACACCGGCGGCGGCGACAACACGCCCTACGGTACGTTTGGCGTGGCGATCGACAGCAGCGCCGGGAACGGGTCAGGCGCCGCATATTACGGTGATCTGTTGTTCACCCTGAGCCGCGCCGGCGGTCTCGACACCACCGATTTCGTGGCGAATGCTGGCGGCTACTTCTTCTCGGCCGATCTCACCGATGGGCGGAACACCGGCGCGCAGGCGTGGTCAACCCGGACCGTTACGGGAACTCCGGGCACGACGGGTACCCCGGTTCCCGAGCCTACCTCCCTCGCGCTGTTTGGAGCCGCGCTGGCCGGCCTGGGCTTTGCCGCACGGCGCCGCCGCCAGGCGGTCTGACGTTCTGCCTGGGGGGCAGTGTCGGAATATCTGACACCTTGGCGACGCCTTCGGGCGTCGCCGCTGTTTTCGGGTCCTTTCTCGCCCTGGTGCCTGGCACCTGCCCACGCCACATTGCGCCGATGCCTTCCTCCATCCGGGTCGCGCGCAGCCCGGACGGCGTGCTCGCCTATGCCGTCCCCCTGCCGCCCGAAACCCTGCCCCCTGTCGCCCCGCGCGACCTCGAATCCGCCTGGGACCGTGCCCGCGATGCCGCGGCCGCCGAACGCTGGGGCCCGCCGCGCCGGCTGGTGTTCCGCCGGCAGGATGGCACCCCGCAGGAGATGCTGCTGGCCGATGCCGATGCCGCCTGCTGGGCGGAGGCGGTGGATGCCGTCCACGACCTCGGCACGCTGGGCGGCCTGTCGCTGTGCCTGCGGCTGTTGGCGCTGGTCGAGGTGATGTCGCGGGCGCGCTGGCTGATGGGCTTGTATGCGATGACGCCGCAAGGGATCGAACTGCATCCGGAACTGCTCCGCGCCGCGGCGGCGATGCCCCTGGACGCGGCGGCGCGGTTCGACGAAACCGGGCTGAGGCGCCTATTGTCGCGCCCGATTCCTTCCGGAGCGTCCGCATGAACCGCCAGGCCCCCAGGCTCGCCGTCCTTGCCGCCTTGCTGCTCGGCGCCTGCGCCAATGCGAATGCGCCGACCTCGATGCGCGCCGCCACCGCCGGCGCCGGCCAGGACAGCAACCTGCGCCAGCGTTGCGAGGCCGAGGCCGAACGCACCGTGCTGTTCCGCGACCGCGGCCAGGCCGCGCGCGACGACGATGCGATGTTCATGACGGACGCCACCAACAACATCCCGACCCTGCGGGTGCAGTCCGATGCCTATAACCGCCGGTCCCAGCGCGAGGAGCTGACCCGCGAATGCATCCGCGCGGCGCAGGCCGGGCCGCAGCCGGTGGATCCGTCGGCTCCCGCCAGCACGACGCGCGGCCGCAGGGCGAACTGACGGCGCGGCCTGCCGCGCCATGGCCTCGCTATCGACGCTCACGCGCGCGCTGTCGCATCGCAATGCGAAGATCTTCTTCGGCGCCTCGCTGACGGCCTGGACCGGGCTGTGGATGCATCGCATCGCGATCTCCTGGCTCGCCTGGGAGCTGACCGGCAGCGCCTTCTGGGTTGGCGTGGTGGCGTTCTGCGACCTGGCGCCGGCGGTGATCGTCTCCCCGCTGGCGGGCGCTGTCGCCGACCGCGCCGACCGGCTTCGCATGACGATGTTCAGCCAGGCGGCGATCGGCGTTAACGCCGCGCTGATCGCCGCGCTGGTGGCCACCGGCAACATGACGATCGGCGTGCTGCTGGTGTTCGAGGTGGTGGGCGGCGTGCTGTCCTCCTTCGCCCAGCCTGCCCGGCAGTCGCTGATGCCAGGGCTGGTGCCGACGGCCGACCTGCCGGCGGCGGTGGCGCTGAATTCGCTGACCTTCAACGTCGCGCGCTTCATCGGCCCCGCCTTGGCCGGGCCGATCATCGCCGTCGCCGGGGTCTGGCCGGCCGTGGCCTGCAACGCGCTCGCCTATCTGTTCGCCACCGCGACCACGCCGATGCTGGTGGTCGAGGCCTCGGCGCGGCGCGGCCATGCCGCGACGGCGTCACTGTTCGCCGAGATGATCGATGGGCTGCGCTATGTCGCGCGCCATCCAGGGCTCGGGCCCATTCTCGGCTTCGCCGCCGTCTCGGCGCTGCTGCTGCGCGGCGTGCAGGAGATCCTCCCCCCTTATGTCGAACGGGTGTTTGGCCGCGGCGCGGAATCCCTGGCGGTGCTAACCGCCGCCTTCGGGGTGGGTGCGCTGGTCGCCGGGTTGGCGGTCGCCGCGCGCGGCAAGCTGGCGGGCACCACGCGGCTCGCCGTGCTGGCGGTTGGCGCGCTGGCGCTTTCGACCGCGGGGTTCGTCGCCACGGACTGGTTCGTCGTTGGCGTCGCCTGCGCGATGCTGATGGGGGCCGCCGGTTCGGTGCACGGCATCAGCGCGCAGACGCTGGCGCAGAGCGCGTCGGACCCCGCCATGCGCGGGCGGGTGCTGAGCCTGTGGGGCCTGATCACCCGCGCCTGCCCGGCCATGGGGGCCTTGCTGCTTGGCGCGGGGGGCGAGATGTTCGGCCTGCGCTGGCCGACGCTGGTCGCGGTCGTTCTGTCCCTGCTGGTCGTGGCCTGGGGGATGGCGCGGCTCGACCGCATCGCGGCAGTGCTCGAAGGTCCGCCGCCCGACCATGCCAACCGCTGAGGAATGACGATGCTCGACACCGCGATCGTGGGCATGGGCCGCTGGGGCCAAACGCTGGTGGACAGCGTGCAGGGCAAGAATGACGCCGGGCTGCGCTTCGTCGCGGGCTGCACCGGTCGCCCGGAACGCGCGGCGGAATGGGCCGCGCGCCAGGGCATCCGCATCCTGCCGGACTTCGCCGCCGTGCTCGCCGACCCCGCGGTGAAGGCCGTCGCCATCGCGTCACCCCACAAGATGCATGCGGACCAGGTGATCGCGGCCGCGCGCGCCGGCAAGCATGTGTTCATCGAGAAGCCCTTCACCATGACCAAGGCCTCGGCCGAGGCGGCGGTGGCGGCCTGCCGGGCGGCCGGCGTGGTGATGGCGCTGGGTCACAACCGCCGCTTCCTGCCTGCCATCGCCGAGATGAAGGCGATGCTCGCCGATGGGCGCCTGGGAACGCTGCTGCATGTCGAAGGCCAGTTCAGCGGGCCGGGCGCGGTCGCCTATACGCCGGGGATGTGGCGGGCGGATCGCTCGGAAAGCCCGTTGGGTGGCATGGGGGGGATGGGCATCCATATGGTGGACATGTTCATCAACCTGGCGGGCCGCATCGCCGAGGTGACCGTGCAGTCCCACGCCCGCGTGCTGGATAATGGCCTGGACGACACGACCGCCGGGCTGTTCCGCTTCGAGAGCGGGGCGACGGCGAATTTCGCGACCCTCGCGTTGGCCCCGCGCCTCTGGCGCGTCGGGCTGTTCGGCACCGACGCCTGGGCCGTGCTGCACGGCCATGAATCGCTGACGGTCTGCCGACGCGACGGCACGCCGGAGACACGGACCTTCCCGCCGACCGACATCGAGGCCGCGGAACTGGCCGCCTTCGCCGCAGCGGTCGCCGGCGGACCGGCCTATCCGTTGCCGGTGGAGGACGCGATCCACGGTGTTGCTGTATATGAGGCGATGATCGGTGCAGCGGCGTCGGGCAGCACCTATCGTGTCGCGTGACGCGAATTTGCGAATCGATTCATTCCGATGACGCGAGTATTCGGCTAGGCTTCCCGCACGGTTAGAGGAGTGACACCATGGTCTCGCGCCGCTTGCTGCCGCTGGCGATGCTGCCGTTGGTCGCACTGCCGCGTGCGGCCGGCCAGGCCACGACGGTCGCGGTACCCCCGCCGACCGGACGCAATTGCGGCGATCCCGGCAGCAGTTTCATTGCCTGCGAGGCCCTGCAGGACATCCTGCCGCTGGCCACCGGCGCGCGCTGCCCGCTCTGCGGCGGCATGCACCGGCTGATGGGCGGCCGCTGAAGTCCACCCAGCGCCCGCAGCCTCCTCCCTTTCGGATTGCGGCGCCGCCGCGATCCGGGAGCGCAAGGCGCGACCGCGCCCAAACCAACAGCCAACCGCGGCGCGACAGTGCACGGCGCGCAAGCCAAGCACGCGGATGCGTGCGCCGGCACCTGAGGCCCAGCATAGCCCCTCCATCGGCCGCACACGGCGGTCGATGGAGGGGTCATTCCCGCCCCGCGAATCCTGTTCTAGAACCGCCCCGCGCCTCAGGCGCGTCATCGCGTCTGCGCCAATGGCGCAAAACCTCAAGGAGCGGCCGGCATGAGCAAGATCACCCGCCAGGGCACCAACAAGATTCTTTCGTCCTCGGTCGAGTACCACAACTTCGTCTACCTCGCGGGCATGACCGCCGACGACCTGTCCAAGGACATCAAGGGCCAGACGGCTGAAGTGCTGGCGAAGATCGACGCCGCGCTGGAAGCCAACGGCACCGACAAGACCCGCCTGCTGACGGCGACGATCTGGGTGAAGCACATCGCCGATCGCGGCGCGATGAACGAGATCTGGACGCCGTGGCTGGCCGAAGGCCAGGCCCCGGCCCGCGCCTGCGTCGAGGCGAACATGGCCGATCCTCGCCACCTGGTTGAGATCATGGTCACCGCCTGCCGCTGAACGCTGCGGCCCGGCCGGATGTCGGCCAGGAAATGTTTCATCGACTCTAGCGGCAACGCCCGGCAATCTCGCCGGGCGTTGTTGTTTTTGGGCCACCACACTGTGGCTCGGTCCATTTTCGGTCGCATTCAAAGGAATGTTGTCCGGTTCTACTGCCCCGGGCGGTATCGCTCCGTGGAAATCACGCAAAGTAATGCGGATCACGCAACCTCCGGGTTGCGGCACCGGAATCCCATTGTTACCCAAGATTTCAGCACGGGCCGAAGCGCTCGTGCCGGCGTAACCAGGGGGCAGTTGGGGCATATGAAAGCAACGGGGGCTGCGATCGCCTTGGCGATCCTGTTGGGTGGGCTTGGAATTCCGGTGCAGGACGCCGAAGCCAGGGTGCCAGACAACCGCGCCGCGAAACCGGCGACACGCACCGCCGCACCAGCCTCCGCAAGCCGCAGCACCGCCACCCCGACACGGCAGGCCAGCGTCAACCCGACCCAGCGTGGCGCGTCCCAGCGCCATGGCGCAGTGGCGTCCCGGACCGCGGTCGTCTCGCACGGCGGCAGCGCCCGGCGCGGCGGTGGGCGCGCCGCTTATGCTGGTGGTTATGGCGGCGGCATTTCCTGCGTGCCCTATGCACGTCAGGCGACCGGCATGGCGATCAGCGGGAATGGCGGGCAGTGGTTCTATAACGCCGCCGGCCTCTACGCCCGCAGCAACCGTCCCGAAGCCGGCTCCGTCATGGTGTTCCCGAGCTCTGGCGGCATGCGTGCCGGCCACGTCGCGGTGGTCGAACGCGTCGTCTCCTCCCGCGAAGTGCTGATCCACCACGCCAATTGGGGTGGCCCGGGCATCCGCCGCGGCTCCATCATGCGCGGTGTGTCGGTGGTCGATGCATCGCCGAACAACGACTGGTCGCAGGTCCGCGTGCAGGTCGGCTACAGCAACGAGAACTACGGCCGCACCTATCCGATCGCGGGCTTCATCCACAACCGGCCGGACACCTCCGGCGGTGCGATGTTCGCCAGCAACCGCCTTCAGGGCGGCGCGGCCCAGGCCGCCGCCCTCGGGCTTGAGGAAGTGGCCCAGGCCGCCCCCTACGGGCGCAACACCCGCCGCTGAACCGGCGCGAAACACCGCAGCCTCCAAGGGCCGTCCCGCGAGGGGCGGCCCTTTCGCTGTGCGGGGCGCCGGTGGTCACGCGGCCGCCATCTCCTTGCTCCGGTCCCACAGGTTCGGCACCGTGGCGTTATCGTAGCCGGACACGAAGCGCTTCGTCGCGCCGGTCTGCGCGTCGAAGACCGCCCGCGCGATCGCGCCAATATTTCCGCCATAGACGTGGATGCTGATGCTGACGCGGTCGGCCAGCGCGTTCTCCACCACATGGATGTCGTAGGTGTCGGCGCTGACGGCCACCACCTCCCCTGCCCGCAGCCGGTCGACCTGGCCGGGCTGCATCGGGCTGCCCGCGCGCATCTCGGTGGACACTTCCTCCCCGCGCAGCATACCGACCAGGCCCCAGACGGTGTGGTTGTGAATCGGCGTCCTCTGCCCTGGCCCCCAGACGAAGGACACGACGCAGAAGCGCTCCAGAGGGTCGCAATGCAGCAGGTACTGGCGATAGCGCGGCCCGGCCTCGGCGCAGGCTTCCGGCAGCCAGGAATCGGTCGCGACCAGTCGACGCAGCAGCGCAGCACCTTCGGTCAGCCAGCGGGATTCGCCGGCGCCTTCATTGGCAAGGCTGGTCATGTCGCGGATGAAATCGCGCAACGGCGTGATGTCGGTCATGTGTGGAGCCTTTCGTCCCGATGCCGCATGATGGGGAACAGCCTTCCACCCAACAAGGGCGCCGCGACATGCACGAGCACCGCAAGGACGGAGCGGAGTTGATCTTCCTCCCGGACGGGTGCGCGATCCCGAACAACCCGCGCCTGCCGGTGCTTCTGCACCGCGGCGCCGTCACTCCCGGCGACCCCGCGGCGGCCGAGGCGCTGTTCCGCCAGCATGGCTGGCGACCTGCCTGGCGCAACGGCATCTTCGATTGGCACCACTATCACTCGAACGCCCATGAGGCGCTGGCCATCGTGGACGGCGCGGTGCGGGTGCAGCTCGGCGGCGAGGCCGGCGTGCAGTTGGATCTCGCTGCCGGCGATGTGCTGGTGCTGCCGGCTGGCACCGGGCATCGCAACCTGGGTGCGGAGGGCGCACTGCTGGTCGTCGGCGCCTATCCGCAGGGCTCCGCGCCACCGGACCAGTTGCATGGCGCGCCGGAGGAGGGCGAGCGGGCACGCCACGCCATCGCGGCGACAGCCGACCCGACGCAGGATCCGGTAACGGGCGGGGCATATCCGATCGGCTGAGTCACGCGGGCCGCGCAAGCGGCGGAGGGGGCCTTGCCCCCTCCGAACCACCCCCACCAAAGGCCAACGGGCCTTTGGAATGCGGGATTCTGGTGCCGGGCGGGCAAGGCGTGAGAGGCGGCGTTATGCGGAGTGCTGCCCGACAAGGTCCGGGCGATTCCATGGCGCGTCCAGTCCATCGCGCCGAAGATCGGGGATCAAGGTCAGCCCAATTCCCGGGAGCTTTCGCCTCACATCGCCCCCGCCTGGGCTGAGCCAACCCAGACCTACGTCTGGAGGCACTTCCATTCGCCTTGGCGGCTCTGGCCTTTTGTTCTTTTAAGCATCTTCACCCGATCAGGTGATGCCACCCGATCGGGATCTGCTCTACCGCCTCCGAGCCGGGTCAAGACAACCCGACGTACCCCGCGCCAATGACCCGCGGTCCAGGGGGCCGTTGCCCCCTGGCGGGGTGGCTTGGAGGGGCAGAGCCCCTCCAATCTTCGCGCCGACAAGACGGCACCGCCCGCGCCACCCGGACGGCGGTCATCTCACGCGGCGCTGGCCGTCAGCACGATGCGGCCGACAACCTTGCCATCCTTCAGCCGGTTCAACGCCGCATCGGCCTGGTTCAGCGGCATGTTGGTGATCGGGATGGCTGGCAGCGCGCCCGATTGGGCGATCGTCACGAGTTCCCGAAGCTCCTTCACGTTGCCGACATAGCTGCCCTGGATGGTCAGGGCGCGGATCGGCATCAGCGGCAGCGGAATGTTCATCTCGCCGCCGAATAGCCCGACCTGCACCAGCTTGCCGCCCTTGCGCAGCGAGTCGAAGGCGAAGCGGGCGGTATCCGTGCCATTCACCAGGTCGACGATCGCGCCAACCTGGCCGCCGGCGGCGTCGACGATGCGCTTGGCGGTGTCGGGACCGTCGGCGAGCACCGTGTCGGTCGCACCTTCCTTCTTCGCCGCATCAAGCTTGGATTGGGCCACATCGACCACGACGATGCGCTTGTGTCCCTTCGCCTTCAGCACCGCGATGGCGTTCAGCCCGAGTCCGCCGGCGCCGACCAGCACGATCGGTTCGTCGGCCGGCATCGGCATGACCTTGTTGATGGCGCTGAACACCGTGATGCCCGAGCAGGCGTAGGTGGCGGCGAGCGAGGGGTCCAGATTGCCGAGCGGCACCAGGTGGCGCGGCTCCGGGGCCACCACATGCGTGGCGTAGCCACCATTCTGGTAAACGCCGAGGGAAGCCGGCTTCACCCGGCACATATTGTCCTCATCGGCCAGGCATTCGGCGCATTTACCGCAGCCGACCCAGGGGAAGACGATCATGTGGTCGCCGACCTTGAGGCCCGCCGCATTGGCCTCGGGGCCCCATTTCAGCACCTTGCCGACAATCTCGTGGCCCATCGCCAGCGGCAGCACCACGCCGCGGTCGGTCAGGCGCATCTTGCCCCGCGAACCGAGGTCGTATTCGCCTTCCCAGATATGCAGGTCGGAATGGCAGACGCCGGCATGGGTGATTTCGAGCAGCACCTGCTTCCCGGTGGGCTCGGGCGTCGGCAATTCGATTTCCTTGAGCGGCTTTCCGGTTTCGATGACGGCCCAGGCGCGCATGGTGCTTCCTCCGGTGCTGGATAGTGGGGCGGAAGGTGACCAAGGGGAACACCCGCGGTCAAGGTGAAGCGAGGCCGCGAGCCGGAGCACTTCGCCTCGTCGCTTCCTCCCACGACGGGCCGAAAACCTCCTGTGGCCCGGAACCTGGAGGTGTATCAGGAAGAACAAACATCGCGTAATGGTTGCAGCGAGGGCCGACTGGGTTTAGGGAAAGGATCGAGATCGAAAAGAACGGAGCCGTCTCGTTTCGTCCCGAAAAGCACCATCCCGTTCGTGGCCAACCCGAGGAGAGCCGCGCATGTGCACGACATCGAAGCAGATCATGGGATGGACGCTGGGGCTCCTGCTCAAGGCGCAGAATGAGGGCAACAACAAGCTGATGGGCGGCGCTCTCACCAAGGGCGGTGCCGAGGGCTGGGTCCAGGTCGAGTTGGACGATATCTACAAGACCCTTCCGAACACATCCTGGGTGCAGCGCGAGCAGTACATCTACGTCAATCCACTGGAGGCGGTGGATTTCCTCATCTGCTGTTCCAGCGGGGCCCTCACATGCATCGAGCTGAAGGTGGAATCGCTCTTTCACACTGCGAAGCTTGGCCGCGTGACGATGGATCACAAGGGCTGGCAGATCGTGCACGACGATGTCGTCCAGCTTGCCGCGAGCAACCGGAAGGCTGATTTCCAGGCCGCCAGCGCCTATGCCGTCGCCATCGTGTGGTCGGAGGAAGCGACCCTGGGCATGGACCACTGGCTTTCCCAGCGCATGCTGGCTTTCGAGCGCGAGCAGATCCTGGTGAATCACGATGGCGGCCAGTACCGGGTGACCGTCTATGTCATCGAGGTCACAGGCTGACGGCGCGGCGCGCCGGCAATTCGCGTCCAAAGACCCGAAGGGCCTTGCCAGGGCGGCCTGGAGGGGTGGGCCCCCTCCGGCCATTCGGCGCTATCCAGTTCCTTTGAAGGCGTGACCCCGCCTCAGTGCACCGCACCCTGGTTCGGATCGGATGCGATCGACTGATAGGCCGGCACCGCATCGCGCACCGCCGGAGGCGCCGACAGCCGCCGCACTGTCTCCTGCGGGTCCAGTGGGAAGACATTGCGCGGCAGGGCACGGCCGAGCGCTGCCTGGTCGTTTGCCTCGATCGCCCGTGCCGCCGCGGCCAGGCCATTGATGACCGCCTGCCCCGACGCGCTGCGCGGAATGCCGAGGGCGGTGCGGGCTTCCCACCGCGCCTGCTGCAGGCCGTTCAGCCCGACGCTGCTGGCATTCTGCCAGCGCGGGTTGCGGGGCAGGCTGTCGGCCAGCCATTCGAGGTCGGCGATGGCGCGGGCGGCGTCCGCCGGCCGGTTGGGTTGCGGGTTGCGGAAGAAGGAAGCCATGTCGATCCCGACAGGAACCACTGGGTCACCGGCGGCCGCGCCGGGCGCCAAGCTGCCTGGCAAGGTCGGCGTCGGCGCCTGCGGCGCGCAGGCCACCGTGCCGAAAAGCAGCAGCAGAGCGAGATGACGGTGCATGGTGGTCTCCATCCGGACAGGCGTGACGTGGCACTGATACGCGGACACCCTTGTCTCACCGCTTTCTTCAAGACGGCCTTGACGATGCCCGTATTGTTTGGCGAACCGAACGATGCCTCGCGCCAGCAATCTGTTCCAGGGCCCGCATCCGAATTGTGATGGGCCTTGGATCAGATCCCGATCAGGTCGAAGCACCTGATGGGGTGAAGATAGACGCGAAAACAATGGATTAGAGCGTGATCGCCGCAGGTGGACTCACCGGAGGCGTGAATCACACGATCAAACAAAGGCATAGAGCAGGAGGCGTGAGCGAGAGCGAACGGATCCTGCTCTGGAGACGATGCCCTGGGCCGGCGCGAACGGAGACGTCCCTAGCCGCGCAGCCCCGCCAGAAAGCCGAGCACCGCCCGCACCCCCTGCCCGCTGCCGTCGTTCAGCACCGCCGGATGGCGGTCGCCGGGCAGCACCACCAGCCTGGCGGCGGGGGCCGCGGCGGCCACGCGGGCGGCCTGCACCGCCGGGGTCAGCCGGTCACCCTCGCTGGCCACCACCAGCACGGGCGCGGAAATCCGCGGCATGCGGCCCAGCACCTCGAAGGGGTGGCGCAGCAGCCAGCGCGTGGGCAGCCAGGGATAGGCGCCCGCAGCGAGGTCGGCGACCGAGGTGAAGGGGCTCTCGAGCACCAGGGCCGCGATATCATTGTGGCCCTCGGCTAGGCGCGCTGCGACGCCAGTGCCGAGGCTCTCGCCCCATAGCACCACGGGGGCCTCGGGAAACCGCGCGCGGGTCCAGGCGAGCAACGTCACCGCATCGACGGCGAAGGCGGCATCGGAGGGCCGTCCAGGGTTGCCGCCATAGCCACGATATTCTGCAAGAACAACGCTATACCCGATATTATTGAGCAATATCATGAGATCGCTGCGATCCTCGGCATTGCCGCCATTGCCGTGGAAATGCAGCAGGACCGGCCGACCCGGGGCGCCGGGCGTAACGAGGAAGGCGAGGTCGAGGCCATCGGCGGCACGGATTGTCTCGCGCGACCAGGGCGAGGCTGCCGCGATGATACGGCCGTCGGGCCGGAAGACCAGGCGTTCCTGGCCGGCCCAGAGGGCGCCGCCGAGCAGCAGCGGAACGGCGAGGAGCAGGCCAATGAGGATCACGACGCGGCGCATGGCGCACGGGGCGGCAGCGTTGCATGGACCGCGCCGGCGTACCGCGACCGAACCCCGGAGAAGGGCTCCCCCAACCAAGGGCGCAGCGCCTTTGGAAACCATGGATATGGCGTCGGGCAACGCGAGTCCGGACAGCGGATGCGGCGCCATTCGGGCCAGCGGCGCCGACAAGCGCGACGGCGCATGCCGATCACCAAGCGCCCCGTACTCCAGGGGCCTGCCGGTCCCTGGCCAAGTTGCCGGGACGGATGCCAGCCCTCCGATCGTCGCGCCAATAGTGCGCCGCCTTTCCAGGCCGACCCGCCAAAGGCCAGCGGCGCATGGGACCGCCGCCTGGCAGAGCCTGCCGCCAAGGGGACGAAACACAGCCCGCGGCGCCGTCGAACATCCCGGCCCGCCCCAGAAACGCCCCACACTTTCACGTTAAATCGCAATACCAATCGCCAAGTATCGGTTTCCAAAGGCCTTAAGCCTTTGGTGGGGTGGTTTGGAGGGGCAAAGCCCCTCCAACCTTTCCTCACGGCATCGCCGCGCAGGGCTGCGTCCCGACCGCCGCGCCGGCGAGTGCCCCAACCCCTGCCCCGATCAACGCGCCGCGCCCGGCATCCGCGCTGGCGGACCCTGCGAGCGCGCCGATCCCCGCCCCGAGGGCTGCGCCATAGGCGGCGCCGGCGCCCGGGTCCTCGCAGACCGGCGTGATGGGGATGGGCACGGCAACGGGTTGGACGACGACGCAACCCGCGAGGGCGAGCAGCAGTGGCGGCAGCATCAGGACCTTGCGCATGCCCTGATGCTCGCCTGCCATTCGGGCCGGATCGTGGTCGTCAGCGACGGTTCCCCGGGCTGGCCCCGCCCGACAGCGCCCAGGCGGCCTGCATCACGCTTGGCACCGAGGGCGGTTCCGACAGCTTCTGCACCGTCGCGGCCGGACCGAGGGTGAAGATGCCGCGCGGCAGAGCCGCGGCGAGCGCGGTCTGGTTGTTGGCCGCGATGGCGCCGGAGGCGGCGGACAGGCCGTTGATCACCCCCTGGGCCGGCGCGTTCTGCGGAATGCCGAGGGCGCGGCGGGCTTCCCAGCGGGCCTGGGCCAGGTCGTTCAGTCCGGTGGCGCTCGCGGTCTGCCAGCGTGGGTTACGCGGCATCGTATCCGCCAGCCATTCAAGTTCGGCGATGGCGCGTGCGGCCTCGGCCGGTTGGTTGGCCTGCGGGGCGCGGAAGAAGCCGACGACCTGTTGGCCCACCGCGACGATCGGGTCGCGCCCGACCATGGCATCGGACGCGCCGGGCAGGGTCGGCGGCGGGCCCTGGGGGGCGCAGGCCGCGACCGCGAGGGCGAACAGGATGGCTGAACGGCGGATCATCGGCGTCATCTCCCAGTGTCGGTTCACAACAATCGCCATGAAATCACAGATGGGCGCAGCTGGCATTGTTCGGCATCAACCGTAGCCCTCCTGGCGCAGGCGGTCGCCGAGCACTTTGACTTGAACGGCCAGCGCCGCGCTTTCCTGTTCGCGCAGGCGGGTGCGCAGGTCGCGGGCGGCTTCCTCCATGTCGCGCAGCAAGGCCGGCAACCCGGGGGGCGGTTCGGCGCCGGCCGACAATCGCCCTGCGATGCGTTCAAGCCCGTCGAGGTTCACGCCGAGGAAGCGGCGCGCCTCGGCCAGCCGTTCGGGGCGACGTTCGAATTCGTCGAGCACGACACCGATGGCGACGGCGACGGGGATCAGGCGCGGTTCGCCGGCGCGCCGGGCGGCCTCGATGACCGCGACGAGGCGGGCGCGAGCGTCGTCCAGCGGGCCGGGCGGGGCGGGTTCGGCCGGCGGTGGCGGTGGTGGCGCCTCGGCCACGCCGGCATAAAGCAGGCTGGTGCCGCCCCAGGCCCCGGCGCCGAGCAGCAGCGCGGCGACCGGCCCGGCCTCCGCGGCCAGGAAGGCGACCAGCGCGGCGGCGGCCCCCATGGCTCCAGCCGCAAATTGCGCATCGCCTGCCCGGCCGCGGCGCATCAGCCAGGTCGCGCCCATCGGCAGGCCGATGCCGAGCAGGCAGCCGAGCAGCGCCCATTCGCGCCCGGCGAAGAGGTTGACGATCGTCGCCGGCAGCAGCGGCAGGACAGTGAAGGGCAGCAGCCAGCGCCGCCAGAAGGCGGAGATCACGACGGCACCAGCGCGAAGACGGCGCGGAACAGCGCGAGCAGCCCGGCGATCCACATGGTGCCGCCCAACAGGAAGAAACCAAGCATGCGCGCCCCCAGCGGCGGCGGCGTGGTCGGTGGGGCGGCAAAGGGTGCGTTGCGATGTGCGCTCACGCGGACTTAGATCGCCCAAGGGGGCGCCGCGTTCAAGGCGCCATTCGGGGAGGCGGCGTGCATGGAACGGATTGCGGTGGTCGGCGCGGGCCTGATCGGCAGCGCCTGGGCGATGGTGTTCGCCCGCGCGGGGCATGAGGTGCGGATCTGGGATCCGGCGCCGGGTGCATCCGATGCGGCGATGGGCGTGGTCCGCGCCCGGTTGGCCGACCTGCATGCGGCGGGGTTGATCAGCGAGGCCGCGGATGTCGTGGCCGCACGCGTGGCAGTGACGGCGGCGCTGGAGGATTGCCTGGCCGCTGCTGCGCATGTTCAGGAAAACGGGCCGGAACGCGTCGAGGTGAAGCGGGAGACCTTCGCGCGGCTCGATGCGCTGTGCGGGCCGGATGTGGTGCTGGCGTCATCCACCTCGGGCATTCCGGCGAGTGCCTTCACGGAAGGGTTGGCCGGCCGCTCGCGCTGCCTTGTCGCGCATCCGGTCAACCCGCCTTACCTGGTGCCGCTGGTCGAGTTGGTCGGTGCGCCCTGGACCGACCCGGCGGTGGTGGCGCGCACGCGGGCGCTGATGGATGGCGTCGGGCAAGTGCCGGTGGTCGCGTTGAAGGAGACGCGCGGCTTCGTGCTGAACCGGTTGCAGGCGGCGCTGGTGGCGGAGGCGTTCCGGCTGGTGCGCGACGGGGTGATGTCGGTCGAGGATGTCGATGCCTGCGTGAAGGAAGGGCTCGGGCTGCGCTGGTCCTTCATGGGGCCGTTCGAGACGATCGACCTGAACGCCCCGGGGGGTGTTGCGGATTACGTCGCGCGCTTCGGGCCGCTGATGGGCGGGATCACCGAGGAGCAGGCGCCGTATCGGTATGACGCGCCAACGGTTGAACGGGTGACGCAGGCGCGGCGCGGCGCGCTGGACGTCTCGGGCATCGGGGATCGGTCGGCCTGGCGGGACCGGCGGCTGATGGCGCTGGCGGCGCATAAGCGGGGCCAGCCTGGCTGACGTGCCGCCGTGGCGAACGACACGCCGCCACCGCCGCTGAGACTGAGGACCAACAGCCGCGCGCCGGCGCCGCTGGTGGGGATGCGCCGGGAGGAAACGCCGCAGGGTCGCCGCTGGATCGTGCAGGCGCGGCAGCAGGATTCGCCCTCCGGACCCGGGCGCCTGCCCGAGAGCGAGCCACTACCCTTCGACCCCGCGCCGCAGATGCCCAGGCGACGCCGAGTGACGGTCGACGACGACCGCGCGCCAGGCGGGCCGGCAGGGTGAGCCGGCCGCGCGCGCATCGCCCCTGGAAAATCCGCCGCAGGCCGGCGATGCTTGCGCCGACACGCGATGGGGGGTCCGGCATGGACGCGATCGGCAGGCGCGGCGGCGCACGGGCGGCATGAAGCGCATCCTCCCGTGGATGCTGCTGCTGGTCGGTTTCGCGCTGCTGGGCGGGTCCGGCTTCGCCATCTGGCACGAGGTGGAATTCCGCCGCGGCGCCATCGAGACCGAGGGCCGCGTGGTGGAGATGATGTCGCGCACCAGCCGCGACCGCGACCGCGACCGCGGCACCTCGCGCACCTATGCCCCGGTCTTCACCTTCGCGCTGCCGAGCGGGAAACTGCAGCGCGCGGAGGGCGGCGTCTGGTCCAACCCGCCCTGCTGCACAGTGGGCGAGACGATCCGCGTACGCTACCGGCCCGAGGCGCCGGAACGCGCGCAGATGACCGGGTTCATGGAGAGCTGGTTCGTCGCCACCATGCTGGGCGGCTTCGGGCTGGTGGTGACGCTGATCGCATCGGCGGTGATGCGGGTGGCCAGGCCGGGCATGGCGGCGGTGATGCCACCGCTTGCCAACGCCGGCCCGGGGGGCCGTGCGATGACCTTCGCGGTGCCGCTGGCGGGGCTGCGGCGGGAGGCGATGGCGAGCGGGATGGCCTGGATTCTCCAGGCGCGCTGGTCCGACCCGCGATCCGGCGTGCAGCGACTGTTCGAGAGCCCGCCCATCCCCTTCGACCCGGTGCCGCAGATGCGGACCATGACCAGCGTGACCGTCACCTTCGATCCGGGCGACCCGAACGGGCCCTACGCGATGGACCTGTCGTTCCTGCGCGCGCCGCAGTCGGGACCCGCCCAGGTTGGGCCCGTGCGGCGGAACTGATCAGGCCTGCAGGAAGCCGAGCCGGTCACCCTCGAATACCCCGCAGGTGAGCGGACCGCCCGACCAGGCGGCGGTGTCGAGGCAGATGCGGTTGTCGCGCACCACGGGCTGGAAGCCCGCCGTATGGCCATGGACGACGACGACGCCGTGGTCGCGCTCGGATCCCAGGAAGTCGTGGCGGATGCGGATCAGGTCCTCGCGCGACTGGTCTTCCAGCGCGATGCCCGGGCGGATGCCGGCATGGACAAAAAGGTAGCCGCCTTCCTGGTGGTGCAGGTGAAGCCGGCGCAGGAAGCGCAGGTGTTGCGGACCGAAGTGCTCCAGCCAGGATTCGCGCGGGGCGTCGGCGGGCACCCCCCAGGCGTCGAGCGTCGCGCGGCCGCCACCCCACAGCCAGTCGGCCGCCGCAGCGCCGTCGCCATCGAGCGCCGCCAGCATGGTTTCCTCGTGGTTGCCGGTCAGGTTCAGCACCTCGATGCCGGGCACCGGGTCCTCCTCGATCAGGTAGTCGAGCACGGCGCGGCTGTCGCCGCCCTTGTCGACGAAGTCACCCAGATGCAGCAACAGCGCGTTGGCGACGGGCCGCGCGCGCAGGTCGGCAGCGATCTGGCCGTGCAGGTCGCGCAATTTCCCGATGGATCCGTGGATATCGCCGATGACGTAGATGCGCCGCCCGCGCGGCAGCGTGCCGGGGGCTTGCCGGAGTTGGATCATGTTTTCTCGGCGCGGGGGTCGAGCGCGTCGCGCAAGCCGTCGCCCATCAGGTTGAAGGAGAGGACCACGACCATGATGGTAACGCCGGGGAAGATCGACAGCCAGGGCGCCTGGGTGAGGAAGCGCTGCGACGAATTCAGCATCGACCCCCAGGACGGGTTGGGCGGCTGCTGGCCCAGGCCGAGGAAGGACAGCGCGGCCTCGGCGATGATGGCCTCGGCGATGGCGAGCGTCGCCTGCACCAGCAGGGGCGGGACAATGTTGGGAAGGACATGGACGAAGGCGGTGCGCCAGGCGGGATTGCCGAGGGCGCGGGCGGCCTCGATCCAATCGGTGGATTTTGCCTCCAGCGCCATGCCGCGCGACAGGCGCACGAAGACCGGCGATGCGGTGATGGCGATGGCGAGCATCGCGTTTTCCAGAGCCGGGCCGAGGAAGGCGGCGAGCGCGATCGCCAGGATCAGGAAAGGCACGGACAGCATGGCATCGGCGATGCGCGAGATGACCGCATCCACCCAACCACCGGCGAGCCCCGCCAGAAGCCCCAGCGGCACGCCGGCGATCAAGGCGCCCATCACCGAGACGACACCCGCCATCATCGAGGCGCGCGCGCCCCAGATGACGCGGGACAGCACGTCGCGCCCATTCTCATCAGTGCCCATCCAGAAGTCCCAGGATGGCGGCTTGCGGATGCGCGACCAGGAAGTCTGCAGCGGATCGTAGGGCGCGATCAGCGGGGCGAAGATGGCGACCAGGATGAAGGCCAGCACGATGACCGCGCCGAAGACCGCCAGGCGGTGGCGCAGGAAGCGCTTGATCGCGCGGCGCGTCGGGCTTTCGCCGACAGGGATCGTGGTGGTTGCGGTGACGCTCATGCCGCAGCCCTCCCGCTCCGGATCGCAGCCATGCCGCGATCCGGGAGCGCAAGGAGCGACCGCAGCCAGTCGGATTGCGGCAACATTCGCGACGGCGCGGAGCGCGAATGCCAGGCGCGCGGACGCCTGCGCCGGCGTCGGCGGCACATGACATCCGGCGCGCCTGTGCCACCACCCTTCCGCTTCGGATCGCGGCAATGCCGCGATCCGGGAGTGCACAGCGCGACCGCGCCCATCCCGCCCGTGGCCTCCAGCGCATCAGTGCCCGGCGCGAAAGCCAAGCCGGCGGATGCCGGCGCCGGCATCTGAGGCACAAAGATGAGCAAGCGCCTGCGGAATGCCATCAGGCATTCCTCAGGCGCGGATTGATCGCCATGTACAGAAGGTCCGTCAGCAGCGAGAGCAGCACGAAGATCAGCGCGGTCGCCATCACCACGCCCTGCACCACCGGATAGTCGCGGTTGAACACCGCATCGACGATGAGTTTCCCAAAGCCGGGGATGGTGAAGATCTGCTCGGTCAGCACCGCACCGGCCAGCAGGCGGCCGAATTCGATCGCACCCAGGGTGACCACGGGGATCAGCGCGTTGCGCAGCGCGTGCTTGCACACGACGATGCGCTCACGCAGGCCCTTCGCACGGGCGGTGCGGACATAGTCCTGCGACAGCGCCGTCAGCATCGCGGCCCGTGTGTGGCGCATCAGCACCGAGGCAACGCCGGTGCCGAGCACGAAGGCCGGCATGATGGTGGTGGCCAGCGACTGAACAGGGTCCTCGAACAGCGGAACGTAGCCGGAAGGCGGCAGCCAGCCGAGTTCGACGCTGAACAGCAGGATCATCATGATGCCGAGCCAGAAATTCGGCGTGGAGATGCCGAACAGCGCCGCGCCATTCGCCGCCCAGTCGGCCGGCGTGTCCTTCTTGACCGCCGAGACGATGCCAAGCGGCACGCCGATCAGGATGGCGATGATGAAGGCCATCGACGCCAATTGGAAGGTGACTGGCAGCTTGGTGAGGATCAGTTCCGATACTGGCACGCGGATGCGCCAGGAGAAGCCGAAATCCCCGGTCAGCACGCGGCCGATCCACAGCAGGTATTGATGCCAGACCGGCTTGTCCAAACCCAATTCGGCGCGGATCTGGGCGAGCACGGCAGGGTCGCCGCGCTCCTCGCCGGCCAGGATCAAGGCGGGATCGCCGGGCATGAGCTGCTGCAGCCCGAAGATCAGGAAGGACAGGATCAACAGGGTGGGGATCACCTGCCCCATCCGGCGCAGCAGCCAAATGCCCATGCCCGCTCCTACGTCCCGGACGCCATCGCGCCCGCCCTGCGGATTGCGCGCGGGCGCGATCCGGGAGCGCTGAGCGCGACCGCGCCCGGACGAAGAGCCACGCCCGGCGCGCTAGCCAAGCCGCGCAGATGCGCGGCTTGGGTGCTTGGCGACGCGGCGGCAGCCACGCGACTCATTGGAAGCGCATCCCCTGGAGCCGGATCATGCCGTCGGCTATCGGCCGATAGCCGGTCAGCCGCGCGGTGTAGGCCATGATGTTGCGGGGGTGCCAGAGATAGACGCGGCTGGCATCCTGCCCGAAGGCGAGTTGCAGCACCTGGGCGTAGAGTTGCTTGCGCTTTTCCACATCGAGTTCGACGCGGGCGGCATCGAGCAGGCGATCGACCTCGGGGTTGGAATAGCGCCCGTCATTCTGGCCGCCGCCGGTACGGCTGAAGGTGTACAGATTGCCATCCGGATCGGTGCGGCCGGACCAGCCGATCAGGTAGGTCTGGAATTCCCCCCGCGTCGCCGCCTGCAATGACGACGCGAATTCGGTCGCGCGCAGCGTGAGGGCGAAGCCCGCCTCGGCGACCATGGCCTGGAGCACTTCGCCTACCTGGCGAAGATCAGGGTTGTTCGGGATCGTCATCTCGACCGGGAAGGGCGTGGTCACGCCCGCTTCGCGCAGCAGGGCGCGGGCGAGATCGACGTTGCGCGGCTCGGGCTGGAAGTCGCGGACGTGGAAGGGGGAGGCCGGCGGGAAGGGCTGGCGCGTGACCAGGTTGATGCCTTCATAGACGACCTGGTTCACCGCGGCGCGGTCGATGGCGAGTTCGAAGGCGCGGCGCACCCGGGCGTCGCGGCCGAGCGGCGTATTGGCGCGATCCCCGTTGCCGATGTTGATGGTGATGCCCTGGTAGCCGAGGCTGTCCACCGCCTGGGCGCGCAGGGCGCGATTGCCCTGCATGGCGCGCAGGTCGCCCGGGTCCATCCGCTCGCCGAATTCGATGGCGCCGGATTGCAGGTTGGCTAGCCGTACGGTGTTGTCCGGCATGGTCAGGTATGTGACGCGATCGAAATGGATGTTCGCCGCATCCCAGTAGTCGCGGAACCGCTCGACCACGATGCGTTCCTGGGCGACGCGCTCGACGAAACGGAACGGCCCGGCGCAGACCGGGCGGGTGCCGAAGTTCCGCCCCAGCGCCTCGGCCGCCTTGGGGCTGACGATCATGCCGGCGCGGTCGGTCAGCGCCGCGAGGAAGGCCGCCGAGGGCGCCTTCAGCAGAATTCGCACGGTGCGCGGATCGACCACCTCGACGCGGTCGACCTCCGAGATCTCGCTGCGGCGGAAGGAGCCCTGCATGGTGAGATGGCGGTCGATGGAGTAGCGCACCGCCTCGGCGTCCATCACCTCCCCGTCATGGAAGCGCACGCCGTCGCGCAGCGTGATGATCAGGCTGGTCGGGTTTTCCCAGCGGAAGCCGGTGGCGAGCTGGGGCACCACTTCAAGCCGTTCGTTGATGTCGAACAGCTTGTCGCACAGCGACATGTAGACGATGCGGCCGACATAGGTGCGCGACAGGGTCGGGTCGAGGATGTCGGGGTCGTCGCGCAGGCCGATGCGCAGGTTCTGCGCCGTGGCGGGGGCGATGGTGGGGACCAGCAGGGCGGCGGCGGCCAGCACGGCGCGGATCATCGTCTTCATTGAGACACTCCCGGTTGCGGGCCAGGGGCCCGGAAGAAGGATTGCAGGCGCTGCAGCCTTTCGCCACCGGCCAGGCGGTCGGGGCGCGGTGTCACCGGCGGCAGGCGGCCGTCGAGGTGGCAGGCGACGGCGTGCGGGCCCCTGGTGAGGTCGGGCACAGTAACGCGGCAGCGATCCTCCACGAAGGGGCAGCGCGTGTGGAAGCGGCAGCCCGGCGGGGGCGAGATGGGGGATGGCACGTCGCCCTCGATGGGCGGGGCCTTGGTGCCGTGGCCGGGAACGGCGGCGAGCAATGCCCGGGTATAGGGGTGCTTGGGCGCGGACAGGACCTCGGCCGCCGGTCCGAGCTCGACGATGCGGCCGAGATACATGACGGCGACACGGTCGGCGATGTGGCGGACGACCCCGAGGTCATGGCTGATCAGCACGAAGGTCAGGCCGAGATCGCGGATCAGGTCGGACAGCAGGTTCACCACCTGGGCCTGAACGCTGACGTCGAGCGCGCTGACCGGCTCGTCCCCGATGATCAGTTTCGGCTGGGAGGCGAGCGCCCGGGCGATGGCGATGCGCTGGCGCTGTCCGCCGGAGAATTCGTGGGGCCAGCGCCGGGCGAGTTCGGGGCGCAGGCCGACGCGGGAGAGCAGGTCGGCGACGCGGGCGCGTTCCTCGCTGCGCGGGACGATGCGGTGCAGGCGCAACGGCTCGGCGACGGCCTGTTCGACCGTCATGCGCGGATCAAGGCTGGCGAAGGGGTCTTGGAAGATGAGCTGCATGTCGCGGCGGCGGGCACGCAGCGCGGCGGCGGAGAGCTTGGTGAGGTCCTGCCCGGCGAAGCGGACGGTGCCGGCGTCGGGAGTGATGAGGTTGAGCATCAGACGGCCGAGGGTGGATTTGCCGCAGCCGGATTCGCCGACGATGGCCAGCGTTTCGCCTTCCGTGACGGCGAGTGAGACCCCGTCCACGGCATGCACCGCACCCGCGCGGCGCCCGAGTGCGTCCCTGACCGGAAATTTCTTGGCCAGGTTGTCGATCTGAAGCAGCGGTCCAGTCATGGGCTGGATGGGCCGACGCTGGTGGCCGGCGCTGTCCTGCTGACAGACAGAGAAAGGAGGGGGTCCGGGGGAGTTCCCTCCCCCGCCCTTCCTGCGAACATACCGTCGAGCGGCGCGCGCCAGCAGGCGGAACGATGGTCGGGCGCGACTTCGACCAGCGCCGGCACCTCGGTGGTGCAGCGTGCGATGGTGAACGGGCAGCGCGGTGCGAAGCGGCAGCCTGGCGGCGGATTGCGCAGGTCGGGCACGGTGCCGTCGATGCTGGCGAGGCGTTCGCCCGGGGTGCCCTCGCCGGGGGCCGCGCCGAGCAGGCCGGCGGTGTAGGGGTGTTCGGGCGTGGCGAACAGCGTCGCGGCCGGCGCCTGTTCGGCGATGCGGCCGGCATACATGACGGCGACGTCGTCGGCGTGGTCGGCGACGACCCCGAGGTCGTGGGTGACGAGGATGACGGCGGTGCCGGTCTCGCGCTTCATGTCGTCGAGCAGGGCGAGGATCTGCGCCTGCACCGTGACGTCGAGCGCCGTGGTGGGCTCGTCGGCGATCAGCAGCTTCGGCTTGCAGGCGAGCGCCATGGCGATCATGACGCGCTGGCGCATCCCACCCGAGAGTTGGTGCGGGTATTGGCGGGCGCGGCGGGCTGCGTCGGGGATGCGCACGCGGTCGAGCATGCGGGTGGCCTCGGCGAAGGCGGCGGCGTGATCCAGGTGCTGGTGGAGGCGGAGGGCTTCGGCGACCTGCTCGCCGGCGGTGAAGGCCGGGTTCAGGCTGGTCATCGGTTCCTGGAAGATCATCGCCATCTCGGCGCCGCGGAGCCGGCGGCGCTCCTCGGCGCTGATGGCGGTGAGGTCGCGTCCGGCCAGGCGGATGGCGCCGCCGATGGTGGCCGTGGCGGGCAGCAACCCCATGACGGCCAGCGCGGTGACGGATTTGCCGCAGCCGGATTCACCGACGATGGCCAGCGTCCGGCCGGGCTCGACGCGGAAGGAGACGCCGTCGAGCACGCGCAGGGACCGACCATCCTGGCGGAAGTCGAGCGTCAGGCCTGCGACTTCGAGGGCCGGGGTCATGGCCCGGCCTCCCTGATGGGTTGGTGCCTCCGCATGGCGTGAGGAAGCGCGGGCTGGCGCGTTTGCGCAAGTCCCCCATGGCGGAATGAAGGGCGTGCCGCGCCCGACCTGCTCGCGGCATGGGCAGCGGGGCGGCGCGACGCGGTCAGAAGGCCAGCAGATTGTCCCTGAACATGGCATGGTCGTAGCTGCGCCGCGTCAGCCCACGCCGTTGCAGTTCCGGCACCAGCCCGTCGGCGATCTCGGCGATGATGCGCCGCGATGTCTCGTTGGTGGTGATGAGGAAGCCATCGCCGCCGACCTCCTCCATCGCCGCGCCCATCTGGTCGGCGACCTGCGCCGGCGTGCCGACCAGCGGGATGGAGCCGGCGTCGGAATAGATCTCGGCGGCCTCGCGCAGCGTCTTGTTGCCGGCCTTCTTGAGGAACTCGTCGAGCGATTGCTGGTGGCCGTTGGTGGTCAGGCTACCGAGCGGCTGGTCGAGCGGCAGGGCGCCGAAATCGAGGTTGGTGATCTTCGACAGATGGGCGAGGCGCTTGGCGATCTGGTCCTCGGAGGTGGCGAGACGACGCTTGTGCTTCGCGCGCGCTTCCTCCTCGGTGTCGCCGAGCACGGGGGAGACGAGGAACAGCACCTTGCAGTCATCGGGGTTGCGGCCGTGGGCGGCCATGCGGGCGCGGATGTCATCGCGATAGGACTTCATCCCCGCCGTGCCTTTGACCATGGCGACGATGGTGTCCGCATGTTGCGAGGCGAAGGCACGGCCGCGTGGAGACCCGCCCGCCTGGGCGATGACCGGCTGGCCCTGCAGGCAGGGGCCGGAGTTGAGCGGGCCACGGACCTTGAAGTAGGTGCCCTGGTGGTCGATGGCGTGGACCTTGGTGTGGTCCACCAGCACGCCGGTCTCGCGGTCGGCGATGATCGCACCTGGTTCCCACGATCCCCAGAGCTTGCGCACCACTTCCATGTATTCATCGGCGATGTCGTAGCGCGCATCATGCGGCGGCATGCCGTCCAGGCCGAAGTTCCGGGCGGCGAAGTCCGATGACCCCGTCACCGCATTCCAGCCGATGCGCCCCGATGAAATCTGGTCAAGCGAGGCGATCTGCCGCGCCAGCAGATAGGGCGGGTAGGCGAAGGTGCCGAGCGTGGTGACGATGCCGATGCGCTTCGTGCTGTGCGCCAGCAGGGCGGCGACGATGGAGGGGTCCTGGCGCGGCGTGGACAGGCCGTGATGGAGGTAGATCTCGCGCGACCCACCGTAGGACTCGCCGACATAGGAGCTGTCCTCGATCAGTACGTAGTCGAAGCAGGCGCGTTCGAGGTTGCGCGTCATCTCGATGAAGAAGTCCGGCACCATCCATTCGGTGCCGATATTGCCGGTCCAGGGCTCGCCCCAGGCCTGGGCGGAGGAACCCTGGAGGAACCAGCCGAGATGGAATTTCCGTGTCATGCGCGCCCTGCGGTCGATGCTGCGGCGCAAGGTCGCGCGCGGCGGCGGTTCGGGCAAGACGGGGTTGGAGGGCGTCAGACGCCCCGGAGGCAGCCAATGCCCGTTGGACAGACATGATGTGCCTGTTGGTCCGCCATGGCGTGGCCTTACCCGCGGCTGGTCAGGTTGCCAATTCCGGCTGCACATTGCGGGTGAATTCACGGCGTCAGCGTGCGACGCTGCCCCACTGAAGATTGCGAACATGCATCGGACCTGCCGCCGGCTTGATGAAGGAAGGCGTTCCGTGTCCATCGCCATCACGCTCCTGCGTCATCTGTTGCTGCCGGTGCTACTCCTCTGCGCGGGGCTGCCGGCCATGGCGCAGCAGGTACGCGGCACGCCTGGCGCGCCGAACGCCGTGGCGTTCCCCGACAGCCGCACCCTGCCGGTGCCGACGCCACCCTTCACCGGCTCCATCCTGCCCAATGCGGTGGACAGCACGCCGGCCTGGGCGCCGCAGATCATGCCACCCGAAGGCGCGCCCAATGTCCTGCTGATCCTGCTCGATGATGCCGGCTATGCGTCGAATTCGGCCTTTGGCGGGGTGATCCCGACGCCGACGCTCGACCGGCTGGCGCAGGGCGGACTGCGCTACACGCAGTTCCACACCACCTCGCTGTGCTCGCCGACGCGGGCGGCGCTGCTGACCGGACGCAACCACCACAACGCCGGCTTCGGCGTCGTGTCGGAAATGGCCACCGGCTATGACGGCTACAACGCGACCATCCCGCCGGAGACGGCCCATGGCGCGGCAACGCTGCAATTGAACGGCTACGCCACCGCCTGGTTCGGCAAGAACCACAACATCCCGCCCGCGGAAGCCAGCCCCGCCGGGCCGTTCAGCCATTGGCCGGTCGGCCAGGGCTATGACTACTTCTTCGGCTTCGCCGGCGGCGACACCAGCCAGTGGCAGCCCGGCAACCTCTATCGCAATACCACTCCGATCCAACCCTTCGACGGCAATCCGGGGTGGAACCTGATCACGGCCATGGCCGATGACGCGATCCGGCACATCAACACCCTGCATGCGGTCTCGCCGCAGCGGCCCTGGTTCGTCCACTACGCGCCGGGGGCGACGCATGCGCCGCATCATCCGCCGCCCGAATGGATCGCCCGCTTCCGCGGCCAGTTCGACGAGGGCTGGAACGTCATCCGCGAACGCATCTTCGAGAACCAGAAGCGGCTCGGTGTCATTCCTGCCAATGCGCAGCTCACACCCTGGCCGGACGAGTTGCGCCGCTGGGATGACCTGTCCGCCGATGAAAAGCGGCTGTTTGCCCGCCAGGCCGAGGTCTACGCCGCCTACATGGCCTATTCCGACCATGAGATCGGCCGCGTGGTGCAGGCGATCCAGGATCTCGGTCAGCTCGACAACACGCTGATCATCTTCGTCACCGGCGACAATGGCGCGAGCGCCGAAGGCCAGCTCAATGGCTCACCCAATGAGTCGAGCTTCTTCAACAATGTCGAGATCCCGGTGGCGCCGCAGCTGCCGCTGATGGACGTCTGGGGCAGCGACCGGACCTATCCGCATTTCGCCGTCGGCTGGTCCTGGGCCTTCGATACGCCGTTCCGCTGGACCAAGCAGATCGCATCCCATTTCGGCGGCACGCGCAACGGCATGGTGATGCACTGGCCGCGGCGCATCACCGACCGTGGCGGCATCCGCACGCAGTTCCATCATGTGATCGATGTGGTGCCGACCATCCTCGAAGCCGCCGGCATCCCCGTCGCGCGGAGCATCAACGGCATCACCCAGCGGCCCTTCGACGGCGTCAGCATGGTCTATACCTTCGACCGCGCCAACGCGGATGCCCCATCGCGCCGCCGCACCCAGTATTTCGAGATGCTGGGCAATCGCGGCATCTATCACGATGGATGGTTCGCCAACACGATCCCGGTCGCGCCGCCCTGGAACGGCATGGCGCCACGGCCGACCGACGTGCTGAACGGCTTCCAGTGGGAGTTGTTCAACCTTGCCGACGATCCGACTCAGTTCCGCTCCGTCGCCAGCGAGCATCCCGACCGGCTGCGCATGATGCAGGGGCTGTTCCTCGCCGAGGCGGCATGGAAACAGGTCTTGCCGCTGGATGCCTCGGCGCTGGATCGCTTCCTCACGCCGCGGCCCGGGCCGGCGGCGGGGCGGACGCAGTTCGTCTACACCGCCCCGGTCTCATCGCTGCAGGATGCGAGCGCGCCGAACATCCTCAACCGCGCCTGGCGCATCACCGCCGAGATCGACGTGCCGCAGGGGGGTGCCAACGGCATGCTCGTCACCCATGGCGGGCGGTTCGGCGGCTACGGGCTCTACCTGGCCGAGGGCAAGCCGACCTTCACCTACAACTTCCTCAACATCGCACGCGGACGCTGGCAAGGGCCGGCGCTGACGCCGGGGCGGCATACGATAGTGTTCGACTGGCAGCCTTCGGCCGATGGCCGCTTCCCCCTGCCCTTCGGGCGCGGCGGCACGGGCGTGATGTCGGTCGATGGCCAGGCGGTGGCGACGCGGTCGATGCCGCGCACTGTGCCCATCATCATGACGCTGGATGAGACCTTCGATGTCGGCATCGATACCGGCACGCCGGTCGATGACCGCGACTACCAGGTGCCCTTCGCCTTCACAGGGCGGCTGGTAAAGGTCACGGTCGATCTCGGGGCCAGCACGGTCACGCCGGAATCGCTACGCGACCTGCAGCGGATGCTCGAAGCGCGGAACCTGCCGGTGGTGGGCGGGCTGATCGGCGACATGGAGGATTTCGTGCAGCGGATGGAGCAGGGCCGCGGGCCGTGACGGCGGTCTTCCGCGTCGCGGTCGCCGTGGAGGCGCTGACGGGCCTGGCGCTCGTGGCGAGCCCGGCATGGGTCGTGTGGCTGATCCTCGGCCACGACCTGGCCACGGGTGCTGTGGTGCCGGGGCGGATCGCAGGGCTCGCTCTGCTCGCCTTCGCGGCGGCCTGCTGGCACTGGCCGAACGCGACGGCACGTCGCGCGATCCTCCTGTTTCAGCCGTTGATCGCGGTGCCGCTGCTGGGGGTCGCGCTGGTCAGCGCGCTGGGCGGGCCGCTGCTGTGGCCGGCGATCCTGTACCATGTGGGTGCGGGGGTCACGCTGTCGCGGGGGCGCGGTTGAAGCCAGGGCAGAAGATTGGAGGGGCGCTGCCCCTCCAAGCCACCCCGCCAAAGGCCAGTGGGCCTTTGGAAACCGATACCTGGCGCATGGCACCACGGGCAGGATCAGTGCAGGAATTCGGGTCTGGTGCCCGACGCGACATTCGCGCCGGGGACAAACCGCGGCAGCCAACACCAAGTCGAGGTTTCCAAAGGCCTTAAGCCTTTGGTGGGGTGAGGTTCGGAGAGGGGCAAAGCCCCTCTCCGTGCCCCTCGCCCTACAGCTTCACCTTCAGCAGGTTCCCGATCTCGCCGATCAGCCCGCGCCGGAACGCCAGCACCACCGCCACGAAGATCGCCCCCTGGATCACCGTGACCCAGGCGCCCATCTCCGCCAGGTAGTTCTGCATGGTCACGATCACCGCCGCGCCAACCATCGGCCCGAACACCGTGCCGAGGCCACCGACGAGCGTCATCAGCACCACCTCACCCGACATGGACCAGTGCACGTCGGTCAGCGTGGCGATGCCGAAGACCAGCGACTTCACGCCACCCGCCACGCCTGCGATCGACGCCGAGAGGATGAAGGCGACCAGCTTGTAGTCATCCGTGCGGTAGCCGAGCGAGGTCGCGCGCGGTTCGTTCTCGCGGATCGCCTTCAGCACCTGGCCGTAGGGTGAATGGATGATGCGGTGGATCAGCACGAAGGCAGCCAGGAAGACCCCGGCGACGAACCAGTACATGTTCATGTCCGGGCCGAGGTCGATGACGCCGAACAACCGCCCGCGCGGAATCGCCTGGATGCCGTCCTCGCCGCCCGTGAAGGGCGCCTGGACGCAGACGAAATAGACCATCTGCGCGAGGGCGAGGGTGATCATGGCGAAGTAGATGCCTTGCCGGCGGATGGCGATCCAGCCGAAGGCCCAGCCCTGCAGCCCGGCGACGATGGCACCGGAGATGACCGCGACCTCGGGCGTGAAACCCCAGGCCTTGGCGGTGTAGCCGGCAATGTACCCGCCCATGCCGAAATAGGCGGCGTGGCCGAAGGACAGCAGCCCGACATAGCCGATCAGCAGGTTGAAGGCGCAGGCGAACAGCGCGAAGCACAGCAGCTTCATCAGGAAGACGGGATACAGGAAGAACGGCCCGGCGATGAGCGCGCCCACCAGGATGATCAGGGCGACGAACTGCGCCCGGCTGTACCCCAGGAAGGCCTGCCCCTCGCCAGCGGTGGCGGGCATCGGCCCGGCAGTGGTCTCGGATGCCATGGGTCAGGCCCTCCCGAAAAGACCGGCGGGTCGCGTGAGCAACACGATCGCCATGATGACGAAGATGACGGTGGCCGAGGCCTCCGGCCAATAGACCTTGGTGAGGCCCTCGATGACGCCGAGGCCGAAGCCGGTCAGCACGGAGCCCAGGATCGAGCCCATGCCCCCGATCACGACCACGGCAAAGACCACGATGATGAGGTTGGTGCCCATCTGCGGATTGACCGAGTAGATCGGCGCGGCAAGCACCCCGGCGAGTGCGGCAAGGGCAACGCCCGCGCCATAGGTCAGCGTGATCATGCGCGGCACGTTCACGCCGAAGGCCTGCACCAGGGCGGCATTCTCGGTCGCGGCGCGCAGATAGGCGCCCAGGCGCGTCTTCTCGATCACCAGCCAGGTGATCAGGCAGATGATCAGCGAGAACAGCACCACCCAGCCGCGATAGATCGGCATGAACATGAAGCCGAGGTCCCATGCACCCGAGAGTTCCGCCGGGATGCGGTAGGGCAGGCCGGAGGAACCGAATTCATTGCGGAAGACGCCCTCGATGATCAGCCCGATGCCGAAGGTCAGCAGCAGGCCGTAGAGGTGGTCGAGCTTGTACAATCGACTGATCATCAATCGCTCGATGATAACGCCTGTGGCCCCGACGATCAGAGGTGCGAGGATCAACGCCCCCCAATAGCCAATGCCGGCCCAGGTCAGCAGCATCCAGGCGACGAAGGCGCCCATCATGAACTGCGCGCCATGGGTGAAGTTGATGATGTTGAGCAGCCCGAAGATCACCGCGAGGCCGAGCGAGAGCATCGCATAGAAGGCGCCGTTGATCAGCCCGAGCAGGATCTGCCCGAACAGCAGCGGCGCCGGGACGCCGGATATTGTCTCGATGAAGTCGAGCATTGACGATCAGGTCCTTGTCACGAACGCACGAGAGAGCAGCCACCCTCGGCCACGGGCCGGAAGGCTTCCTCCGCCGGGGTGGTGGCGGCAACCTTGTAGTAGTCGAAAGGCGCGCGGGATTCCGCAGGCGTCTTCACCTGGAACAGGAAAACCGGATGGATCTTGCGGCCATCCTCGCGGATGCGCCCCGGGCCGAAGGCGTCATCATCGGTGGGCATCGCCTTCATGCGCGCCACCGCCGCGCGGCCATCGGCCTTGGCGGCTGCCGCACCCATATCGGCCACCGCCTTGAGGTAATGCAGCGTCGCGCCATAGCAGCCGGCCGGCACCATCGCCGGCGGGCGGTTCTGGTTGGCCGCGCGGACGCGCTGGGTCAGCGCCCGGGTGCGGTCATTGAGGTCCCAGTAGAAGGATTCCGTCAGCAGCAGCCCCTGCGCGGATTCCAGGCCCAGGGCATGGATATCCATCACCCCCATCAACAGCGCGGCGAGCTTCATCGACCGGTGCAGGCCGAATTCGCGTGCCGCCTTGATGGTGTTCACCGTGTCGGTAGAGGCATTCGCCATGCCGAGCACCTTGGCGCGGGACGCCTGCGCCTGGACCACGAAGGAGGAGAAATCCGTCGTCGCCGGGAATGGATAACGCACCTGCCCGAGCACCTGCCCACCCGCCGCGCGCACGAAGGTCGCCGTGTCGCGTTCCAGCGCGTGGCCGAAGGCGTAGTCGGCCGTGATGAAGAACCAGCTGTCGCCGCCGGTGCGTACGATCGCCCCGCCGGTGCCCTTGGCCAGCATCCAGGTGTCGTAGGTCCAGTGCACCGTGTTCGGGCTGCATTGCGCGCCCGTCAGGTCGGATGTCGCGGCCCCCGAATTGAGGAAGACCTTGTTCTTCTCCCGCGCGATCTGGTTGACGGCGAGCGCGACCGAGGAGGTCGGCACGTCGACGATCGCGTCCACCCCCTGGTCGTACCATTGCCGCGCGAGGTTCGCGCCGACATCGGGGCGGTTCTGGTGGTCGGCGGACAGCACCTCGATGGCAAAGCCGCGATTGGCCATCTCGGCGGCCGCGGCCTGCGTCAGAACGAGGCTGCCCGGCCCGGTGGTGTCGCGATACGGCCCCGACATGTCAGTCAGCACGCCGATGCGGATAGGCTGTCCCTGGGCGCGTGCGCGTGAGAACGGCGCGACCGCCGCTGCGGACCCCGCGGCGAGAAGACTGCGGCGATTGAAGTCCATGACCCGTCCTCCTTGTTGCCGGCCGGCGGGCGGTGGGTGGGGTTCGGCACCCCTGCCCCGCCCCCCGCCCGCCCGTTTCAGCTACGCACCAGCGAACAATTGCCTTCGGCGAGCGGGCGGAACGCCTCATCCCCCGCTGTCGTCTGCAGCAGCTTATAGTAGTCGTACCGGCCGCTGCTCTCGGACGGCGCCTTCACTTCGAAAAGATAGGCGGGGTGCAGCTTGCGCCCGTCCTCGCGGATGCGGCCCGGACCGAAGCAGTCATCATCGCAGGGCATCGCCTTCATCCGCGCGACGACCTCGGCGCCATTCGCCTTGGCGCGGGCTACGCCCATATCGGCGACCGCCTTGAGATAATGCAGCACCGAGGCATAGCCCCCCGCATGATTCATGCAGAGGGGCGTGTTCGGCTGCAGGTTGGCCGCGACGCGGCGGGTGAAGGCCCGCGTGCGGTCATTGAGGTCCCAGTAGAAGGTCTCGGTGCAGATCAGCCCCTGGGTCTGTTCGAGGCCGAGGGAATGCACGTCCGGCATGAACATCAGCAGCGAGGCGAGCTTGATGCCACGCCGGGTGAGGCCGAATTCCGAGGCCTGCTTGATGCAGTTGATGGTGTCGCTGCCGGCATTGGCCAGCCCGATCACCTTGGCGCGGGACGCCTGTGCCTGAACCAGGAAGGAGGAGAAGTCGGTGGTTCCCGGGAAGGGCGTGCGCACCTGGCCCAGCACCTGTCCGCCGGCGGCGCGGACGAAGCTCGCCGTGTCGCGTTCCAGCGCATGGCCGAAGGCGTAGTCCGCGGTGACGAAGTACCAGCTGTCCCCACCCGCCCGCACGGTCGCCCCGCCGGTGGACTTCGCCAGCATGTAGGTGTCGTAGGTCCAGTGCACGAGGTTGGGCGAGCAGGCCCGCCCCGTCAGGTCCGACGTCGCGGAGGAGGAATTGACGTAGACCTTGTTCTTCTCGCGCACGACGTCATTGACAGCGAGTGCCACCGATGACGCGCCGCCATCGACGATGCAATCCACCCCTTCCCGATCGAACCAGGTGCGGGTGATGTTCGATCCGACATCGGCGCGGTTCTGGTTGTCGGCGTAGACGACCTCGATGTTGAAGCCGCGATTGGCGAATTCGGCCGCTGCCTGGCGGACGCAGGCGAGCTCGTTCGGACCGGTGACGTCGCGATAGGTGCCAGAGAAGTCACACAGCAAGGCGATCTTGATGGTATTGGCCGCCTGCGCGCGGGCGCGCGTGAAGGGCAATGCGCCAAGCCCGGCGCCGGCGGCCAATACGGTACGGCGGTTGATCTCGCTCATTCCTGTTTTCCTCACCTGTTTCGTTGCCGCGCTTGCTTTTTTTTATGCGCGTTGGGTAGGCACGACGTCCGGTTCAGCCACGCACGAGCGGGCAGCCTCCATCGGCCAGAGGGCGATAGGCTTCGTCGGCGGGCGTGGTCTGCAACAGCTTGTAGTAGTCCCAAGGCCCACGGCTTTCGCCCGGCGCCTTCACCTCGAACAGGAAGGACGGGATCAGGCGGCGGCCATCGACGCGGATGGTCCCCGGCCCGAAGCAGTCATCCTCGGTCGGCATGGCCTTCATGCGGTTGACCAGGTCGAGGCCCGACGCCTTGGCCGCCGGCACGCCCATCGCCGCCACGGTCTTGAGGAAATGCAGCGCGGCCGAATAACAGCCGGCATGGATCATCGACGGGTAGTTGGTGGGCGTGCGGCGCACCACGCGCTGCGTCCAGGCACGGGTCTTGTCGTTGGTGTCCCAGTAGAAGGATTCCGTGCAGACCAGCCCCTGCGCCGTCTGCAGCCCGATGCCGTTGACGTCGTTCAGGAACAGCAGTAGCGCGGCGAGCTTGATGCCGCGCCGGGTGATGCCGAATTCCGCCGCCTGCTTCACGCAGTTCGCGGTATCCCCGCCGGCATTGGCGAGGCCGATCACCTTGGGTCGCGCGGCAGCGGCCTGCACCAGGAAGCTGCTGAAATCGGTCGTGCCGGGAAACGGCGTGCGGACTGCGCCGAGCACGCGGCCGCCGGCGGCGCGGATGAAGTTGGTGTTGTCGCGTTCCAGCGCGTGGCCGAAGGCGTAGTCGGCGGTGATGAAGAACCAGCTGTCGCCGCCCGCGCGCACCATCGCCCCGCCGGTCGACTTCGCCAGCATATAGGTGTCGTAGGCCCAGTGCAGCGTCGTTGCCGTGCAGGCCGGCCCGGTCAGGTCGGCGGTGGCGGAGCCGACATTGATGTAGGCCTTGTTCTTCTCCTTCGCGATCTGGTTGACCGCGAGCCCGACCGAGGAGGTCGGCACGTCGAGGATCAGGTCCACGCCCTGATCGTACCATTGCCGGGCGATGTTGGACCCGACATCGGGGCGGTTCTGGTGGTCGGCTTCCAGGACCTCGACCGTGAAGCCGTGGCTCGTGCCGAATTCGGCGACCGCTTCGCGCGTCGAGGCGACGGAAGTCGGGCCGGTATTGTCGCGGTAGGTGCCGGACATGTCGGTCAGCACGCCGATGCGGATGGTGTTCGCCTGCGCCCGCGCGCGCGACAGCGGCGCGATGGCGGCAGTGGCGGCACCGGCGGCGAGCAGGCTGCGACGGGTCGTATCGATCAAGGCGAATTCCTCCGTGTTTGCTTGTCGGTACCGGACGGGGTCGTTGCCCCGCCCGGGGATGGTCACGCCTGGATCAGCTGCGCACCAGCGAGCAGCCTCCCTCCGACAACGGCCGGAAGGCCTGGTCGGCCGGCGTGGTCTGCAGCACCTTGTAGTAGTCCCAGGCGCCGCGGCTCTCGCCCGGCGCCTTCACCTCGAGCAGGTAGGCCGGCATGATGCGTCGGCCATCGGCGCGGATCGAGGTGTCGCCGAAGGCGTCGTCCTGCACCGGCATCGCCTTCATCCGCGCGACCGTCGCCGCGCCATCGGCGCGCGCCGCGGCGGCACCGAGTTCGAGCACCGCCTTGAGGTAGTGCATCGTCCCCGAATAGCAGCCGGCCTGGGCCATGCCCGGCCGCAGCTGCTGGGGCATGTTGGGCAGCACGCGGGCGGTGAAGGCACGCGTCCTGTCGTTGAGGTCCCAGTAGAAGGTCTCGGTGCAGACCAGCCCCTGTGCCGTCTGCAGGCCAAGCGCATGGACATCGGAGATGAACATCAGCAGCGCCGCGAGCTTCGTCCCGCGCCGGGTCAGCCCGAATTCAGCCGCCTGCTTGATCGAGTTGATGGTGTCGCCGCCGGCATTGGCCAACCCGACGACCTTGGCGCGGGAGGCCTGCGCCTGCACCAGGAAGCTGCTGAAATCGGTAGTGCCGGGGAACGGTGTGCGCACGGCCCCCAGCACGCGCCCGCCGGCGGCGTTGATGAAGGCGGAGGTGTCGCGTTCCAGCGCATGGCCGAAGGCGTAGTCGGCGGTGATGAAATACCAGGTGTCGCCGCCAGCGCGGACCATCGCGCCACCCGTGCTCTTCGCGAGCATGTAGGTGTCATAGGTCCAGTGCAGCGTATTCGGCGTGCAGGCGGACCCCGTGAGATCCGACGTCGCGCCCGAGGAGTTGATGTAGACCTTGTTCTTCTCCTTCGCGACCTGGTTGACCGCCAGCGCGACCGAGGAGGTCGGCACGTCGATCACCATGTCCACGCCGTCGCGGTCGAACCACTGGCGGGCGATGTTCACCCCGACATCGGGGCGGTTCTGGTGGTCGGCGACGACCACTTCCACATTCATCCCGCGCAGCGTGGCGCCCAGGTCGGTGATGGCCTGGCGCACGCAGGCCACCGAACCCGGGCCGTTCACGTCGCGATACAGGCCGGACTGGTCGTTCAGCACACCGATCTTGACGGTGTTCGCGGCCTGCGCGCGGGCACGATGCAGCGGCAGCGCCCCGAAGGCGGCGCCCGCGGCAAGCAAGCCGCGGCGGTTGAACTCGGTCATTCGTCTCTCCCTGGTGGCATCAACGGTTGGGCCGGCGGGTCTTTCCCCCGCCGCGCCCCGGCAGGTTTCGGTCAGCTGCGCACGAGCGCGCAGCCGCCATCGGCAAGCGGGCGGAAGGCCTGGTCGGCGGGCACGGTCTGCACGACCTTGTAGTAGTCCCATGCACCCCGGCTCTCCTCGGGCTTCTTCACCTCGAACAGCGTGACAGGGTGGATCTTGCGGCCATCGACGCGGATCGTCCCCGGACCAAAGGCATCGTCCTCGGTCGGCAAGGCCTTCATGCGCGCGATGGTCGCGGCGCCATCGGCCTTGGCGGCGGCGACGCCCATGTCCTTCACCGTCTTGAGGTAGTGCAGCGCGCCCGCATAGCAGCCGGCCTGCGCCATGGTCGGCGGCGCGTTGTTCGGCATGGACGGCCGCACGCGGGTGGTGAAGGCGCGGGTGCGGTCGTTAAGGTCCCAGTAGAAGGATTCCGTCAGCACCAGCCCCTGCGCGGTCTGGAGTCCCAGCGAATGAACGTCGGTGATGAACACCAGCAGCCCGGCGAGCTTCACGCCGCGCCGCGTGATGCCGAATTCGGCCGCCTGCTTGATGCAGTTGATGGTGTCCCCACCAGCATTGGCCAGGCCGATCACCTTGGCGCGGGACGACTGCGCCTGCACCAGGAAGCTGCTGAAGTCGGTGGTGCCGGGGAACGGCGTGCGGACCTGCCCAAGCACCCGCCCGCCGGCCGCGCGCACGAAGCCCGCGGTGTCGCGTTCCAGCGCATGGCCGAAGGCGTAGTCGGCGGTGATGAAAAACCAGGTATCGCCGCCCGCGCGCACCATCGCGCCACCGGTCGAATTCGCCAGCATCCAGGTGTCGTAGGTCCAGTGCACCGTGTTCGGGCTGCACTGCGCGCCAGTCAGGTCGGAGGACGCGCCGGTGCTGTTGATGTAGGCCTTGTTCTTCTCCCGCACGATGCCGGCGACGGCCAGCGCGACGGAGGAGGTCGGCACGTCGATGATCAGGTCGACGCCGTCGCGGTCGAGCCACTGGCGCGCGATGTTGGACCCGACATCGGGTCGGTTCTGGTGGTCCGCCTGGATCACCTCGACGGTGAAGCCCAGCGCGCCGAGTTCCTGGACCGCCTGGCGCACGCAGGCCGTCGAACCCGGACCGGAGAGGTCCCGGTACAGCCCCGACTGGTCGTTAAGCACGCCGATCTTGATCGTGTTCGCGGCCTGTGCACGGGCGCGCGAGACCGGTAGCGCCCCCCAAGCGGCAGCGGTGGCACCGGCGGTCAGCACATTGCGGCGGGAAAGGTCGGTCATCGTCCCAGTCTCCTTCTAAACCGGGCGCGCCGGCAGCCAGGCGCACCTGTCACAATCCGGCATCAGACGCCGAGATATTCCTGCAGACGACCCATCGAGCTCGCGAGGTCGGCATTGCGCACCATGTCCACCACCTTGCCGTGCTCCATCACGTAGTGACGGTCGGCGACCGTCTGCGCGAAGCGGAAGTTCTGCTCGACCAGCAGCACGGTGAAGCCGCGCTGCTTGAGCGCGCGGATGGTGTGGCCGATCTGCTGGACGATGACCGGCGCCAGGCCCTCGGAGGGTTCATCGAGCAGCAGCAGCTTCGCACCCGTGCGCAGGATGCGCGCGATGGCGAGCATCTGCTGCTCGCCGCCCGACAGTTTCGTGCCCTGGCTGCGCGCGCGTTCCTTGAGGTTGGGGAACAGCTCGTAGATTTCGTCGAGCGGCAACCCGCCCGGCCGCACCACCGGGGGCAGCATCAGGTTCTCGGTCACGTCGAGCGAGGCGAAGATGCCGCGTTCCTCGGGGCAATAGGCGATCCCTGCCCTGGCGATCACGTCCGAGCGCGCGCCGATCAGCTCCCGACCGGCATAGTGGATCGAGCCCGACCGCTTCGGCACCACGCCCATGATGGAGCGCAGCGTCGAAGTCTTGCCCGCGCCATTGCGGCCCAGCAGCGTGACCACCTCGCCTTCGTGGATGTCGAGGTTCACGCCATGCAGGACGTGGCTCTCGCCGTACCAGGCTTCCAGCCCGCGCACGGCCATCAGCGGCGAGCCACCTTCCTGTGCCGCCATCGGCAGGGTCGCGAGGGTGTCAGCCATGGGCGGCCTCCGTGGGCGCTTCGGTACCGAGATAGGCGGCGATGACGTCCGGGTTGCGCGCGACGGTGGCGTAGTCGCCCTCGGCCAACACGCGCCCACGTGCCAGCACGGTGATGAAGTCGCACAGGCCGGACACGACGGTCAGGTTGTGCTCCACCAGCAGCACCGTGCGCCCCTGCGATACTCGGCGGATCAGCGAGACGATGCGCCCGACATCGTCATGCGTCATGCCCGCCGTGGGTTCGTCCAGCAGCATCATCACCGGATCGAGGGCCAGCGTCGTCGCAATCTCGAGCGCGCGCTTGCGGCCATAGGGAAGCTCGCCGGCGGTCAACTCGGCATAGCCGGACAGGCCGACATCCTCGAGCAAGGCCCGCGCGCGGTCGTCATAGCTGCGCAGCACCGAATCCGAGCGCCAGAAGTCGAAGGACCCGCCGCGGCTGCGCTGCAGCGCGACGCGCACATTCTCGAGCACGGACAGATGCGGGAAGACCGCCGAAATCTGGAAGGAGCGCACCAGCCCCAGGCGCGCCACCTCGGCCGGCTTCATGCCGGTGATGTCGCGCCCGTCATAGCGGATGGTCCCGCGGGTCGGCGGCAGGAACTTGGTCAGCAGGTTGAAGCAGGTGGTCTTGCCGGCGCCGTTCGGGCCGATCAGGCCATGGATCGTGCCGCGGCGCACCGACAGGGCGACATCGTTCACGGCCACGAAGCCGCGGAACTCCTTCGTCAGTCCCACCGTTTCCAGGATGGCGTCAGTCACCCTTGAAGTTCTCCCTTTGATCGGCGGTCCGTCTGGCCGCTCGTGTTCTGTCTAGCGATGTAGGCGAGGCCCGGTCGGCGGCGCAAGGCGGGTCCGATGAAAGGTGCTGATTTACTTCGCTAAGGCGCGCCAAGGGGATGAAAGCAGGGCGTGATGCATGAAAAAGGGGCAGCCAAACCTGGCTGCCCCCTGTCGAACCACCTGCCGGGTTGCGGCGTGGGCGCGGTCAGACCGCGGCGGCGGACAACTCCTCGGGGGTCACCTGGCGGTCGGTGACCTTGGCGAGTTCGATCATGAAATCGACCACCTTCTCCTCGAACAGCGGGGCGCGGAGGTTCTCGGCGGCCTGCGGGTTCTTGCGGAAAAACTCGAGCACCTGCTGTTCCTGCCCCGGATAGCGTGAGGCTTCCTGGTAGACGGCGCGCTGCATCTCGTCCTGGCCGACCTGGACGTTGTTGGCCCGGCCGATCTCGGACAGCATCAGCCCGAGGCGGATGCGCCGCTCGGCGATGCCGCGATACTCGGTCTTCAGCGTCTCCTCGTCCTTGCCCTTGTCGTCCTCGTCCAGCCGACCGGCCTTGAGGTCGGCCTCGACGCGCTGCCAGATCTGGGCGAACTCGGCCTCGACCATGCCCTCGGGCACCTGGAAGGACGCCTTGTCCGCCAGGCTGTCGAGCAGCGCGCGCTTCAGCTTCAACCGCGCCAGGCCGTCATATTCACGCTGCAGGGACGAACGGATGGCATCCTTCAGCGCGGCGAGGTCGGCCATGCCGACGGCCTTGGCCAGTTCGTCATCCACGGCCTTGGGCGTGCGGGTCTTGAGCGCCTTGGCCGTGATGGTGAAGCGGGCGTGCTTGCCGGCCAGTTCGGCCGACCCGTAGTCGCCGGGGAAGACGACGTCGATGTCGCGCGAATCGCCGGGCGACATGCCATCCATCTGCTCGGTGAAGCCGGGGATGAAGCCGGCGCCGCCGACTTCGATCGGCATGTCCGAGGCGGTGCCACCGGCGAAGATGCGCGCCTCGGGCTCCTCGGCGCCAGCGAAGACGCGGGCGGGACCGACGCGCAGGGTGAAGTCCAGCGCTCCGGCGGGCAGCACGATCACGAAGGTCGGCAGCGCCTGCACCGGCGCGTCGCCTGCGGCGAGCGTCAGCGTCATGCGGTCGCCATCCGCACCCATCGTCGCGGGGGCGCGCTGGTGGATGTCGTTGCCGTTGTACATCTCGTTGAAGCCGAGCTTGGGCTCGGCCCCGGCCGGCAGGGCGCCTTCGGCGACGCGCACGGAAGCCAGCAGCGTCAGCGTGTCGCCGCCTTTCACCGACAATTCGTCTGCCGGGGCGAATTGCAGGCGCAGCACGGCCTTTTCGCCCGGCGAACCCGTCACCTTCAGGTCGAAATACGGGCGGCCGGCTTCGCTGCCGATGGCCGAGATCTCGTGGTCGAAGGTGCCGACCTTGTCGATGTTCCAGCCGGTCGGCAGGGACCCCGGATTGCCCGGAACGGCGCCCAGGCCAGGGCCATTCTTCAACAGGTCTGCCGGCAGGCGGCCGGTGAAGTCGCTGACCAGTATGTCGCCCTTGCCGGCGGCGCGCGGCTCGGCATCGGCCAGTTCACCATTGCGTTCGGCGATCGAGGCCAGCGCCTTGTCCACCGCCTCCTCGCTCGGCTCGGCCTTGAGGCGCTCGAGCGCGATGCCCGAGAAGTCCGGCATCGGCACGTCCGGCAGGATCTCGAGGTCCATGCGGAATTCGAGGTCCGCACCCTCGGCGAAGTTGGTCAACTCGATCTTCGGCTGCAGGGCGGGCTTCAAGCCGCGGTCGGTCACCACCTGGCGCGAGCTGTCGGTGACGGTCTGTTCCAGCACCTCCCCCAGCACGGCGGAGCCGTAGCGCTGCTTGACCACCGACATCGGCACCTTGCCAGGGCGGAAGCCGGGCATGGTGACGGTCTTGGCGATCTCGGCGAGACGCTTGTCGCGCGCAGAGGCGAGGTCGCCCGCGGCAACAGTGACGGAATAGGCGCGCTTCAGCCCGTCATTCGCGAGCTCGGTGACCTGCATCGAGGGACGTCCATCCAATAAGGCTAGAGAGAACCGGCGGCGCCAATTGGTGCGGGCGAAGGGACTTGAACCCCCACGGCTTGCGCCACTGGAACCTAAATCCAGCGTGTCTACCAGTTCCACCACGCCCGCCCACGGAGGCGCCGCGCAGCGGAGAGGCGCGGTCTGTAGCGCAGGACGGCCGGCTTTCCAAGGCATGGCTGGACGATGACAGCGAGGGCGGTCCAGGCTGGGGCCCAGCCGAGGACCTTGGAGCGGCCCATAATCCTGATCGGACAGTATGATTCGCCCTTCGTCCGCCGGGTTGGCATCGCCCTGACCCTGCTTGGCTTGGCCTTTGAGCACCGGCCCTGGTCGACTTTCGGCGATGCGGCGCTGATCCGCCCCTTCAGCCCGCTGACGCGGGTCCCCGTGCTGGTGGTCGACGGCGTGCCGCTGGCCGACAGCCACCAGATCCTCGCGCATCTGGACGAAGCCGCGCCGGGCGGGCGGGCGTTGATGCCCGCCGATCCGGCCGCCCGGCTGGCCACGCGGCGCCTGGTCGGGCTCGCCACCGGCCTGGCGGAGACCGCGGTGGGCCTGTTCTATGAGGTGAGGCTGCATGACAGCCCCTCCCCGCTGCTGATCGAGCGGCGGCGGGGGCAACTCCGCGCGACGGCGGCGGTGCTGGAGGGGGACGCGGCAGCGGCGACGCCGTTCCTGTGCGGCGGGTCGATCGGCCATGCCGACATCGCGATGGCGACGGCTTTCCGATTCGTGGCCGAGGCCCATCCCGGCCTTCTCCCGCCCGGGGACATGCCGGCGCTGGCCTGGCGGTGCGCCGCCCTGGAGGCAACCGCGGCGTTCTAGGCGATCCGCCAACCCTTCATCCCGCCGGGCTGAGCGGCGCCCCGGATCGCATGGCGGGCGGCACTCGGGCCGGTCGAAGGCCTGGCTCCCGGCGTGCGCCATCCGCGATGGGGGCTCCAAGGGCGCAACCGGACAGTGCAGGACCCGCCAACACTGGCGGGGCCGGCGCGGGATCAGCCCAGCAGGGCCTCGGCACAGGCGTCGAGGATGGCATCGCTGTCGAGGCCGTATTCGCGGTACAGGTCGGGAATGTCGCCGGCCTGGCCGAAGCGATCCACACCGAGCGGGACGACGCGCTGCCCGCGCACCGCGCCCATCCAGGCATGCGCGGCGGGGTGGCCGTCAAGCACCGTGACGAGCGCCGCATCGCGCGCCAGCGGCGCGAGGATGCGCTCGATATGGGAGACCTGCCGGACGCCGTTGCGCGCGGCGCGGCGCGCGGCGAGCCATTCGGCATGCAGCCGGTCCGGGCTGGTGATGGCGAGCAGGCCGGCGCCTGGCTCCTCGCCGCGCAATTCCTCGAAGGCGGCGACGGCCTCGGGCGCGATGGCGCCCTGATAGCCGATCGCGATCCGTGACCCGTCGGCGGGCGGGACCACCCAATGCGCACCGGCGATCACCGCGGCGGGGTCGAGCACCCGCGCCGGCTGTTCCAGCCCACGCGTGGACAGCCGCAGCCACACCGCGGAGCCATCCGGCTTCTGCATGTGGTCGAAGGCATGGCGCAGCAGGATGGCGAGTTCGTCGGCATGGGCAGGTTCGAAGGAGGCGAGGCGGTCGGCCGCCATGCCGATCAGCGGCGTGTTGACCGATTGGTGCTGACCGCCCTCCGGCGCCAGCGTCAGGCCGGACGGCGTGGACACCAGCAGGAAGCGCGCATCCTGGTAACAGGCATAGATCAGCGCATCGAGGCCGCGGTTGACGAAGGGGTCGTAGACCGTGCCGATCGGCAGCAGCCGGGCGCCATACAGCCGGTCCGCCAACCCCAGCCCGGCCAGGATCAGGAACAGGTTCTGCTCGGCGATGCCGAGTTCGACATGCTGCCCCTCGGGCGACATGCCCCACCGTTGCGCGCTCGCCAGCTTCGCGTCGCGGAACACGTCGTTCTTCTTGTGCCGATCGAAGATGCCGCGCCGGTTCACCCAAGGGCCAAGATTGGTGGACACCGTCACATCCGGACTGGTGGTGACGATGCGCTTGGCGAGCTCGGCGAATTCGCCGTTGCCGCGGCCGATCTCGGCGAGGATGTCGCCGAAGGCGGCCTGGGTCGATTGCTTTCGCCCCTCCCCCACCTTCGGCGCGGTGAAGGTTGCCGGCACATGGATCGTTGGCGAGGCCAGGCTCCGCCCTTCCGGTGTCAGCTTCTCCGCGAAGGGCACGGTGGCGATGAACTCCCGCAGTTCCGCCTCCGGGATGGCGAGGCCCTCGAACGGGTCCCATTCATGACCGGGACGGATGGCCATCAGCTCGCGGAAGCTGCCCATCTGCTCCTTGGTCATCAGGCCGGAGTGGTTGTCCTTGTGGCCGGCGAAGGGCAGGCCCATGCCCTTCACCGTGTAGGCAATGAAGCAGGTGGGCTGGTCGCCCTCGGCATCCTGGGCGCGGAAGGCCTCGGTCAGCGTCTCGATGTCATGGCCGCCGAGGTTGTTCATCAGCGCGGCGAGTTCATCGTCGGTCAGCGGGTCGATGATGGCCCGGATCCCGGGCACGCGGCCGAGTTCGGCAAGCACCGCCGCGCGCCAGGCGGCACCACCCTGGAAGGTCAGCGCCGCATACAGGCTGTTGGGGCAGTCATCGATCCAGCGGCGCAGATGCTCGCCGTCGGGCCGCGCGAAGGCTGCTTCGAGTTTCCGGCCGTATTTGATGGTGACGACGTTCCAGCCCATGTCGCGGAACAGGCCCTCGATACGGCCGAACAGCCGATCCGGCACGACGGAATCGAGCGATTGCCGGTTGTAATCGACCACCCACCAGACATTGCGGATGTCGTGCTTCCAACCCTCCAGCAGGGCTTCGTAGATGTTGCCCTCATCAAGTTCGGCGTCGCCCACCACCGCGACGTGACGGCCGGCGGGCAGGCCCTCGGGGGCGAGGTTGTGCAGATGGACATAGTCCTGCACCAGCGATCCGAAGGAGGCGAGTGCTACGCCAAGGCCGACCGAACCTGTGGAGAAATCAACCTCCCCACCATCCTTCACGCGGGACGGATAGGGCTGGATGCCGTGGAACTGGCGCAGGGTGGACAGCTTCTCGCGGTCCTGGCGGCCGAACAGGTAGTTGATGGCGTGGAAGACCGGGCCGGCATGCGGCTTCACCGCGACGCGGTCCGCCGGGCGCAGGATCGAGAAATACAGCGCCGTCAGGATCGAGACCGAAGACGCGCAGGACGCCTGGTGACCGCCCACCTTCAGCCCGTCGCGGTTCGGGCGGATGTGGTTGGCGTGATGGATCATCCAGGCCGACAGCCACAGCAGCTTGCGTTCGATCGCGTGCAGCAATTCGACGCGGCGCGCCGCATCGGGCGTGTCCTGCCGCTTCGCTTTTCCCTGCACGGTCATCGCCGGACGCTCCCTTGGCATTCTGGAGCCGAGTATGGGGGTTCCGGCGGGCGGGGAGAAGGCCGGCGGGATCAGCCGTGCGGACTGATCGCGCCGGCGCGCTCAGCCAGCGGCGCTGGGCGGTGCGTGGCACGCAGCAGCATCGCCAACAGGGTGGCCAGCAGGAGGAACAGTTCGATCATGGGCGGCTTCGGTCCGGTACGGCTCGGGGGTGCGGAACCCTGCCCCCGCCCGGATGGAGATTCCGTATCCGGGATCACGCCGGGAAGGCAGCATGGCGCGATATTGTGCAGCGCGGCAAAATGCTTGCGGGCGGTCGCCCTGCGGCGCGACACTGCGCTGTCGAGGAACACCAATGTCACGGCGTCATCCCCCGCGCCCGGCCCGACCGGCCCGGCGCCAGGCAGGAGAGTCGCACCATGCTCGATGCGCCCGTTGTGAACCTGTTTTCCCATGTGAAATCCACCGAGGTGCCCTGGCGGACGGATGGGCTGCGGTCCTTCTTCGCCTATCGCGACCTTGGCGTCGCAGCGGCGACCGGCGGGCGGGTGATCGCCCATCTGGTGCGCGCCAATGAGGCGCCCGAGAAGGGCACCGGCTGGCACACCCACCAGGCCGAGTTCCAGATCGTGTTCATGACGAAGGGCTGGGCCAAGTTCATGTACGAGGACAAGATCACGCTGGTCGAGGCCGGGGACTGCGTGCACCAGCGCCCGGGCATCGTGCACTACCTCTATGACTACTCGCCCGACATGGAATACCTGGAGGTGGTCGGCCCGGCGAATTTCGGCAGCACCGAGGTCGAGGGGCCGTGCGACGTGCCGGCGCCGACGCCCTGGCCGGAAGGTGCGACGGTGGGCTGACGGACGGCCGCGCACGACGTCCACGCCGTGGCTGCCCATGATCGGTCGGATCGAGGCGCTTCCTCGATCCGGACGTGCCGTCGTGCGCCATGGCCGGTGCGCCGAAGCGCGATGCCGCGGCGCAATGATGGGCGGCCGCGCGGCTTCTCGACGGGCGCCGATACGCATTGCGCGACGGCGTGTCTGCTGGCTGGTCGCACGTGCACGGCACGATGGCCGAAGAACCCGTATGGTCGGAACGCCGCTGTCGCCGGCTAGCCATTCGGCCGGCCGGCATGGTGTTCAGAACTCGACCTCGAGCTCGGCGATCTCCTCGGGTTCGGCGACCGCGTCGCGTGTCCATTCGACCAGGTCCGGCCAAGCCAGCACATGTCGCGCATAGGCCGCGGCCGTCCTCCCGAGAGTGACGTCATAGGTGCGCAGGCGCGTCGTCACGGGTGCGTACATCGCATCGGCGATGCTGGGCGTGGCCCCGAACAGCCAGGGGCCGCCGCTGCGATCCAGGCAATCCGTCCAGATCGCCTCGATCGCCTCGATATCGGCGCGCGGACCCGACCAGATGGCGAAGCCCGGCCGATGCGCCTTGAGGTTCATCGGCAGCGAGGCGCGCAGAGCGGCGAAGCCCGAATGCATCTCGCCGGAGATCGAGCGGCACAGCGCGCGGGCGTGGCGTTCGGCGGGCAGCATGCCCGCGGCGGGGAAGATCTCATTCAGATACTCGGCGATCGCCAGCACATCCCAGATGCGCACGCCGTCATGCACCAGGCAGGGGTAGCGGATGGAGGAGGAGCGCAGCAGCAGCTCCTCCCGTGCGATGGGATCGTCGGGGGAGATGGTCTCCGCGACGAAATCGATCCCGGACAGCCGCGCCAGCAGGAATCCGCGCAGCGACCAGGAGGAGTAGTTGCGGCTGGTGATCAGGAGGGTCGCCTCGGCCATGCCGCACTCCATGCAAAGGGTGTCGCCGCAACGAGAATACACATTGCTGCAATGCGAATTCGCGGTGCAACATTAATACCAAGGGCGGATGGCAGGCCAGCCATTCGACACAGGGGTGGCTTCGAAGGATGAACTACGCCTTCTATGACAGCCACGCGCGCGCATTGGCGCCGCTGCGCGGCCAGGCCGAATGGCTGGCAGCGCTGATGCGCGGGGTGGGCTTCGACGGGTCACCATCGCTGCGGCGCATGATGGCGGGCCTCGACCTGTTCGCCAGCGTGCGCACCACCCACCGGCGACCCTCCTTCGGGCTGGAGCGGGTGACGATGGGCGACCGCGACGTGGCGGTGCAGGAGGAGGCGGTACTGACCACGCCCTTCGGCACGCTGCTGCGCTTCCGCAAGGATGACCCCGCGCGCCAGCCGCCGTTGCTGCTGGTCGCGCCGATGTCGGGGCATTTCGCCACGCTGCTGCGCCAGACCGCCGAGACGCTGCTGCCCGATTTCGACCTGCATGTGACCGACTGGCACAATGGCCGTGACGTGCCGCTATCCGCCGGAGGCTTCGGCTTCGACGACTTCGTCGAGCACGTGATGAAATTCGTGCGCGCCATGGGCCAGGGCGTGCATCTGCTGGCGGTGTGCCAGCCCTCGGTCGCGGTGCTGGCGGCGGCCGCCCTGATGCATGAGGACCGCGACCCGCTGCGCCCACGGTCCGTCACATTGATGGCCGGGCCGATCGATACACGGTTGAACCCGACGCGGGTGAACCGGCTTGCCTCCTCCAAGCCCATGGCCTGGTTCGAGAAGAACCTGATCTCGACGGTCCCCTTCGGCAGTCGTGGGGCGGGGCGGCGCGTCTATCCGGGCGTCACGCAGCTGAGCGCCTTCATGTCGCTCAACATCGCGCGGCACATCGCGGCCCATGAGACCTATTTCCGCAACCTCGCCGGCGGCGAGCGCGAGGCGGCGGAAGCGCACCGACGCTTCTACGACGAGTATTTCGCGGTGATGGACCTGCCGGCGGAATTCTACCTCGAGACGGTCGAACGCGTGTTCCAGACCCACGACCTGCCGTCCGGCACGCTGCGCTATCGCGGCCGTCCGGTGCAGCCGCGCGCGATCCGGCGCATGGGGTTGATGACCGTGGAAGGCGAGAAGGACGACATCTGCGGCATCGGCCAGACCATGGCCGCGCTCGACCTGTGCTCGTCGCTGCCGACGACGATGCGCGCCCACCACCTGCAGACCGGCGTCGGCCATTACGGCGTGTTCGCCGGCAAGCGGTGGCAGAATGAAATCTATCCACGGGTGCGCGCCATGATGCAGGGGTATCAGTGAGGCTTCTGCCCCGGCTGCTGCCGCAATCATCGGCGCGCCGCGCCTGCGCGCGATGCGCCGGCGTCCATGCGACGACGTAAAGGATGCGCGCTGCCGGCCCGATGCAGAGCATCGGGCGGCAGGCAATAGCGGGCTACCCCCGCGCCAGCTTGCGCAGCCCGGTCGAGACGGCTCGCCGCCCCTCGCCCATGTACAATTCGTGGTTGTCCTCGATCCGCTCGGGATCATAGAGGTAGTTGACCATCATCCCGACCGACTGCCGGTGCCCATTCTCCGAGGTATCCGCGCGCCAGTTCAGCCGTTCGGTGCGCGCGCCGTTCGACAGGTGGAAATGCGCCACCGGGTCGCGCGCGCGGCCCGGGCGCCCGGGCGCTTCCTCCTTGGCCAGGTACCGCGCACAAAGCCTCGTCAGGATGGGTTCCAGCGCGCGCTGCGCTTCCTCGACGCGCAGCACACCGCGCCGCGCGATCAGGGCGCGCAGGATCGCGTCCTCGGTGGCGTCGGCGGGAACCGTCTCGGGCAGCAATTCGGCGATGCTGCGCAGCGCCTTGCGTTCTTCCTCGGCCAATGGGCTTTCCTCGGCCGACAGGACGGCATCGAGCCAGCGCCGAAAGCCGGGGATCGGCGACAGCGTGCAGAAGGTCTTGAGGTTGCGGAATTCGTCCGCCAGCAGGCCGACCACACGCTTGATCAGGAAGTTGCCGAAGGAAATGCCGTCGAGCCCACGCTGGCAATTGTTGATCGAATAGAAGACCGCGGTGTCGGCGATGGTGGGGTCGATCGACGGCGCCTTCTGGTCGAGCAGCCCCTGCACGCTGGCGGACATGCCCTGAACCAGCGCGACCTCGACGAAGATCAGCGGCTCATCGGGCATGCGCGGGTGGAAGAAGGCGTAGCAGCGGCGGTCGGCCTTCAGCCGGTTCTTGAGGTCGCGCCAGCCGCGGATGCGATGCACCGCCTCATATTCCACCAGCCGTTCGAGTTGCAGCGCCGGTGACCGCCAGTCGATCCGGCGCAGTTCGAGGAAGCCGATATCGAACCAGCCGGCGAGCAGCGCCTTGAGGTCGGTCTCGAGCGCCTGAAGCAACTTGTCGCCGTCGCGCCGGGCGATCAGTTCGGCGCGCATGTCGACCAGGAACTTCACCCCGTCGGGGATGGCGGCGAAGGCGGTCAGCAGGCGGATGCGCGGCGGTTCAAGGGCGCGACGCAGCCTGGCGGTGGCAACGGCGCGTTCAGCCGCGTCAGCAGCCGCGCCCACCGCTTCCATGGCGCGCGATACCGCGGCGGGATCGGAATCGAACGACGCCAGGGCGCGCAGGAAATCGAGGCGCCCGGCCTCGTCGAGCGTGCGATAGGCCTCGGCCAGGCTGGCGGCGCGGTTGCGGGCAGAGACCTCGCCACCACGCGCATCGAGGGCGTCGCGCAGGCGGGCAGCGACGTCGCCCACCTCGCCACCGGCGCCGACCACCGAGGCCATGTCGCGCCACAGCGATGAGACGCGGCGCAACGCCCGATCGAGCAACCCGGCCTGGACGGCGACTTCCGACATGCCTCACCCCGCTCATGCCCCGCCCGCGGATGCGCTGGATCGCCAGCGAAAGGCACCATCAGGCAGGCCTCTGACACCAAAGGCTGGTGGCGCGACATCGAAGCCTTGAGGGCTCCGGCATCAGGTCACCAGCGACACCCTGAAACCTACGGAAACACAAATTGAAAATCCAGTGTTCCGGCATGGGCTGGCGCAGCCGTGAGCCAAATATCGAAGGGCGCCGCCGCGATCCCGGCAACGCCCTTCATGGAGCAGCGAATAGTGGACGCACGCAGAAGGTGGGCGTGCGCCGGAAGGCGCACTCCCCAGGCTGCGTCAGGCCTTGCCGATGCCCAGCAGCGCCGCGCGGACGCTGGAGACCACGCTGGCGGATTCCGTTTCCATGCTCATCGCCGGCGCCGGGCTGCGCATCACCACATCGGCGACGGCGGCCTCGGCGATGGCGGCAACCTGGGCGGCCGGCGCCGGACCAGGCAGCGGGATGGCGCTGGCGACCGGGCCGGCCTGTTGGGCGGCCTGGGCCAGCGGGGCCGCTATGGGCGGCGGCGCATAGACCGGCTGCGGCGGGGCGCTGGGCGCTGGGCCGGCCGCGAAATTGATCACCGAACCGCTGCCGCGGTCAGGCTCGGCGCTGACCGGGGCGTCGAGCCCGGTCGCAACCGATGGCTGTTCGTCATACAGCGCCAGCAACCGCCGGATGGCTTCCAGCCGCTGGAACGGCTTCGACGCGCGAAGTTCCGCCACGATGGAGCGTTCCTCGCTGTGAAGCACGGTAACAAGATTGCCGCTCATGATATCCCCCGTCGACCCCTCGATGAGCGGAGGCTACCTCTAAAGAATGAGTAAATTCAACGCTCTGTATTCTGACCATCTCAAAAAACATCCAGCGCAGCATGTTGTGGCACACGGTTGCGTGAGCACCCATATGTTGTCGTCAAGAGCGGATTTCCCCGGACAAAACGCGCGGCACGTCGCGCACGCTCTTCAAATACACGCGATACGATCAATTCTGTGACTGCAAGGCCACGCAAGTTGTGATGGATTCCGCAAGTCTTGTCGGAAGATCTTCAGCTAACAGACCGTAACCACAGCGAAAACCGGCATCGCCATGCAACCACGCTGCGGCTGCGGCGGCCTCGAAGGGTGCCATCCCGCCGGCCAGCAGCGCCGCGATGATCCCCGCCAGCACGTCCCCCGTTCCGCCGGTGGCGAGCCAGGCGGGTGCGTGGCGGTTGATCGCCGCGCGGCCATCCGGCGCCGCGATCACACTGTCGGGGCCTTTGAGCAGCACCACGGCCCCGGTCAGCGCGGCGGCCCGGCGCGTGGCGGCGAGGCGATCGTCGCCCGGCGCGCCGAACAGCCGGGTGAACTCGCCCTCATGCGGTGTCAGCACGGTCGCGCCGCGCAGGCGTTCGGGGCGGTTGGCCGCGGCGCCGAGCGCACCGGCGTCGGCCACGACCTGGCGCCCGGCCGTCAGCACGGCCGCCAGCGTGTCGAGAGTCGTATCGTCCGCCGACAGGCCGGGCCCGATCACCCAGGTGGCGCGGCGCCCATCCGCGAGCAGCCCGGCCAACGGTGCCTCGGTGACGATGACGCCCGGGTCGCCGCCCCGCAGCACGTCGCCGGTGGCGCGGTCCGGGGCCAGAAGCGTGACAAGCCCGGCCCCGCTGCGCCGCGCCCCCGCCGCGGCCAACCGCGCTGCACCTGTCATGCCTGCCCCGGCCAGGATCGTGACGTGCCCGCGGCTGTACTTGTGCGCGGCGGGACCGGGCGCAGGCAGCCGCCACAGGCCAGGCGCGGCCTGCCAGCAGCGCGGCCCGACCGCGGCGAGCACCGCGGGCGGCAAGCCGATATCGGCGACGAACAGGTCGCCGCAAAATTCCCGCCCCGGCATCAGCAGATGCCCCGGCTTGGCGCGGAAGAAGGTGACGGTGAGCGCGGCGCGCGGGGCGAAGCCCTTCACCTGCCCGGTCGCGCCATCAAGGCCTGAGGGCACATCCACCGCCAGCACCGGGCCGCCGGCTGCGGCCAGGGCATCTGCCACCAGTCCCTCGACCGGGCGGGCAAGGCCGGCGCCGAAGACCGCATCGATCACCAGGCCGGCGCGGGCTGCCTCCCGCGAGGCAAAGGGGACGACGGGGCCGGACCAGCGCGCGGCGGCGGCGGCGGCGTCGCTGCCCGGACGCGGCGGGGCCAGCGCGGCGACCGCGACCGGCCAGCCGGCCTGATCCAGCAGCCGCGCGGCGACATAGCCATCCCCGCCATTATTGCCCGGCCCCGCCAGCACGAGGGTCCGGCAAGGGCGGAAGCGGCGCATGGCGGCGCGGGCGACAGCGCGCCCGGCGGCGTCCATCAGCCGTTCGCCGGGGATGCCGGCGGTGATGGCTGCGGCATCGGCGCGGCCCATCTCCTCCGGGGTCAGCAAGGCGAGACGGCCGGCGTCGATGTCCATGGCCGGAGCATCCGCGCCAGCGTCGGAACCAGCAAGAAGCACCGTGCGGTGTCGGCTTGAACGGGAGGGGCTTTGCCCCTCCCGAACCCTCACCACCAAAGGCTTAAGGCCTTTGGAAACCTGGACTTGGCATTTGGCTCGGCACGCGTTTCGCGGTGCAAACGCGGCGCCGTGCCCGTGTCGCGATTCGCCCGATGGACACTGCGAATGCCCAGCACCAGATCCTCGCGATCCAGGGGGCCGCAGTCCCCTGGCGTGGTGAGGTTTGGACAGGGGCGGCGCCCCTCGCCAATCCCCAGCGCGCACCATGCATCACGCCGCGATGGCGGCCGGGCGCGACCTGCTATGCTTTGGCGAACATCAGGAGTCGCGCATGGCCTTCGTCATCGCCGTCGCGCAGCGCAAGGGCGGCGCGGGAAAGTCGACCATCGCCGCCAATCTCGCCACGGCCTTCGCCGAGGAAGGCCGCCGCGTGGCCTTGCTGGACGTCGACCCGCAGCATTCCCTGCAGCGGTGGGATGAGATGCGCGGGCGTTCCGCCAAGGCGCGGCCGCTGCATTTCGAGGCCCCGTCCGGCTGGCGGGTGCCCGGTGTGCTCGACCGGCTGCACAAGGACCAGGATGTGGTGCTGCTGGACACCGCGCCGCATGACGACACGGATGCGCGGGTGGCCATCCGCTCAGCCGACCTGGTGCTGGTGCCGTTGCAGCCCTCGGCAGCCGATCTGTGGTCGATGGATGGCACGCTGGATCTGGCGAAGAAGGAAGGACGGCAGGTGGCGCTGGTGCTCAACCGGGTGCCCTCGGCGGGCAGGCTGCGCGAGCAGATCACGGCGATGATCAACGAACGCGGGCTACCCTTGCTCGACCCCGCTCTGGGCAACCGCACCGCCTTCGCGCAGGCCTTCATGGCCGGGCTGGGCGCGGTGGAATCGGCGCCGAAGGGCGTTGCAGCGGATGAGGCGCGGGCGCTCGCGGCGGCACTCGCCGCGTTGAAGCGGGGCTGAGATGGCAACGCTGCTCTATGTCGCACATGTGCTGTGCGCGGTGGTCTGGGTGGGCGGCATGGTCTTCGCGCTGGCGGTGCTTCGCCCTGCCGCGCATGAGGCGCTGGAGGGCCCGCTGCGCCTGGCGCTGATGGCCGGCGTGTTCCGCCGTTTCTTCCGCCTGCTGTGGCATGTGGTGCCGATCCTGCTGCTGACCGGCTGGGCGATGCTGTCCGGCTGGTACTGGGGCTTCGGCGCCAGCATCTGGCACGTGCATGTGATGCATGCGACCGGGCTGGTCATGACCGCCATCTTCGCCTTCGTCGCGTTGGTGGCCTGGCGACGGATGCGCGTGGCACTCGAGGCAGGCGACCGCCCCGCGGCGGCGGCGGCACTCGACACGATTCGGAAGGGTGTTGCAGTGAACATGATGATCGGATTGGCGACGGTCGTCGTCGCCACCTGGGGACGCTTCGGCGGATGAGCACGGCGCTGCGCGAGGGCATTGAAATCGTCGAGGACGCCGCCCCGGAATTCGAGGCGGTGGGCGCGATCCAGCGCGGCCTGCACGCCTTCAACCAGGAGATGGGCGGCCCCTATGACCGCGAGCCGGTGACGTTGCTGGTCCAGGATGCCGAGGGCAAGACGCTGGGCGGGCTGTTGGGCCTGACCTTCTGGGGCTGGCTGTTCATCGACTGGCTGTGGCTGAGCCCGGAAATGCGCGGCCAGGGCTTCGGCGGTGCCCTGCTGAAGCGCGCCGAGGGGATCGCGCGCGATCGCGGCTGCACCAATGCCTATACCGACACCTTCTCCTTCCAGGCGCCTCGCTTCTGGGAGAGCAATGGCTATGCCGAGTTCGGACGGCTGGATGGCATGCCGCCCGGGCATGCCAGGGTGTGGTTCAGGAAGGCGCTCTGACGGTCACCGCCGTACACCCAGCACCACCTCCCGGTGCCAGATGTGGATCCCGGCTTTCCGCCGCCCGCGCCGTCACAAACCGACCCGGTCACACCGACCCAAAGTGGAGTGCATCCTGGCGGGGGTGGACAGATTGAGCGAAGGAGATTGATCGGCCTTGCCGGGCTTCCGGAGGATGGAAACCACGACGAAGCATCGGTCGCACGCGCCGGCGGCGAAGCGCGAATACGTCGATGGCCACAGGCCCCACGGCGTCACTGCGGGAAAGAGGATGCTAGCTGATGGGCTTACCGCGATCGGCCTTCCATGACGTACCGTCTGCCGTTGCCACCGCGGACGACATCCTCGCCCGGAATGGCGCGATCTCTGACGAGTTCGAATTCTATGGCTATCGGCGTGCCGGCACGGCACTGCGCCACAAGGGCGTCGTCGTGCATGGCAGGAAGTTCCGCCGCCTGATGCGTGAACAGGCCTGCAACCCATGCGGCGCAGGCGCTATGTCGCGACGACCGACGGCGCTCACGCCGGGCCGATCGTCGCGGACCTGGCCTATTCGCGTTCGGTTCATCGTCGGTCGGCGCTGCGAATCACCTGGCGGGTGAGTTGCTGCGCCATGGCCGACATCGGCATGGTCCATGTCCTCGATCGTGGTGCCGCATCCGCCCTGACGGACCTCCTCGCCGGACGGCCGCAGATCGATTTCGACAACATGCCAGGCGTAGTGCCGCAGATGCGCGATGAGCGCGAACGCCCGCTCGCCGTTGCGGGCCCCGGGTGCCCGGGCAGACTGACGGGCAATGGCGCTCGCCCGGATCGGACCGGGCCCACCACTTGTCGGCGGAACTCGGGCCGGTAGGGCACGCTGAAACCGGGCAGCTCGGACGCCCCATCCAAAGTCTCGCGGGCGCTACCGAACCAGCTCAAGGCCGGGCCATTGGCCATGACGCGCCGACCGGAACGCCTCATCCGGCAGCACCATTCGGCGCCTCGTCACCCTGCCAGGCGTCCCTGGGCACGGCTCGGTCCTCAGTCCGAGAGACCAGCCTCACCCAGCATGGTTCAAGGCACCATGAATGATTTGATCGACATGCAAGCATCGGGTGTTTTATCCTCAAAACTGCGTTTCATCGATATCACGCCATGAGGTTTCCGCCGATGAGCCTCCACCGCCGTGCAGTCCTAAGCCTTCCGGTCGTATGTGCCACGCCAGCCGTCGCGCAATCGGCCTGGCCGAACCGCGCGATAACCATGGTCGTGCCCTACGCGCCCGGCGGCGGCGCCGATGTCATCACCCGCGCCCTGGCGCCGATCATGGAACGCGTGCTCGGTCAGCCCGCGGTGGTTGAGAACCGGCCCGGCGGCGGCACGGCGCTCGCCTCGACCTATGTCGCGCAGGCGCGCCCGGATGGGTACACGCTGCTGATGGGCGCGACGCCACTCGCCATCAATCCGGCGCTGCAGCCGAGCCTGACGCCGCGCGACCCGATCCGCGAACTCGCACCGGTCGGACCGGTCTACCGCAACCCGTTCCTGCTGCACGTCCATGCGTCGCTGCCGGTGCGCACGCTCGGCGAGTTCATCACCTACGCGAAGGCCAATCCCGGCCGCGTCAACTACGGCAGCGCCGGCACCGGCACGGTGAACCACCTGGCCTTTGCCCTGCTGGCGAACGATGCGGGGTTGGAGATCGAACACGTGCCCTATCGCGGCAGCGCCCCCGCGCTGCTCGACCTGCGTGCCAACCGCGTGCAGGCGATGTTCAGCTCGGCGCTGGAGGCGCAGCCGCTGCTGCAGGAAGGTGTGACCCGCGCGCTCGCCGTCTCCTCCGCGACACGTCTGCCGCTGTTCCCGGACGTGCCGCCGGTTGCCGACACGGCACGCGGCTTCGACGTGGCCTTCTGGCAGGGCCTGTTCGCCCCGGTCGGCACGCCCGATGCGGTCATCGCCCGCTTGGCCGAAGCCCTGCGCGCCGGCACCGGCGATCCGGAACTGCGCCGCCGGATGTCCGAACAGGGCGTGGAGCTGATGGTAGGCGGTCCCGCCGACCTGGCCCGCATGCTGGCCGAGGAGACGCGCGTCTGGGCCCGCGTGGTGCGCGACGCGAATATCCGCGTCGATTGACGCGCAGCTCCGCGATGGCCGAAGGCAATGACAGCAACCCCAACCACGCCGCCTATTTGGTGCCGGGCCTCGAACGCGGCCTGCGCGTGCTGGAAGCGCTGGCCGAGGCCGGCCGGCCGCTTGGCCTGACCGAGATCGGCGCGCGGCTTGGCGTCACGCGGTCCTCCGTCTTCCGCCTTGTCTACACGCTGCGGCACATGGGCTTCCTAGAGGAGGTCGAGGGTGCGAAGGGCTACCGGCTCGGCGCGCGGGTGCTCAATCTCGGCTTCGCCTACCTCACCGCGCAGGACATCATCGAGACGGCGCGCCCGGAACTGGAATTGCTGCGTGACCGCACGGGGGTGACGACGCATCTCGCCATCCGCGACGGGGCGGAGGTGCTGTACCTGTCCTGTATCCAGACGCGCACCGGCTTCCTGTCCAACATGAATGTCGGCAGCCGGCTGCCGGCCTATGCCTCGCCGATGGGTTGGCTGCTGATGGCCGACCTGTCGCCGCGGGAGGTCGCGACGCTGTTCGCCGGCACGACACTCACGCCTTGGACCGAACAGACGCCGGCCGACCTCGCCACGCTGCTCGCGCGCATTGGCGCGGCGGCGGCATCGGGGCATGTCGTCAGCCGCGGCATCATGGAACCGGGCGGCAGTTCGATCGCGGCATCCGTCTTCGCGCGCGACGGCACGGTCGCCGCGGCGATCGACATATCGGGGCCGGATTCGGCATTCGACTTCGATGCTTTTGACGAACGCTATGTGCCCGAGGTGCGCGCCGCCGCCGCGCGGATCAGCGCGCGGCTCGGTCATGCCGGGGCGGTCAGTCCAGCACCGCCGCCAGCGTCGCGGACAGCCGCGTCACGATCTCCGCGATCTCCGCATCGGTGACGATGAAAGGCGGCGCGAGCAGAACATGGTCCCCCGCCACGCCATCCGCCGTCCCCGAGGACGGGTAGCAGATCAGCCCCCGCGCCTGCGCCGCGACCTTGATGCGCGGCGCGAGGCGCAGCTCCTGCGGGAAAGGATCCCTGCTGCCGCGGTCGCGCACCAGTTCCAGCGACCAGAACAGCCCGCGGCCACGGATGTCACCGACATGCGGATGATCGCCGAAGGCCTCGCGCAGCCCGCATTCCAGCAGCGCGCCCTGGCGCTGCACGCGCCCCAGCAGCTGCTCCTCCTCGATCACGTCGAGCACGGCGAGGGAGGCGGCGCAGGCGACCGCGTGGCTCATATAGGTGTGGCCATGCGCGAGGAGGCCCGACCCGGCGCGGATGGCATCGACCACGCGCTGGCCGGCGAGCAGCGCGCCGATCGGCTGGTAGCCGGCGCCAAGGCCCTTGGCGATGGTGATGAGGTCTGGGGCCACGCCTTCCTCGGCGATGGCGAAGACGCTGCCGCAGCGGCCCATGCCGCACATCACCTCATCGGCGATGAACAGCACGCCGTGGGCGTCGCAGATCTCGCGGATGCGGCGGAAATATCCCGGCACCGGTGGCGCACTGCCCAGCGAGGCACCGGAGACTGGTTCTGCGATGAAGGCGGCGACGGTCTGCGCGCCCAGCCGGCGGATCATCGCGTCGAGCTCATCGGCGACGCGCAGGCCGTAGGTCTCCGTGCTCTCGCCAGGCGCTGCGTCGCGCCAGGCGTGGCAGGGTGCAATCTGGAAGGTCTCGGCGAGCATCGGCTGGTACATCGCCCGCCGCCCCGCATGGCCACCGACGGCCAGCGCGCCGAGCGTATTGCCGTGATAGCTCATGCGCCGCGAGATGAAGCGCGTGCGCGTCGGTTCGCCGCGTTCGACATGATACTGGCGGGCGAGTTTCAACGCTGCCTCCACTGCCTCCGACCCGCTGCCGACGAAGGTGGCGAGCCCGGCGCCGAAGCCTTCGGGCGCGAGGGCGATCAGGCGTTCGGCCAGGGCTTCCGCCGGTTCGTTCGTGAAGAAGGAGGTATGCGCGTATTCGACGCGATCGAGCTGCGCGCGGATCGCTGCCGTCACGCGCGGATGCGCATGGCCGAGGCAGGAGACGGCCGCACCGCCCGAGGCGTCGAGGTAGCGGCGCCCCTCCCCGTCCACCAGCCAGCATCCTTCGCCGCGCACCACCACGGGCGGCGTGCGCCGCAGGTCGCGATGGAGCAGCGCGCTGGCGGTTCGGGTCATGGCGTCCTCGGGATTGCGGCGTCGGAACTGTTGATATATAAAACACACGACCGTATGCAAAACAAGCCGCAGGGGCGACAGAGCATGGGAGGATGCCGGATCGTGACACGCCATGCCCGCCCGGCATCGCCACGCGCATGACCCCTCGTGACCTGTCTGCGACGCTGTTCGCGCGGTTGCCGCCCGACCTGCACCACACGGGCGAGCCGACCGACTGGGTGCGCGTCACCCGCCCCGGACAGCGTCTGCATTCCTTCCTGGAAGGCCCCTGCTTCGACGGGGCCGGTCATCTCTGGCTCGTCGACGTCCCCTATGGGCGCATCTTTCGCGTCGATCCGGATGGCGGCTGGACGCTCGCCCATGCCTATGCGGGGGAACCGCATGGCCTGGCACGGCTTGGGGACGGCGCCTTCGCCGTGACCGATTACCGGCGCGGCGTGCTGCGCCTGGGTTCCGACGGCACGATGACGCCGCTGGTCACTGGCGTGAACACCGAGGCCTTCCGCGGCCTGGGCGACATCACGCGCGGCCCGGATGGCAGCCTGTGGTTCACCGATCCCGGCCGCAGCAGCCTGACCGACCCGACCGGGCGGCTGTTCCGGCTGCGCCCCGGCGCCACCAGCGCCGAACCGGTGCTCATCAATATTCCCTATCCCAACGGCGTCGCGCTGAGTCCCGATGGCAAGCTCGTGCATATCGCCGTCACGCGTGCCAATGCGGTGTGGCGGCTGCTGGCCGACGCGCCCGATCCGTTGCTGCCGATGACGGGCGTGTTTCTCAATCTGTCCGGCGGGCTCGGTCCGGATGGCCTCGCCATCGATCGCCATGGGCGGCTGGCCGTGGCCCAGGCCCAGGCGGGGCGCGCGCTGGTCTTCGACCGGCTCGGCGATCCACTCGCCCGCATCGTGCTGCCGGAAGGGCGCTGGACCACCTCTGTCGCCTTCGCCCCCGATGCCGATGTCCTTTTCATCGTCGAGGCCGAGACCGCCTCGATCTACCGCGCCGATCTCTCCGACCTGCCCGCCACCGCTTTCTGAGGAACATCCGATGGCCCTGGACAAGACCACGCTGCACGGCTTCCTCCCTGCCGTCGTCACGCCTTTCACGCCGGCCGGCGAGATCATGGAGGACGCCTTCCAGGAGGTCGTCGAACGCCAGATCGGCATCGGCGCCAAGGGCATCTGCGTTGCCGGCGACAACGGCGAATCCTGGACACTGGACGTCGATGAACGCCGCCGGCTGACGCGCCTCGCGGTGGACAAGGCCGCCGGCCGCGTGCCGGTCATCATGGGTGCCAGCGCGCCGGGTTCCGCGCAGACAATCAAATACGCGAAGGCGGCGCAGGAAGCCGGCGCGGCCGGGGTGCTGGTGATGCCGCAGCCCTATGTGCTGAAGGCGTCGCGCGCCGAACTGACACGCCGCTTCGCCGCGCTGGCCGCGGCGGTCGATATCCCGATCGTCGCCTACAATTCCCCGCGGCGCAGCGGCATCGAGCTGACGGTGGATGACATCGGCGCGCTGTGCGACGCGGCGCCGATCATCGGCATCAAGGAATCGCATCGCGATTTCTTCCATCACACGCATCTGCTGGAACGCTACCGCGACCGCATCGCGATCATGACCGGCCCGTCGCATTTCATCGTGCCGAGCATCGGCCTCGGCGCGCGCGGCTTCATCGCGACCGGGCCGGAACTGTTGGGCCCTGAGGCCGGGCGCATCGTGGAGATTTCGTTGCAGGCCCCCGGCGCCGCGCAACGCGCGCTGCATTACCGCCTGACCGTCGTCTATCAGCTGCTGATGGGTACCGGCACCTGGCCGGCATCGCTGAAGGCGGCGCTGACGCTGCTCGGCTGGCCGGCCGGCGTGCCGCGCGACCCGGTGATGGCGCTGGAGGGCGAGGCGCTGGACAAGGTGCGCCGCACCCTTGACGAACTCGGCCTGCTGCCGGGCTGACCATGGCGGGTGATCTGCGCATCGGCAACGACCTGACCCGCGGCCCTCGCATCCGCTTCCGTTTCGACGGGCGCGACCTGGACGGGCATGCGGGGGAGAGCCTTGCCGTCGCGCTGCTCGCTGCCGGCATCCTTGCCATCCGCAGCGGCGTTGCGGGCGATCCGCGCGGTGCCTTCTGCGCCATGGGGATCTGCCAGGATTGCCTGGTGCGGATTGACGGCGTGCCGGTCGAAGCCTGCCGCACCGTCTTGCGCGATGGGCTGGTGGTGGAGCGAGTGTCGTGAGCGATGCGCGCTGCGATCTTGCCGTGCTGGGTGCCGGACCGGCTGGTGCGGCGGCGGCGCTGGAAGCCGCATCCCTGGGCCTCTCGGTCGTGCTGCTCGACGAAGCGCGGGATGCCGGCGGACAGGTCTTTCGTGCGCCGACGCATGGTGCAGCCGAGGAAGCCGAAGGCGACACGCTGCGTGCAGCCCTGGCCGCGTCATCCGTGGATTGCCGTTTCGCACGACGTGTCTGGACGCTGGAACCCGGCTTTCGCATCGCAGCCCTCGGCCCCGACGGATCGGAACGGATCGAGGCCGCGACGCTGATTGTCGCGACCGGCGCGGTGGAACGTCATATTCCGACGCCGGGCTGGACCCTGCCCGGCGTCTTTGGCCTGGCCGCGGCAACCATCCTTTTGAAGGCGGAACGCGTGCTGCCGGGGCGGCGCGTGGTCGTCGCCGGCACGGGCCCGCTGCTGTACCTGGTCGCCGCGAAGATCCTCGCCGGCGGCGGCACGGTCGCAGCAGTGGTGGATGCGCGGCCGCGCGGTGCCTGGTTGGCTGCCGCCGGGGCGCTGGCCGCGCGGCCGGATCTCGCCGCGCGTGGTCTCGGTTGGATGGCGCGGCTGGGCGCCGCGCGTGTGCCAATTCTGGCCGGCCACGCCGTCACGATGATCGAGGGTGATGCTACCGTATCGCGCGTGACGGTCGCGCCGCTGGCGGCCGACGGCACGCCACGCGGCGACGGCGTTCGCAGCTTCGATGTGGACTCACTCTGCCTCGGCTATGGGCTGGTGCCGGCGACCGAAGCGACGCGGTTGCTCGGCGCCCGCCATGCCTTCGACGCCGCGCGCGGTGGCTGGCTGGCCGAGACGGACGCGATGCAGGCGACCAGCCTGCCCGGCGTGTTCGCCTGTGGCGACGGTGCGGGATTGGCGGGTGCCGCGGCCGCACCGTTGTCGGGCCGTATCGCGGCGATCGGCGCGGGGCGGCATCTCGGACGCATCGCGGAGAACGACGCCGCCGCGCGCGTCGAGCCACTGCGCGTCGCGCATGACCGCGCCGCACGGTTCGGCCGTGCCATGACCGCACTCGCCACGCCGCCCGCCGGGCTGCTTGCCCTGATGACGGCGGAGACGATGCTCTGCCGCTGCGAGGCGGTGACGCGCGCCACGGCCAGCGCCGCCATCGCCGGCGGCGCGCGGACACTGGGCGACCTCAAGGCCGCCACGCGCTGCGGCATGGGGCCGTGCGGTGGCCGCCTGTGCGGCGAGGCCGCCGCAATGCTGCTGGCACATGACACGCGGCAGGATCGCGCCGCCATCGGGCCAGCCACGGCGCGCCCGCCGTTGCGCCCCGTCCCGCTTGCCGCGCTGGCCGGTGCCTTCCGCTACGAGGACCTCCCCATCCCGGAACCCGCGCCGCTGTGACCGCGCCCTTCGACACCGACCTTGCCGTCATCGGCGGCGGCATCATGGGCTGCGCCGCGGCGATCCAGGCGGCGGGCGGCGGGATGCGCGCGCTGGTGGTGGACCAGGGCGAGATCGGCGGCGGTGCCTCCGGCGTGAATGCCGGCACGCTGTCGCTGCAGATCAAGCGCGTGAAGCTCATGCCCTATGCCTTGCGTGGCCGCGCGCTGTGGGAGGAAGCCGGCGACGCCGTCGGCTATCATCGATCCGGCGGATTCACCCTGGCCTTCACGGAGCGCGAGGAAAAGCTGCTGCTGGAGCGCAGCGCATTGAAGCGGGAGGCCGGGGCGCCGATCGAGATCGTCTCGCCCAGCCGCGTCGCGCAGGAGGAACCCGGCCTGTCACGCCGCGTACGCGCAGCGAGTTGGTGTCCGCTCGACGGCTACGCCAATTCCAGCCTGACCGGCAGCTATTATCGCGCACGGATGGATGCGGCGGGCGTGCCGTATCGCCAGTTCTGTCGTGTCACCGCCATCGAGCGCCTGTCGCGGGGTTTCCGGTTGGATACGAACACCGGACCGATCCGCGCCACGCGGCTGCTGATCGCCTGCGGCGGCTGGATGAAGATGGCGGCGGCGATGATCGGGCTCGACATCCCCGTACGCGCGCGGGTGAACACCGTGGCAGTCACCGAACGCGGTCCCCGCCTGGTCAACAGCGTGATCGGCCACGCAACCGGGCTGCTGACGCTGAAGCAGAAGGCCAATGGCACGATGCTGATCGGCGGCGGCTGGCAGGGCGCCGGCACGCCGGAGGAAGGCCGCACGCGCGTCGTCGCGGATACGCTGCTGCCGAACCTGCGCCTCGCGCAGTTCACCGTGCCGGGCCTTGCCAGTTTCCGCGTCGTGCGGTCCTGGACGGGGTTCGAGGCCAATGTGCCCGATTTCTACCCCCTCGCCGGCGCCGCGCCGCGCGTGGCCGATGCCTTCCTGCTCGGCTGCGTGCGCGGCGGCTACACCATCGGTCCCTATATCGGCCGGCTGATGGGCGACTTCATCCTCGGCCGCGAGCCGGAAATGCCGCTGTTCGACCCCGCCCGATCCTACGCCACGGAGCCCGTCCCCGCATGACGACACACAGCCTTGCCGGCCGCACGGCGATCGTGACGGGGGGCGGCACCGGCATCGGCCGCGCCATTGCCGAGACCTTCGCCGCCGCCGGTGCCCATGTCGTCGTCGCCGGACGCAGCCTGGCGACCATCGAACCCGTCGCCGCGCGCATCGGGGGCATCGCCATTGCCTGCGACGTCACGCGCCTTGCGGATGTCGAGGCGGTCTTCGCGACCGCCGCACGGAAGACCGGCCGCGTCGATGTGCTGGTGAACAATGCCGGGCAGACCGGCCCGGTCGGCGGCATCGCCGATGTCGATCTCGACGCCTGGCGCGACTGCATCGAGACCAACCTGTTCGGCGCCATGCATTGCCTTCGCGTCGCCGCCCGCGTGATGGGCGAACAACGTGGCGGGTCGATCATCAACATGTCGTCGCGCATGGGGCTGCATGGCTACCCGATGCGCACCGCCTATTGCGCGACGAAATTCGCGCTGATCGGCATGACCGAGGCTGTGGCGCGTGAGATCGGCCCGCTTGGCGTGCGCGTCAATGCGCTGTGCCCCGGCGCGGTCAGCGGCGAGCTGATGGACCGCGTCATCGCCCGCCGCGCCGAAGCCGAGGGCCGACCGCCGGAGGAGATCATCCGCGCCAACTACACCGACAGTGCCGCGCTGCGCCGCTGGCTGTCGCCGGAGGAGGTCGCCACCGCCGCGCTGTTCCTCGCCTCCGATGCCTCCTCGGCCATCACCGGGGAGAGCATCAAGGTGGATTGCGGACGCTTCTGATGCGCGCGCTGGACGGCTTCCGCATCCTCGACTTCAGCCATGTGATCGCCGGGCCTTTCTGCACGGCGCAACTGGCCCTGCTGGGCGCCGAGGTGATCAAGGTCGAGGAACCCGTCGCCGGCGACTACATGCGCGGCCGCGGCGGCGACGATGCGCTGCGCCGCGCCGGCATGGGCGACCATTTCGCCGTGCAGAACGCCAACAAGCGATCCATCACCATCAACCTTCAACACCCGGAAGGCCGGGCGCTGGCGCAGCGCCTTGCGCTGAACGCCGATGCGGTGGTGGAGAATTTCCGCCCGGGCGTGATGGCGCGGCTCGGGCTCGACTATGCGACGCTGTCGGCGATCAATCCGCGGCTGGTGATGTGCTCGCTGAGCGGCTTCGGCCAGCAGGGGCCACTGGCCGGGCGACCCGTCTACGACAACGTCGTGCAGGCCTTCAGCGGGCTGATGGCGATGACCGGCACGACGGCATCCGGCCCGCTCAAGGCCGGCGCGCCGGTTCTGGACTATGCCTCCGGCACCATGGCGGCCTTCGCGTTGACCGCGGCGCTGCTGCGCCGGGAACGCGCCGGCCGGGGCCAGCACATCGATGTCTCCATGCTGGACACCGCTTTCCTGCTGATGGGGCCGGTGATCTCCTCGCTGCTCAATGGCGGGCGCGCGCCGCGACTGCATGCCAATGAACACGCGCTCGCCGCTGCCTCCTGCTACGAGGCCGCCGATGGTGCGCTGATCATGCTCGGCGCCTGCACGCAGCGGCAGTTCGAGACGCTGTGCCGGCTGATCGGGCGCGCGGACCTGCTGGACGATCCGCGCTTTGCCGATGTGCGGCGGCAGGATCCGCATCGCACCGCGCTGGCGACGATCCTGGCGGATGAGATGCGCCGTCGCCCGGCCGCGGCATGGGAAGCGCTGCTCGCCGACCATGTCCCCGCCGCGCGGGTGCGCAGCCTGGCCGAGGCGCTGGCCGATTCCGACGCGGCAGGGCGCGGTGTCGTGGCCGATGCGCCATGGCCTTCGGCGTCCGGCCGCATCGCGATGCCGTTGGCCGCGCATCACGCCAACATCGATGGCCCGGCACTGGATCGCGCGCCGCCACGCCTCGGCGAGGACACTGACGCCGTGCTCCGCGAAGCCGGCCTTGATGACGACGAGATCACCGACCTGCGCGCATCGGGTGCGCTCGGCCGATGACACCACCACCGAACCCGCACATGGAGGATGGCTGCATGTCCCTGCATCGACGCCAATGGCTCGCCGCGCTTCCGGCCCTGACCATCCTGCCCGGCGCCGCACACGCCCAGGCCTGGCCGACGCGCCCCGTGCGCTTCCTGGTCGGCTTTGCCGCCGGCGGGACGATCGACATCGCGGCGCGGTTGCTGGCCGAAAAACTATCGCCGGTCTGGGGCCAGCCGGTGGTGGTCGAGAACCGCGCAGGCGCCGGCGGCACCATCGCCGGCCTTGCCGTCGCGCGTGCCGATCCGGACGGGTACACGCTGCTGGTTTCCTCGGCCGCCGAGGTGGTGGTCGCGCCCTTCACCCAGGCCGGCCTCACCTACAATCCGCAGACCGACCTCACGCCGATCAGCTTGATCGCGCGCAATCCCTTCGCGCTGGTCGTCACCGCCGGGCTGCCGGCGCAGACGCTGCCGGAGTTGATCGACCTGTCGAAGCGCCAGCCGCTGACCTATGCGAGTTCCGGCGTCGGCACGACGACGCATTTCGTCGGCGAGCTGTTCAAGCTGCGCGCCGGCGTGGACATTGAGCACGTGCCCTATCGTGGCACGGCACAGTTGCAGACGGACCTCGTCGCGGGGCGCGTGCAGATCGCCTTCGACGCCGTCTCGGCGGTGCTGCCGCATGTCCAGGCGGGACGGTTGCGCATGATCGGCCTCGCCACCGCGGTGCGCTCGCCGCAAGCGCCTGACGTGCCGACACTGTCGGAGCTTGGCCTGACGGGGTTCGTCGGCGGCGGCTGGGCCGGCTTCATGGGGCCTGGCGCGTTGCCGGCGCCGCTCGCTGCGAAGTTGGAAGCCGATGTGCGCGCCGCCATGCAGCAGGGTGTGGGGGCGGAGTTGGCGCGGCGCGGCTTTGACCCCGTCGGCAGCACCAGCGCCGAGTTCCGCGCCTTCATCGCCGAGGAAGTGGCACGCTGGGGAGATGTGGCGCAGCGAGCAGGTATTCGGCCAGCCTAGACGCGGTAGGCTGTGGGGCGGCCTAAATGACGTGCTCTGACTCGATTTCCGTGCAGGTGAGCTGACGACGGCGTTGCCGGCGCGTAGGTGGTGAGGCCAACCCCGAGGCTTCGCCGTGCCCGACCCTGACCTTCATTCGGTCATTCCGGTCGGACTGCTGCCGGATGAGGTCGAGATCAGTAGCGAACGCGTCGTAATGACGGTGCGAAGCGCCGTGCTGGAGGGCTGCTGTCCTGACTGCGGCAACCGCTCGGCGCGGGTGCACAGCCGCTACGTGCGTCACCTGCTCGATCTCCCGTCGCATGGCCGAGGCGGGAGCACGACGCTGGAGATCCGCGCCGCCCTCCGAGGGGAGGGCCTGTCGCATGTCAAGCATTACACGAGAAGGGCGGAGCAGATGAGGTCGATCAAGGCGGCGGTGGTGCGGCTGGCACAGACATCACATCCGCTGGCGCAGACGAGAAAACTCAAAGATCAGAGTGTGATGGCCGCGGGTGCGAAGGCACCGGAGGTCTGATTCACGCGATCAAGCAACAGGTTGAAGCGCGGTGGGTGAACCAATGTGAACCAATCATGCTCCAATCAACGCCGTACACCCAGCACTACCTCCCGGTGCCAGATGTAGATCCCGGCGCCGACCAGCACGGCGATGCCGGCGAAATCCCACCCATCCGGTAGTTCCGCCCAGATGAAGGCGCCGAGCGCGGTGGTCCAGACGATGCCGGCATATTCGAAGGGGGCGAGCAGCGTCGCCTCCCCGGTGCGATAGGCGGTGGTCATCAGCACCTGCGCCAAGGCCGAGACCAGCCCGATACCCGCCAACAGCGCCCATTCCAGCGGTGTCGGCCAGATCCATACCGGCGCCGCGGCGATGCCGGCCACCACGGCCGAGGCCACCGCGAACCACACGACTATCGCGACTGAACTCTCCCCCGCATCGCCCATCTGGCGAATGGTGATCATCGCCAGCGCCCAGCCCACCGCACCCAGCAGGCACAGCAGGATCGCGAGGCCGGATTCGCCGATCCCTTCCGCCCCCGGTCCGACCATCAGGACCACCCCGCAGAAGCCGACCAGCACGGCAAGGCCGCGCCGCCAGCCGACGCTTTCGTGCAGCAGCGGCACCGACAGGATGGTCAGGAACAGCGGCATGGTGAAGCCGAGCGCGGTGACCGTCGCGATCGGCAGGTGCACATAGCCATAGAAGGACCCGACCATGCCCATCATGCCGAACAGCGTGCGGGCGGCGTGGCTCATCGGGTTGCGCGTCGTCAGCGCGGCGAAGCCGCCCGATGCCAGGACCACCGGCAACAGCGCCGGCAGGGCGAAGACGTTGCGGAACAGGATGACCTCGGCGACCGGGATGCGGCCGCCGATCGTCTTGGCGAAGGCGGCGGAGATCGCGAAGGCCGCGGTCGCGCAGATCAGCAGGATGATGCCGCGCCGCTGCGCGCGGGCGCTGGCATGGATGTCGGCGGGGGCGTCGCTCATGGGCGGCGCCGGTGGCTGCCACGGCCGTTGGTCCGGCCTTGCTCGATGACGCGCAGCATCCCCTCCCCGGCCTGGCCCCGGTGCATGGACGGACCCTGCGACCAAGGGTAGGGTCCGCCATCCATGAGCGCCAGACCTCCCAAGGCGAAGCCGATCCCCGCATATCCCGGCCTGACGGTGCTTTCCGACGAGGTGGTCTGGGAGGGGCGCTTCCCGTTGCAACGCGTCCGCTTCCGCCGTCGCCGCTTCGACGGTGCCGAAGGCGGCGTGCTGACCTGGGAATTGTGGCGACGCGGCGGGGCCGTGGCGGTGTTGCCGTGGGACCCCTGGGCAGGTCGCGTGGCGCTGATCGAACAGTTCCGCCTGCCGGCGCTGGCCGCCGGGATGGATCCGGTGATGGCCGAATGCGCCGCCGGGCTGCTCGAGGATGGCGAGGACCCGGTCGATGCCGCGCGGCGCGAATTGGCGGAGGAGACCGGGTTGGTCGCCGACCGGATCCTGCCGATCGGGCGGTTCATCCTCAGCCAGGGCGGCTGCGACGAGGTGATCACCCTGTTCCTCGCCCGCACCCGCCTGCCCGAGCCCGGCCATGCCGGCCACCACGGCCTGCACAGCGAACATGAGGATATCCGCCTGCTGGTGCTGGACGCGGACGACGCCATCGCCATGCTGGACGACAATCGCATCGCCAATGCCACCGGCGCGCTGTGCCTGGCGCAGTTCGCACGCCGGCGCGCGGCGCTGCTGAAGGAATGGACCGCCTGAATGCCGACCGAACTCGCCTATCGTGACGATGCCTATACGCGCGAGATCGCGGCGCGCATCGTCTCCGCCGCGCCGGATGGCGTCGTGCTGGATCGCACCGTGTTCTACGCGCGGGCCGGTGGCCAGCCGGGCGACGCCGGCGTGCTGCGCTGGGATGGCGGCGAAATGGCGGTGAGCGAGGCGGTGAAGGGCCCCGACGACACCGTGCTTCACGTCCCGGCACCGGGCGCCGTGCTGCCCGAACCGGGCACGCTCGTCGCTGCGGTGCTCGACTGGGGCCGCCGCCACCGCTTCATGCGCATGCACACCTCGATGCACCTGCTGTGCAGCCTGATCCCCGGCGCCGGCGTGACCGGCGGGCAGATCGCCGTGGAGAAGGCGCGGCTCGACTTCGACCTGCCGGACCCGCCGACCAAGGAAGCCCTGACCGAAGGACTGGCCGCGCTGGTCGCCGCCAATCACGCGATCAGCGAGACCTGGATCAGCGATGCGGAGCTGGACGCCAATCCGACCCTGGTGCGCACGCTGTCGGTGCAGCCGCCGCGAGGGTCCGGCCGCATCCGCCTGGTGCGCATCGGCGATGAGGCCGCCCCGGTTGACCTGCAACCCTGCGGCGGCACCCATGTTCGAGCGACCGGGGAGATCGGCCGCGTCGAAGTCATCAAGATCGAAAACAAGGGCAAGGCGAACCGGCGCGTGACGCTGGTCCTCGCCGGGGAGTGACGCCGATGGAGATGCTGGTTTCGACCGAATGGCTGGCCGGGGAACTCGGCAAGCCGGACCTGGTGGTCCTCGATTGCTCGACCTTCCTGCCGGGCGAACCCGGCAACAAGCACGACGCCTTCCGTACCGCGCATATCCCGGGTTCGCGCCTGTTCGACATCGACAAGATCGCCGATGACGAGACCGACCTGCCGCACATGGTGCCCACGCCCGCGAAGTTCGCGCGCATGGTCGGCGCGCTTGGCGTGTCGAACGACAGTCGCGTGGTGTTCTACGACCAGCACGGGCTGCGCAGTTCGCCGCGCGGCTGGTGGATGATGCGGCTGTTCGGCCACGACAACGTCGCGGTGCTGGATGGCGGGCTGCCGGCCTGGAAGAAGGAAGGCCGCGCGGTCGAGACGGGCGACGTCCCTGCCCCGGCGGCCGTGACCTTCGTGCCGGATTTCCGCGCATCGATGCTCAAGGGCATCGGCGACATCAAGCAGATCGTGGCCGACGGCTCGGCGCTGATCATCGATGCCCGCGCCAAGGGGCGCTTCGACGGCACCGCGCCGGAACCGCGCGCCGGCCTGCCATCCGGCCACATGCCGGGTGCGGCAAATGTCCCGTCCAGCGAGATCGCCGGCGCGGACGGCAAGACCAAGGACCCATCCACGCTGCGGGCGCTGTTCGCCGCGGCGGGGGCGACGGGCGGCAAGCCGGTCGTGACCTCCTGCGGGTCGGGCGTTACCGCCTGCGTGCTCGCCTTCGGGATGGTGCGCGCCGGCCTGCCTGAACCCGCCGTCTATGACGGGTCCTGGACCGAATGGGCGTCCCGCCCGGAAACAACCAAGGAAAAGACGGCCTGATCATGCCCCACGACATCTCAAAGCCGCATCGCACCGAAGGCTTCGCCACTCGCATGTCCCATGCCGGCCGCGCCGGCACCCATGCGCATGGTTTCGTGAACCCGGCCGTGCATCGCGGATCCACCGTGCTGATGCCGAATGTGCGGTCGCGCAAGGAATTCGCCAAGGACCGCTTCAACCGCGTGATGACCTACGGCACCGCCGGCGGTCCAACGCATTACGCCCTGGAAGACGTCATCGCCGAGATCGAGGGCGGCACGCGCTGCGTGCTGGTGGGCACCGGCCTCGCCGCCGTCACGGTGCCACTGATGGCGTATCTGAAGACCGGCGAGCATTGCCTGATGCCCGACAGCGTCTATGGCCCCGGGCGCAACATCGCCACCGGCCTGATGGCCGCCTATGGCATCGAGACGACCTTCTACGACCCGACCATCGGCGAGGCCGAGATCGCCGCGCTGATGCGCCCCAACACCAAGGTCGTCTACACGGAAAGCCCCGGCAGCCACACCTTCGAGCTGCAGGACATCCCGGCGATCGCCCGCGCGGCGCATGCCGGCGGTGCCAAGGTGCTGATGGACAACACCTGGGGCATCCACAATTTCATGCCGTTCCAGCACGGTGTCGATGTCTCGATCCAGGCACTGACCAAGTATGTCGGCGGCCATTCAGACGTGCTGTTGGGCTCGATCACCACGAACACCGAGGAAGACTACCTCATCGTCCGCACCGCGGCCGGGCAGATGGGCCACTTTGCCGCCCCCGACGATTGCTGGCTCGCGCTGCGTGGCGCCCGCACCATGCCGGTGCGCCTCAAGCACCAGGAGGCCAGCGGGCTGGCCGTGGCGAGCTGGTTCGAGAACCGCGCAGAGATCCAGCGCGTGCTGCATCCCGGCCTGCCCTCCCACCCGCAGCATGCGTTGTTCAAGCGGGATTTCACCGGGTCGTGCTCCCTGTTCGGCATCGTCTTCCAGCCGCACTACACCGAGGAACAGGTGTTCCGTTTCATCGACAGCCTCGCGCTGTTCGGCATCGGCGCATCCTGGGGCGGGTATGAGAGCCTCGCCCTGCCCACCACCGGCTTCATCACCCGCACGGCGACGTCCGACGATCTCGGCGGCTTCACCGTGCGCATCCATATCGGGCTGGAGGATGTAGGCGACCTGCTCGCGGATCTGGACCAGGGGCTGGCGACGCTGCGGTCATGACGGCGTGGGGGGGGAGCGCACCCCCCCGCTTCGCCTGGATCGCGCTGGTCGCCGTTCGAGTGCTTCGGCGAGGACTGCCGCGATGGCTGAACCGCGATCCGCCCGTCAGGACTTGGAATCGATGAAATACGCCGTGAAGTCCTCGATGTATTCATCCTGAACCGAGGCGACGAAGCTCTCCAGGCTGCTCAACTGCTGGAACGCCACATAGCCGTGGTTGGAGTCGAAGAAGGCGTAGTTGTTTCGGTCGAAATTGACGATGGCACCGATCGTGTGGGATCCCCCACCCAGCTTCGCCATGTAGATCGGCTTGTAGAGGCAGCCCGCAGTGCCGTGCCGTTGGACGACATCCTTCGCCAGGGAACCGAAGCCGCCGAAGATGCTGGGGAAGAACGGGCTGTCGACGGACTCGAAGCCGGATGACTTGTACATGTCGTCCTCGGCCGAACGCCGGAACGCGCCGAGGACGCTCCCGAAGCTCATGTTCACCTGGGCATTCGGGTCGGTCGTCCCCAGCGCGCTCATCATATAGGCGGTCTGGATCTTCATGATCGCCTGGGCGCCATCGTTCGACCGGACCCACTTGAAGAAATCCGGCGGAGACCTCGAATTCTTGCGGTATTCGAACAACTGGGTGGTGAGGGCCATGCACACGCCCGGGCTCGTCATCGGCGTGTTGCCCACATAGTCAGAGAATTCGCTCATCCAGTCCTTCTGGATGAAGCCGATGTTGATGTACGCGTCATCGGGCGGGTTCTCGGGCCAGGGCATGAGGCGCTCCACCTGCGTGATCTAAAATCGCCAGTGGAACAACCCTGCGGCAGGACTCAATTGCATGCAACCCGACGGGGCCCCGGGTCGCGTCGCGCCACAGCGGTGGGCGGGGCATGCGGATGCTGCCCCGCCACGCTGTCAGTTCGAGCTTCGGGCCTGCCGCTCGCCGCTCTGCACGCCGCGCTGATACGCCGCATCCAGTTGCTGCTGGCGCCGTTCCGCCGCCTGGCGTTCGGCGACCTGGTGCTGGTTCCACAGATACCCGCCGACCACGCCCACACCGGCGCCGATCAGCGCGCCCACCCCGGCATTGGCGGTGAAGGAGCCGATCGCCGCACCCGCCAGCGCGCCACCGGCGCCGCCGAGCAGCACGTCGCGCCCACCGGGCGTCATCGAATCACCCGAGCAGCCGCCAAGGCCGAGGGCCAGGGCCGCGGGAAGAAGGACCATCTTGCGCATCTTGGGCTCTCCGTCTCAGCGCGCGCCGCGGCGCGCGGGCGGCTGCGGGCAGGGATAGGTGGCGATGAACCAGCGGGCGAGCCCGTCCACGGCGAGTTCGTTCGCCGCCTGGGGATTGGCCTGCGCCCAGGTGGCGAAAGCGGCCGCGGCCTGCGCACCCGTCGGTGCCGGGTTGGGCACGCAGAACAGCGGGCGGTGGCGCGTGCCGGGCTGGGTCAGCGCCGCATGATACTGCGCGAAGCCGCCAATGAAGCCGCGGCACAGCCCGTTGGATTCCGCGTAGCCGGAGGCACCGGCGGGCGTCGCGCAGAGGGCGGCGAGCTCGGCCACCGTCGCCGTGTTCGAACCGCGCCCGGCCGGCGGCGTCTGCGCCATGGCCGGCGCCGCAGCCAACAGGGCCGCTGCCGTGAGAATGGTCTTGAAGCGCATGTCGGTCTTGTCCTTCCGTCGCGCGATTGGCACCCCGGGCAAGACTCGGGACGCGCGCGCAGTGTCCGACGGGGCGGAAGGGGACGGCAACGGGGGAACGGTGCGACGCGGGGCCGGAGGGGCAACTCCCTCATCGGTACGGCTTGGCGGCGTCTCGGAGAGGGGCTTTGCCCCTCTCCGAACCTCACCCCACCAAAGGCTTAAGGCCTTTGGAAACCCCGACCTGGTGCCGGGCGGGGCTGTTGTTCACCCGGGGAAACGTGCCTTGCGCACCGCAGCATGAAATCCCCTGGGCGGCGGGCGCCTGCAGGCGACACGACATGCCCCTGCCCGGCGCCAAATCCCCGCGGTCCAGGGGCCCGTTGGCCCCTGGTGGGGTGGCTTGGAGGGGCAAAGTCCCTCCAACTGTCCAGACCGGGCCGCCCCGTCTACCGCTGACGACTGTTGCTGATCGCATATCCGGACACGCCGCCGACGCCCGCGCCGATCAGCGCGCCCCAGCCGGCATTGCCCGACAGCGACCCGAGGGCGGCGCCGCCGAGCGCGCCGATGCCGGCCCCCGTGGCGGTCGCACGCTGGTTCTCGGTCATGCCTTCGCAGCCGGCGAGGCCGACGCCGAGCAGCAGCACGGCGGCGATGCGGAGGGGCTTCTTCGTCATCATGGCGTTGTCCTCCGGTTCAGCGGCGTCGCGCGGCGGGCGCCGCCGGGCAGGGATAGGTGGCGGCGGCGAAGCGCAGCACGCCCTCGGCGGCACGCGCGCCGGAATACTGCTGGTTGGCCGCGGCCCAGGAGACGAAGTCCCCGGCGACGCGGTCGAGGGTCGGCGTCTGCTCCGGCAGGCAGAAGATCGGCCGCTGGGCGCGCGGGCCGGTGGTGTAGAGCGAATGCGTCTGCCCGATGGTGACCAGCGCGGCGAAGCAGGCCGGGCGGAGCGCCATCGCATTGGCGTTGTCGGCCGCCGGGCCGCACAGGCGAGCCAGGTCGGCGGTGGTGAAGCCGGCGGGGGCGCCGCCGGCGGCCTGGCCCTGCGCCAGGGCGGGCGATGCGGCGATCGCGCCGGCGAGCACGAGGGCCAAGCCCCCGCGCGGCAGCATCCGGGAGGGTGTGAGGGAAGCCATGGTTCGCGTTGTCCTCCTGGCCGGGACCGGAATGGCCCTCGGCGTAGTGCGTCCTGCCGGCCCATGGTTACTGCGGCGCGGGGCCGGCGCAATGACATTGCGCAAATCGATGGGACGCGAGCAGCAGCGCCGGGACGCGGGGCAAAGCGTGGCGCCGCGCTATCCGGCCATGCAGCGCGCGCAGGTGCCCTCGATCTCGACCACCGCCTCGGCCAGGGCGAATCCCTCGCGGCGCGCCGCGGCCTCGATGGCATGGGCGATGCCGTGGTCGGCGATTTCGGCGGTGGCACCGCAGCGGCGGCAGATCAGGAACTGGTGCGGGTGGTGGTGTTCGTGGGCATGGCCGTGGCCGGCGTCGATGCAGCCAATATAGGCGTTGAGCCGCTCGAGCTTGTGGATCAGGCCCTGTTCCAGCAGGAAATCCAGTGCGCGATAGACCGTGGGCGGCGCCGCGCCGGGCCGCGACACCTTGAGCCGGTCGAGCAGCGCATAGGCGCCAACCGGAGACGACGCGTCGAGCACCAGTTCCAGCACCTGCCGGCGCAGCGGCGTCAGTGTCGCACCGCGGCGCAGGCAGACGGCCTCAGCCTCGCGCAGGGCGGTCTCGCGTGTCATCGCCTCGGCCATGCCTGCTCCTCGCCAATGGTCCCGGGGACACTATATCGTAACGCGATGACCAGCACCGCCCCGGACGCCACCGCCGCCCTGATCGCCGCCATCCGCTTCGATGTCCAGGGCCTGGTGCCCTGCATCGCCCAGCAGCATGACACCGGCGAGGTGCTGATGATGGCCTGGATGAACGCCGATTCAGTCGCCGAGACGCTGGCGACGGGCCGCGTCTGCTACTGGTCGCGGTCCCGCAAGGCGCTGTGGCGCAAGGGGGAGACCTCGGGCCAGCAGCAGCGGCTGGTGGATCTGCGCGTGGATTGCGATGGCGACACGCTGCTCGCGCTGGTCGACCAGGATGGCGTCGCCTGCCACACCGGGCGGCGCAACTGCTTCTTCCACGCCATCCGCGACGGCAAGCTGACCGAGATCGCCGCCCCGCTGGTCGATCCGAAGACGCTGTACGGCGCATGACCCGCACCCCCTCGGCCCGTTGTCCTGCAGCGGGCCGGCAGCGCACGGTGCGACCGCGCCCGGACAGCGCGCGGCCTCCCATGCGACGGCGCATGGCGCGCCGGGCAGGCGCGCCGGCGCCTGGGGCCGGCAATGACGCCGACGGACCGCGCCGATGAGGCGAGAGAAGATACCAGTCACGGTGCTGACCGGCTTCCTCGGCGCCGGCAAGACCACGCTTCTGAACCGGCTTCTCAAGGCGCCGGAGATGGCCGGAAGTGCCGTGCTGATCAACGAATTCGGCGAGATCGGCCTCGATCACCTGCTGGTCGAGCGGCTGGACGACGACGTCGTGCTGCTCAATGCCGGCTGCCTGTGCTGCACGGTGCGCGGGGACCTGGTGCGGGTGCTGCGGGACCTCGCCATCCGCGCCGAGGGCGGCCAGGACATCCGCCGCGTGGTGGTGGAGACGACCGGCCTCGCCGACCCAGCACCGATCCTGCAGACGCTGATGACCGATCCGATGGTGCTGTCCGCCTTCCGGCTGGACGGGGTGGTGGCGCTGGTCGATGCGGTGGCGGGGATGGCCACGCTCGACACCCAGGTCGAGGCAGTGAAGCAGGCGGCGATGGCCGACCGGCTGGTGCTGACCAAGGCCGACATCGCGGATCCGGATGCCGTGTCGGCACTGGTGGGACGCCTTGCGGCGCTCAGTCCAGTGGCACCTCTGCTGTGGGCCGAACAGGGCACGATCGCCCCGGCGGCGCTGCTCGACGCCGGCGGCTTCGACGTCGCCGGGCGCATCCCCGCGGTGGCGGGCTGGCTCGCCGCCGAGGCGGCGCACGGCCATCACCACCACCACCACCACGATCCCAACCGCCACAATCCGGGCATCGAGGCCTTCGGGCTGGTGTTCGATACGCCGCTCCCCTGGGATGGCGTGGCCACCTGGCTCGAGATGCTGGCGCTGACGCGCGGCGACTCCATCCTGCGCGTGAAGGGGCTGCTGAACATCGCGGGGGAGGACCGGCCCGTTGTCGTGCATGGCGTGCAGCATGTTTTTCATCCGCCAGCGCGGCTCGCAGCCTGGCCCCGCGATCACGACCGCAAGTCGCGGCTGACGCTGGTCCTGCGCAACCTGCCCCGCGCCGTGGTCGAGGAGGGCCTGGCCGCCTTCGTGCTGGCGGGACGGGAATCGATGCAGACCCGGCCCCGTTGACCGTGGCAAAGCATATCGGCGCACCGCACGACTGCGTTACGCTGCGCCCGAAACTGGAGCCCCGGATGTGAAGATTCCGTTCCTGGCGGCGATCGTCTTGCTGCTGCCGCTGCTCGGCGACGTCCATGCGCAGGTGCCACCGCACACATTCAGCGACTGCGCCGACTGCCCCGAGATGGTCTCCCTGCCCGGTGGCAGCTTCACCATGGGCGTGCCGCGCGGGGAGGAAGAACGCGAGGGCGTGCCCTTCGACCTGCGAGGCCGGTCGGAACCGCAGCGCCGCGTCATCATCGCCCCGGGGCTGGCCATGTCGCGCACCGCCGTGACGCTGGGCCAGTTCGCCGCCTTCGTCGCCGCGACGGGTCATGCGCCGGGGTCCGGCTGCTGGGCTTTCGTCAACAGTGGCGCGACCTACGAATACCAAGAAGCCCCGACGCTCAACTGGCGCAACCCGGGCTTTGCGCAGAAGGATGACCATCCGGTCGTCTGCGTCAGCTGGATTGATGCGCAGGCCTATGCGCGATGGCTCGCGACCACCACCGGCAAGCCGTATCGTCTGCCGAGCGAGGCGGAATGGGAATTCGGCGCCCGCGCCGGCACCACGACGGCGCGCTTCTGGGGGGATACACAGGCGCCGGCCTGCGAGTATGGCAATGTCGCCGACCTGTCCCTGGCCGAGGCGCTGAACCTCGACCGGCGGCCGCAATTCACCTTTCGCTGCTCCGACCGTCACGTCTACACCGCGCCGGTCGGCAGTTTCCGGCCGAACGCCTTCGGGCTGTACGACATGCTCGGCAATGTCTGGCAATGGACGCTTGATTGCCTGAACCCGACGCTGGAGGGCCAGCCGGTCGATGGCTCGCCGCGGCTGACCGGCGACTGCGCCAACCGGTCCATGCGCGGCGGTTCCTGGAGCCACCTGCCCTGGTACGTGCGCGCCGGCAACCGCGTGCGCGGCACGGCGGCGGACCGCTACAACTTCGCCGGCATCCGGGTGGTGCGGGACCGGTAGCCCCCTTCCCCGCCGCGGGCCCGGCCCCTATGGATCGGGCATGACGCCCGCCCCCCTTCGCTTCGAGACCCTGCGCGGCGACGCGCTGCGCGCCTGGTTGCCGCGCCTGGTAGGGCTGCGCGTCGCGGTGTTCCGCGACTGGCCGTATCTGTATGACGGCTCCCCCGGCTACGAGGAGACCTACCTCGCCGCCTATGCCGACAGCCCCGGCGCGGCGGTGATCGTGGCGATCGACGGGGATCGTGCGGTGGGCTGTGCGACCTGCCAGCCGATGAACGAGGCGCAGGCGCGGGTGCAGGCGGCCTTCCGCGGGCGCGGCCTTGACCCGGCACGCTACTGCTATTTCGGCGAGAGCGTGCTGCTGCCGGCGTATCGTGGCCGCGGCGCCGGGGTACGCTTCTTCGAGATGCGGGAGGCGCATGCGCGCTCGCTCGGCCTGCCGGCGGCTGCCTTCTGCGCGGTGACGCGCAATGACAACGATCCCCGCCGGCCGAAGGACCATGTCGCGCTCGATGGCTTCTGGGGTCGGCGCGGCTATGTCCGGCGCGCCGATGTCTCCGTCGTCTTCGACTGGCAGGAGGTCGGCGACGACCGGGCGACGCCGCATGCGCTCGGCTTCTGGGTGAAGGACCCGCTGTGAACGCGCCGATGCGCCTGGGGCTGCTGCAATACGGCGTCGGGCGGCCCGGCTCGGTCGCCGACTTCGCGCAGGCGCTGGAGGAACGGCTGGAGCACGGGCGCGCGGGCGCCGACCTGCTGGTGTTGCCGGAATATGCCTGCGTCGAACTCGGCGCGGCGCTGGCCGGCGGGGATGCGGCGGATGAGGCCGGCGAACTGGCCGCCGTGGTCGCGGCCGCGCCGGACATCCTGGCGGCAATGCGCCAGGCGGCGCGGCGGCTTGGCGTTTGGCTGCTGCCGGGCACGCTGCCGGTGCGCCGGCCGGATGGGCGCGTGGTCAACCGCGCACCGCTGATCGATCCCGATGGCCGCATGGCCGTGCAGGAAAAGCGCGCCATGACACGGTTCGAGGCCGAGCGCTGGGGCGTTGCCCAAGGCGCCGATCCGGGCGTGTTCGACACGCCCTGGGGGCGGATCGGCGTGTCGGTCTGCTACGACGTGGAATTCCCCAAGCATGTGCGCGTGCAGGTCGAGGCCGGCGCCTGGGTAGTCCTTGCACCGTCCTGCACCGACACGATGCATGGCTTCAACCGCGTGCGCATCGGGGCCGCCGCGCGGGCGATGGAGAACCAGTGCTATGTCGCCATCACGCCCACCGTGGGGCTCGCGCCCTGGTCGGCCGCGCTGGACGTGAACCGTGGCCATGCGGCTGTGTTCGGGCCGGTGGATCGCGGCTTCCCCGAGGATGGCGTGCTGGCGCGCGGGGCGCTCGACATGGAGGAATGGGTGTTCTGCACACTGGACCCGGCGCGGCTGACCGCGGTGCGCGACGATGGCCAGGTGCGCAACCATCGCGACTGGCCATCCCGGCCCTTCGCCGCGCCGATGCCGGCGGACTTCGCATGACGCGGGTTCATGTCGTCGCCGGGGAGGCCTCGGGCGACGTGCTCGGCGCGCGGCTGATCGCCGCCCTTCGCGGGCGCCGGCCGGACCTGGAATTCAGCGGCATCGGCGGGCCGCGCATGGCCGAGCAGGGCGTGGCGAGCCTGTTCGACTATCGCGAACTGGCGCTGATGGGGCTGCTGGAAGTGCTGCCCAAGATCTTCCGGCTGAAGCGGCTGATCAACGAGGCTGTCGCCGACATCGCCACGCGCCGCCCCGATGTGCTGGTGACGATCGACAGCCCCGGCTTCACGCTGCGCGTGGCCGAACGGGTGAAGCCACTCGGCATCCCGGTGGTGCATTACGTCGCCCCCCAGGTCTGGGCCTGGCGTCCCGGCCGCGTGGTGAAACTGAAGGAGAAGGTGGACCGCATCCTCTGCCTGCTGCCCTTCGAGCCGATCTTCTTCGAGAATGCCGGCATACCCGTGACCTTCGTCGGCCACCCGGTACTGGAAAGCGGGGCGGATCGCGGCGATGCCGTGCGCTTCCGCGCGATGCATGGGCTGGGCGCGGAAGACTGCCCGGTGATCGTCATGCCCGGCAGCCGGCGGATGGAAGCGCAGCGCCTGCTGCCGGTGTTCGGCGGCGCCCTGCGGCTGGCGGCGCAGCGGCTGCCCGGGCTGCGGCCAGTGCTGCCGGTTGCCCCCATCGTCGCCGAGGCGGTCCGCGCGGCGGCCGCCGACTGGCCGGCGACGCCCATCCTGGTCGATGGCAACGACGCCAAGCACGACGCCTTTGCCGCTGTCGCGCAGTCCCAGGGGGCGGGGCTGATCAAGTCCGGCACATCGTCGCTCGAAATGGCGGTGGCCGGTATTCCGCATGTCGTCGCCTACCGGCTGAACCCGATCACGGCGGAAATCGCTCGACGGCTGGTCAAGGTGCCGCATGCCTCGCTGGTCAACCTGCTGGCCGAGCGCGAGGTGGTGCCCGAACGCATCCAGGGCCCGTGCACGCCGGAATCGCTGTCGGAGGCACTTCTGCGCCCAATGCTGGACCCGGCGGTGGCGGCAGCGCAGCGCGTAGGATTCGCCGAGGCGCTGGCCAGGCTGCGGGCGCCGGAGGGACTGCCTTCGGAGGCCGCGGCGGTGGCGGTGCTGGGCATGATCGGCGCGTGAGCCGACATCATCGGCGCAAGGACAGCGTCGCGGTGGAACGGTACGCGGGCTGGAGGGCACCGCACTGTCTGCGCAAAAGCGAAGTGGAAGAATTGGAGGGGCCTCGCCCCTCCAAGCCACCCCACCAAAGGCCGACGGGCCTTTGGAATGCGGGCTTTTGGCGGTGGGCAGGAGGCGTGTTTCGATGCTGGGGCTCACGCGCCGCGCCCGGCGTCGTGACGAAGTTGAGCCGTCGGGCACGAGGGGCGCCCCTCAATGGCAACCGCAGCCGCGCCCTGCGCCCAGTGGAGGTTCCCAAAGGCCTTAAGCCTTTGGTGGGGAGAGGTCTGGAGAGGGGCAAAGCCCCTCTCCAATCCCGCCCTCAAGCCTCGGCGATGCAGTCGATCGAGACGAGGAAATCAGGATGCGCGAGATGCACCGATTCCGTCGTCTGCCGCGCCGGAAAATTCCCTTCGGCAAACCATGTCCGGAAGGCCGCGTCGAATTCGGCATAGCGCGTCAGGTCGGTCACCGCGACGTTCATCTTCACAGCACGGTCGAGCGAGGAGCCCGCTTCTTCCAGGATCGCGGTGATGTTGCGCATCACCTGATGGACCTGCGCGGTGAGGTCGCCCTTGTCGATCTCGGCGGTCATGCGGTCGGCGCCGCGAAAGGGCGTGGCGCCGGTGACGAAGACGAAGCCGTTGCACTTCACGGCATGGGAGACCCCGGAACGCATCGGCGTGACGCGCGGGGAGGTGATGACGTCTCGGGCCATGGGCTGTTGGGTCCTCAATCCTGGGTCAGGCCGATCTCGCCGATCAGTCGGCCCAGCCTTTCGTTGTCACGACGGATATGCGTGGCGAGTTCCGCCGGGTCCAGCGGAAAGGGTGCCACGCCAAGCGGCATCTTCTCGGCAAAGGCCGGGTCGTTGACGGTGGCGAGGAATTCCACCGAGGCCGCCTGCACGATCGGCGCCGGCGTGCCCTTCGGGAAGAACAGCCCTGACCAGGCATTGAGCATCGGCACGTCGGGTGCGGCCTCGCGGAAGGTCGGGATGTCGGGAAAGTCGGCGCTGCGCTGTGTGCCGTTATAGGCGATGGGCCGCAGCGTGCCGGCCTTCATGTGGGGGACGGTGATGGAGGCGGAATCCATCGTCATCTGCACGCGATTGGCGAGCAGGTCGGTATTGGCCGCCGCGCTGGTGCGATACGGCACGTGCTGCGCCGGGAAATCGAGGCCGCGCCGCAACGTCTCGATGTTCAGATGCGGCACGGTGGCATTGCCCGGCGAGCAGTAGAACAGCGGATTGTCGGCCGGGCGCGCCCGTGCGTAGGCCACGAGTTCGGCAAGGTTCGTCACCGGCAGCGCGGCATTGACCGCCAGGTAGGCGCTCGACACGTAGACGCCCGCCGCGGGAATCAGGTCGGTGAAGGGATCGTAGCGCACCGCCTGGCGCGCGGCATGCGGCGCAATCGTCAGCGCAGCGGCCGAGACCATGCCAAGCGTGCTGCCATCCGCCGGTGCACGAACCAGATTGTAAGCGCCGAGCGTGCCGCCCGCACCCGGCTGGTTGTCCACCACCAGCTGCCGGCCGCCACGCGCGGCGAGCGCATCGACGAAGACGCGCGCGACCTGGTCGGTGATGTTGCCGGCCCCATAAGGCACGATCATCTTCGTCGTGCCGCGGACGCCCTGGCCGCGCGCGAGCGTCGGAACCGCGGCGCAGGCGGCGAGCAGTGCGCGGCGGTCGATCATCATCGCGTCAGCCCCTGCGAGTTGATGCGGCAATCTTCGGTGCGGTGCAGCAAGTCGTCAACCGCAGCCGGGCGGCGGAAGCGCCGCTTTGCCCGAATACTGCCTGCCAAGGGAATGGGTGTCCCGCGGCGGCAGCGCCGAAACCCGGTGGCCACCCTGCGCCGTCGACCGAAGGCAGGGCGGGCCAATGTCCGCCATCCTCCGTTCGACGATCATCGCACGTCGCATCGGTGACCCAAGGCCACCGGTGCGATCAGACATGCGTGATGCTGCCGCCATCCTCCAGCCAGTTCTGGCCGGTGACGAAGGACGACGCGTCCGACAGCAGGAAGCAGATCAGCGGCGCGACCTCTGCCGGCGTGGCGATGCGGCCAAGCGGGATGCGTGCCAGCGTCCTTTCGCGGAAGCGGTCGGAACGCACGGTTTCCGTCATCGGCGTCTCGACCGTGCCGAAGCCGACGGAATTCACACGGATGCCGTAGCGCGCCCATTCCAGCGCCCCGGTCATGGTGATGCCGAGCACGCCGGCCTTGGCCGCCGCGTAGTTGACCTGCCCGATCGACCCGCGCTTGCCGGCGGTGGAGGAGATGTTGACGATCGCGCCCGCAACCGTGTCCCCCGCGCGGGCGCGGCTGATCATATGGCGGCCGACCGCCTGCTGCATCAGATGCACCGCCGTCAGGTTCACATCGATCACCGCCTGCCATTGCGGCACGGTCATCTTCTCGATCATCGCGGGGCGGGTGATCCCGGCGTTGTTCACCAGGCCGTGCACGGCACCAAAATGGGCGACGGCGTCATCCACCACGCGGGCGCAGAATGCCTCATCAGTCACGTCGCCCTGGACAGCGAGGGTGTGGTTGCCGCCCAGCGCCTTGGCGACATCGGCGAAAGTCTCGGGGTTGCGCTCGACCATCACCAGATTGCCGCCGAGGTCGAGGACAAGCTGCGAAATGGCGCGGCCGATCCCCTGCCCGGTGCCTGTGACGATGATGGTGCGGCCCGTCAGATCCATCGGGTTGTGCATGCGGTGTTCCCTTCCCCTCGGGTGTCGTTGGGGGAAGCGTCGCGCGCAAGCAGGGCGCTGGCAAGAGCGCCCCAACCGATCGGTTGGGCCGCCTTCAGCCGCGCGGGGCCTCGGCCGCCTTGACCAGCGTATGCAGCACGCGATTGGCCGGGGTGGGAATGCCCAGCGCCGCGCCGCGGCGCATGACGAGGCCGTTGAGGTGGTCGATCTCGGTCGGCTTGCCGAGCGCGATGTCCTGCGCCGTCGAGGATTTCTGCCCCGGCATCGTCGCCGCGAGGCCGAGCACGGATTGCTCGATTTCCGGTGCCACGGTCACGCCCGACGCCCGCGCCACGGCGACGCATTCGCCCACCACGTCGCGCATCACGTCAGCGACGCCTTCCATGGCCAGCAACCGGCCATAGGGCCATTGCGTCAGCGCCGAGAGCGCATTGTAGGCGCAGTTGACGATCAGCTTCGCCCACAGCGCGTCGATGGCATTGGCGGAGACGGTGGTGGGGATGCCGGCGGCGCCGAAGCGCGCCACGATCTCGGCATCCCTGCGCGACGGGCCGATCACCAGGTCGCCGCGTCCATGATGCCGAACGTGGCCAGGCCCGGCCATGCCGGTGGCGACGTAGACGGCAACCGGCACCACCTCCCCGCCGATGGCCGCGCGCAGCCGGTCGGGATTGTCCACGCCGTTCTGCAGGCACAGGATGGTGACGTCCGGGCGCAGATGCGGCGCCATCGCGCGGCCCACCGCCTCGGTATCACCGGATTTCACGCAGAACAGCACGACGTCGGCACCGGCGACGCCCTCGATCTCGGTGGTGGCAGCCATCGGGACGGGGATGCGGTCGGTGCCGATCTCCAGCAACAGGCCGCGCTCGTTGACCGCATCGACATGCTGACTGCGGCCGATCAACGTGACGGGCAGGCCCGCGCGGGCCAGCATCCCGCCATAGTAGCACCCGACCGAGCCGGCCCCCATGACGGCGATCTTCACGACCTGAGCCTCGCCTCGATCACGACATCGACCAGCATGGTGCCTCCCTCCCACGGTTCCGGGCCATCGGCCACGATGTTCGCAGCGCTGGCCTGCTCGGTCCAGCGCGTGATCTGCCGTCGGGCCGGCCTCAGCCTGTCAATGCATGCACCTGCTTCGCCTTGGCCGCGCAGGCTTCCGCGAGGAAGCCGAGATCCGTACCGGTCGAGACATAGCGAGCGCCCATGCCGACGATCTGCGCGACGAGGTCCGGCCGGGAGGCGAGGCCGCCAATGCCGACATGCTTTCCACGGCTGCGGCAGGCGCCGATGATCCTTTCATAGGCCTCGCGCACGCGCGGGTGGTCGAAGGCGCCGGGGATGCCCATCTCGGCGGTCAGGTCGTTGGTGCCGACCAGGATCATGTCCACGCCTTCGACGGCGGCAATCTCCTCGACCTTCTCCAGCGCCTCGACGCTTTCGACCATCGGGATGACCATGGTCGCGGCATCCAGCACAAGGTTCGCCTCCCGCGCCGGATAGGCCCTGAAGCCGAATTGCGGCAAGTGGCCGGCGGCGGAACGATGGCCAAGCGGCGGGAACTTCGCCATCTCGACGACGCGCCGGGCTTCATCCGCCGAATGAACATGCGGCGCGATGATGCCGAGTGCACCGGCATCGAGCACGCGCCCCACGAATTCCGGCGAGAGTGCCGGCACCCGCACCAGCGGCGTGATGCCGGCCGCGAGCGCCGCCATGCAGACCTGCCCCGTCATGTCGAGCGTGAGCGGCCCGTGTTCCATGTCGACATAGAGGCTGTCGAAGCCCGCGCTTGCGGCGATCTGCGCGATCTCGATCCCGCGCACGAGGCGCACGGTCATCGAGGCGACGACCTCGTCCCGCGCGAGTTTCTCGCGAACGATGTTGCGCAAGGCGTCGCGTGCGGTCGCTGGCATCCGGGCGTTCTTCCCCAACAGTTGCACCGACTGTGTTGGGAAGGGTGCCGGGCGTCAATGCGGGCCGGCTACCCTCCTGACGACAGCATTGGCTGATAGGGAGTTCGTGCCGGTGGTGTCCGGGGCTGCCGCACGAAGCCGGCTGACACAATCTCGTCTAAGCAGGCGGACAACGAGGTGAAGGGCGGCATCACGAAATACCAGCCGGAATCGCAATAGGCGACCTCCGCGCCGCGTCGAAACTCGATCGTCTCCCGGACACAGCCCACCGGCGGGAGCATGAGCGACAGCGTGGAGGATCGTACAGGCGCCCGGGCCTAATTCAGCCGCAAGTCCCGGATCAGGTCGGGGGAAGCGGCAACCTCGCCGCGCTCGACGCGCTTCACGATCTCGGTCAGCGCGGCGTTGGCCGGGGCGGCGATGCCGATCTCCGCACCACGCGCGACGACGAAACCGTTGAGGTATTCGATCTCGGTCCGCCGGCCCTTCATCATGTCCTGGCCCATGGACGCGCGATGCGCCCCGCCGCCCGGCTTCTGCGTATCGGCCAAACGTTGCGCGTCATAGGCGGCGCGGGCGGCGTCATCGCCCTCACCCGCCTTCGCGATGATCTCGGCGTCGAGATGCAGGATCTCCTCAAGGTCGTAGCCGAGCGCCTGACCGACGCGGATCGCCTCCGACCCCAGCCGCGCGGCGAAGGCGCGGATGGCGTCATCGGCGGTCGCTTCCTTGGCCAGCAGCCCGGTCGCGGCGGCGATGCCGTTGCCCATCACGTTCGCCACCAGCTTCGACCAGCGCTCACCCCACAGGTTGTTCGTGGTCAGCGCGGAATCCGAAAGTGCCACCAGCGAGGTGATGTATTCCGCGCGTGGTGAAATCCGCCCATGCGGCTCGCCGACACGATAGACGGTGTGCGACGCGCCAGACTTGCCGGCCGCCCGCTTCACCAGCCCCGGCGCGGACAATTCCACTGTGATCAGCGACGCGATCGCCCCCAACACCCGGCCCCAGCCGACGACGCCGGCGATCACTTCCTCATTGATGCAGTTCTGCAGCGAGACAATGTAGCCGCCCGGTGCCAGATACTGCGCAATCATCGCCGTCGCCCAGGCCGTGTCGTAGGACTTCATGCAGACGAAGGCGATATCGACCGGCTTCTGCTTCGCGAAGGACTGCAATTCGGTCAGGTGGATCGCCTTCACCGGCACGGTGAAAGCCGGCACGTCCTTCAGGTGCTCGATGGTCAGGCCGCGCGAACGCATCGCCTCCACATGCTCGGGCCAGGGGTCGATGAAGGTCACGTCGTGGCCGGCCTGGGCCATGTAGGACCCCGCGTAACCTCCGACCGCGCCGGCGCCGACGATGGCGATGCGTGGCTTGTCCATTCGCTACGTTTCCTCTTGCGTGCCGCCGATCGCGGCTTCCACCGCGAGCGCCACTTTCAGCGCCCGACGTCCGGCGGCACCGTCCACCACAACCGGCGCGCCGTCCAGACAGGCGGCGACGAAGGCGGCCTGTTCGGCCTCCAGGCTGTCATGATCGGTCCATGTGGCGCGGTCGATGCCCGAACCCGGCATGGCCGCGACTGGCTCGGCCCCGCCGCGCCGCAGCACCGCGAGCGAGCGGTCGAGGAAATTCACGCTCATCTCGCCCTCGGTTCCCAGCACGCGCAGGCGGCGTTCCATCGCCAGCGACACGCGTGAGGCCGTGATCACCGCCGCCCGTCCGCCGGCGAAGCGCAGCCGGGCGACGGCGAAGTCCGGCCGGTCGGAGGCGACGGCGGCGCCAACGGCCTCGACCGCCTCCGGCTCGCCGCCGGCCAGTTCGATAACCAGGTCGATGTCATGGATCATCAGGTCCAGCACGACCGAGACATCGAGGCTGCGCGGCCGGAATGGTGCAACGCGGATCGCATCCCATGACAGCGACCGGCCGCCCGATCGCGCGCCCACCACGGCGCGGAAGGCGGCCGAGAAGCGCTCGATATGGCCGACCTGCAACACGCGGCCCGTCGCAGCGGCCGCGGCGATCAGCGCATCGGCCTCGGCGAGCGTCGCAGCGATCGGCTTTTCGATGAAGACATGCCGGCCCGCCATCAGCGCCGCCTCGGCCAGGCCGTGGTGGAAGCGGGTGGGGGCGGCGATGATCACCGCCTCCGCGGCGGCGATGGCGGCTTCCGGCGCCAGGGCCAGGGTGCCGGCCTCGGCCGCGACGGCAGCGGCGCGGGCCGGGTCGGCATCGGCCAGTCCGACCAGCCGGATGCGCGGATTGGCCGCCGCCTTCAGGGCATGGAACCGGCCGAAATGACCGACGCCGAGGATGGCGAGGGGAAGGCGTGTGTCGCTGGCGCTCATCTCCGTCCTGTAGCAGAGGGCGGGGCCGCGCGCATGGCCCCGACCGACCGATCAGATGACGGGCGCGACGCCGTCCTTGCTGACCGTCACCCGGCTGGCCGTGATGCGGCCCTCCGCATCACGCATCGCGTTGATGAAGACGGTGGCATTGGGCACCAGGTCCGACCGCGCCGCCGCGATTGGCATCAGCAGTGGCGTCTCGGCGGGCACCCGCACCAGCACACGGCGGCCGAGGATGCTCAGCGTCAGGTCGCGCCCCGAGCCACTGTCCACAGCGGCCTCGACCGGGCCATTGTTCATGGAGGCGTTGGGGGCGGTGTCCCAGGCGTTCTGCAGTTCCGTGATCCGGACACCGGGCGGCAGGACAGTGATGGCGGTGGCCCGGAGTTCGCCATCCGGGCCGGGTTCGGCAACCACGCCCAGCGCCGTGCCGGGCGTGATGTCGGCCAGGACCACGCGGCGCAGCGCGCTGACGGTCGTGTTCTCGGCCAAGTTGACGGTGACGCGCTCCCCGGTCCGGGTGGTGACGCTGAGTGCGCTGCCGTCCAGGCCGACGATCGTGCCGCGGATGCGCGCCGGGCCGGCGCCTTGCGCCCAAGCGGCCTGCACCGAGAGTACCGCGAGGCCGAGCGACAGCGCGCCGCGGCGGGACAGGTTCGACATGACGAGGCCTCCTTGCTGCGGCATGGATGATCCGCCTTGTTGATCTGGGCGGCCAGACCACTTCCGCCAGAGGTGCGCGCCGACCCCGTCGCTGCCGTGGGAAAGTGGCTACCGGCAACGGTCTTGTCATGGGGTCGCCCGACAGCGCAACGATCCCGAAATGCCCGCCCGGGACCCTTCGGAACCGGCCGGACATGGCAGCCCGCGCGCCCGCGCGTGGCCGAACAATCCGAAAATCCTTGCAGAATCAGGGCATGGGCGCGATGAGGGGCCCCGTCTCCCGCCATACCGACGGCAGGGTTGCATCCCCTGCCCCCCCTCGCCATTGTCCGGCGCCTGAAATTCGGGATTTCTGCTGCCCATGCTCCATTTTGCGCGTTGGAAGACCGTCGTGATCCTGGCGGTCTGCCTGCTCGGCACGCTCATCGCGATGGCGAACCTGGTGCCGCGCTCGGCCTTTCCGGGGTGGTTCCCGGCGCGGCAGATCAGCCTTGGGCTGGACCTGCGGGGCGGCTCCTATCTGTTGCTCGAAGTCGATATCAACACCGTGGTGCGGGAACGCCTGGACGGCATGATCGAGGGCGCGCGCACGCGCCTGCGCGCCGGCAACATCCGCTATGTCAATCTCGCCTCCGATGCCGCCAACCGGCGGATGGGGATGCGCGTGCTCGACGCCGCGCAGGTGCCGGCGGCGATGGCGGTGCTGCGCGAACTGGCCAACCCGATCCAGATGTCGACCGGCCAGAACGTTCCCGACATCGAGGTGACCAGCGCCCCAGACGGGCAGGTCTGGGCGGCGCTGACCGAATCCGGCCTGCGCGCCAAGGCGACCAGCGCGGTCGAGCAATCCATCGAGATCGTCCGCCGCCGCATCGACGAGACTGGCGTGGCCGAAGCGCTGATCGCCCGCCAGGGCCAGTCGCGGATCCTGGTGACCCTGCCGGGCGTCGAGGACCCCAATCGCATCAAGGACCTGCTGGGCCGCACCGCCCGCATGACCTTCCATCTGGTGGATGAAAGCGCTGCCATGGCGGCCACGCCGCCGCCGGGCGTGATGTTCCTGCCGGCAGAACGCGGCGGCGAGCGTGTCGCCGTGCGCCGCCGTGTCGAGGTCGATGGCGCGAACCTGACCAATGCCCGCGCCGGCCAGGACAGCCGCAACGGCGAATGGGTCGTGAACTTCCAGTTCGATTCCGTCGGCACCCGCCGCTTCGCTCAGATCACGCGGGAGAATGTCGGCCGCCCCTTCGCCGTGGTGCTGGACGACAAGGTGATCACCGCCCCGGTGATCCGCGAACCCATCACCGGCGGCCAGGGCCAGATCAGCGGGTCCTTCAACGCGCAATCGGCCAATGACTTGGCCGTGCTGCTGCGCGCCGGCGCCCTGCCAGCGCCGCTGACCGTGGTGGAGGAACGCACCGTCGGGCCGGAACTCGGCGCGGATGCGATCCGTGCCGGCGCCTATGCGCTCGGCGCCGGCACCATCCTCGTCTTCCTCTACATGGGCCTCGCCTACGGCCTGCTCGGCTGGTTCGCCAACATTGCGCTGGCCTTCAACATCCTGCTGGTCGTCGCCGGCATGTCGCTGCTGGAAGCCACGCTGACCCTGCCCGGCATCGCCGGCATCGTGCTCACCCTCGGCACCGCGCTCGACGCGAATATCCTGATCAACGAACGCATACGCGAGGAAGTACGCAACGGACGAACGCCGATCAGCGCGCTCGAGGCCGGCTACACCAAGGCATCCGGCACGATCATGGATTCGAACCTCACGAACCTGATTGCCATGGGCTGCCTCTACGGCTTCGGTTCCGGCACGGTGAAGGGCTTCGCCGTCACCGTCGCGATCGGCACCATCGTGCAGATGTGGACGGCCACCGTTCTGACGCGCCTGTTCACCTCCTGGTGGTATCGCGCGACCCGGCCGAAGGAACTGCCCGTGTTCCAGCGCCCGGGCCTGTCGCTGTACGAACGCCTGCGCCGTCCGCTGTTCCGCATCTTCCCCGACGGCACGCGCATCCCGTTCATGCGCGGGGCGCGGATGGGGCTGATCGTCTCCGCACTGCTGTCCACCGGGTCGGTCGCCATCGCCTTCTATCCGGGGCTGGAGAAGGGCATCGACTTCAAGGGCGGCATCGAGATGGAGGTGCGCACGCCCCAGGCGGGCGACATTGCCCTGCTGCGCAGTTCTGTCGGCGCGCTGAACCTCGGCGACGCCACCATCCTGCAATTCGGCGACGCCTCCACCTATGCCATCCGCCTTCCGGCGCAGGGCGACGAAGGCGCCGTCCAGGCCTCGGTGAACAAGGTGCGCGACGCGCTGGAACAGGTCGCCCCCGGCACCCGCATCCTGCGCGTCGAAGCCGTGGGCAACCGCGTCTCGAACGAATTGTTCATCGGCGGGCTGATGGCGCTCGGCCTGTCCTTCATCGCCATGCTCATCTACATCTGGGTGCGCTTCGAATGGCAGTTCGGCATCGCCGCGATCATCACCCTGATCCTGGATGCCACGAAGACCATCGGCTTCATGGTTCTGTTCCAGGTCGAGTTCAACCTGACGACCATCGCCGGCATCCTGACCGTCATCGGCTTCAGCGCGAACGACAAGGTCGTGGTGTTCGACCGCATGCGGGAGAACCTGCGCAAGTTCAAGACGATGCCGCTGGAGCAGTTGGTCGACCTCTCGATCAACGAGACGATGAACCGGTCGCTCGGCACCTCCATGACATTGCTGCTCTCGGCGGTACCGCTGGCGTTCTTCGGCGGCGATACGCTGTCGGGCTTCGCCTGGGTGATGGTGGTCGGCATCGTGATCTCGGCCGGCTCGTCGGTGTTCATCGCGGCGCCGATCGTGCTGTTCACGGGGCGGAACCGGATGCGGCGGGATGAGCAGACGGCGGCGCCGGCCGGGGCGAAGGCCGTAAAGTGACGCGGGGGAGAGAACTCCCCCGCACCCCCTCCTTTTTCTGTCTGTCAGGCTGGCGGCGCCAGGCGCGGCGTCCTCAGCCCATCCAGGCACGCTGGTAGAGGGCGATGATCTCCTCGGCGGATGGGACCGCCGGGTTGTTCGCCGGGCTGCCCGATGCGAGGGCCTGCGCCGCCATGACGGGCAGCAGGCCATCCCACTTGGCTGCATCGATGCCGTAGGCCGCAGGGGTCGGCACGGCCAGGTCGCGGTTCAGGGCGCGCAATTCCTCCAGCAGCCGCGCGGCGGCCGATTGATCGCCCTCCGACGCCGTTGCCACCCCCATCGCCCGCGCCGCCTCCGCATATCGCGGCAGCGCGGCATTCAGGCTGTATTCCGTCACCGCCGGCAGCAGCATTGCGTTGGACAAGCCATGCGGCACATGGAAATGCGCCCCGATCGGCCGCGACATCCCATGCACCAGCGCCACGGATGAATTGCTGAACGCCATCCCCGCCAGAGTGGCGCCCTTCATCATCGCCGCGCGGGCGATGCCATTGCCCGGCTCGCCATAGACCGCACGCAGATTTGGCGCGATCAACCGCATCGCCCGCAACGCATACTCATCCGCCTCGTCATTCGCGCGCTTGGAGACGAAGGCCTCCAGCGCATGCGTCAGGCTGTCGATGCCGGTATCCGCGGTGATGCGCGCGGGCAGGCTGAAGGTCAGTTCATAATCCACCACCGCGGCGGTCGGTAGCGCGCCGAGGCCCGCGATCAGCATCTTCTCATCGCGCTCGGTATCGGTGATGACCGTGAAGCGCGTTGCCTCGCTGCCCGTGCCCGCCGTGGTCGGGACGCAGATGACCGGCAGCGCGCCGCGATTTGCCTGCGCCGGCACCTTGAAGTCGCGCATCTTCGCCCCGGCCGGCGCGGCACCAAGGATGGCAATCGCCTTGGCGGTGTCCATCGGACTGCCGCCGCCGAAGCCGACCAGGCAGTCATAGTCGCCGGCCTTCATCGCGGCGACGCCGGCCTCAATCACCGTATCGGTCGGGTCGGGCACTGTGTCGCTGAACACGCCGGCGCTGATCCCCGCCGCCCGCAGCGGCCCCAGTGCCTTCTCCACCGTGCCGGATGACACCATCCAGGGATCGGTAACCACCAGCGGCTTCGACAGCCCGAACTGGCCAAGCACCTCGGCCAGCTTCCCCACCGCGCCACCGCCGATCATCAGCAGGCGCGGCGACACGAACGACGTCGTCATCGTCACTTCCCTTCACGGATCATGGTGATGATCCCCGAGAAATCCTTGCCCCCGCCGCCGCCTTCCACGAAGCGGTCGAACAGCGACAGCGCCAGCGCGCCGACCTTCGCATCCACGCCGGCATCCTTCGCCGCCTGCTGCGCGAGGCCAAGGTCCTTGCGCATCAGCGCCGCGGTGAAGCCGGGCGCAAAATCCCGATTGGCCGCACTGGTCGGCACCGGTCCAGCCACCGGGCAGGAATTGTTCAGTGCCCAGGACATCGCGGTGGATTTCGAGCACACGTCATACAGCGCCTGCGCCGGCAGGCCGAGCCGTTCGGCCATCACGAAGGCCTCGGAGGTCACCGCCATGGTGGCCGCCAGCATCATGTTGTTGCACAGCTTCGCGACCTGCCCCGCGCCGGCATCGCCGCAATGCACGATCGTCTTGCCCATCGCGCCCAGGATCGGCTTCGCGCGTTCCACCGCCGCCGCATCGCCGCCGACCATGAAGGTCAGCGTTCCGGCCTCCGCCCCCATCACGCCACCCGAAACCGGCGCATCGAGGAAGGGCCGCCCAGCCGCCGCCGCGACCTCGCGCGCCGTCGCGACATCAATGGTCGAGCAATCCATCAGCAACGCGTCCGCGCGGGACGCCTTGGCGAGACCGCCCTGCCCCAGCCAGGCGTCGCGCACCTGCTCGCCGGCCGGCAACATCGTGATGACGACGTCGGCATCCTGCGCCGCGGCAGCGGAGGAGAAAGCCGCCTTGCCGCCCGATGCGACGACGGCATCCACCGCCGCCTGCACGATGTCGAAGACGACGACCTCATGCCCTGCCTTGAGCAGGTTACGCGCCATATGCGCGCCCATCCGGCCAAGGCCGACGAAGCCGATGCGTGCCATGGTGTGCCTCCTTCTATTCCGCGCGGATGCCGACGCGGCGGATCAGGTCGCCGAGCCGGACGAATTCACGTTCATTGCGTGCCTGATAGACCTCAGGCGTGCCGGGCAGCGGCCGCGCGCCGAGCTCGGCCATGCGCGACACCGTCTCCGGCTTTTCCAGCCCGGCGCGCAGCGCGGCGTTGACGCGCGCAATGATCTCCGGCGGCGTGCCGCGCGGTGCCACCAGGCCGAACCAGGCGGTGACTTCGTAGCCCGGCAGCGTCTCGGCAATAGCGGGAATGTCGGGGTTCGCCGGCCAGCGTTCGGCCGAGGTGACGCCGATCGCCACCAGAGCGCCGGAGCGGATATGCGGCATGATCGAGGGCAGGTTGTCGCAGCCGAAATCGATGCGGCCAGGCAGCAGGTCCACCATCATTGGCGAGGAGCCGCGATAGGACACATGCGTCGCCTCGAACCCGCCCATCAGGCGGAACAGCTCGGCGGCGAGATGCGTTGATCCGCCGATGCTCGTCTCGCCATAGGACAGCGTGCGCTGCTTCGCGAGCGTGATCAGCGCCGCCGCATCGCGCGCGCCGACGCCGGGATGTGCCGCGATCAGGTTCGGCACTTCCGCGATCTGGCCGATTGGCAGGAAATCCTTCAGCGGATCGAAGCCGGCATTGGCATAGAGATGCGGGTTGATCGCGTTGGTGCCGGGCGAGCCCAGCAGCAGCGTGTAGCCATCCGCCGGGCTGCGCAGCACGGCCTGCGCGGCAATGTTGGAACCGGCGCCGGGGCGGTTCTCGATCACCACGGGCTGGCCGAGCGAATCCTGCAGGATCTGCCCGGCGATCCGCCCCAGTATGTCCGTCGTCCCGCCCGCGGGAAACCCGACCAGGATGCGCACCGGGCGGTTCGGCCAGGGCGCCTGCGCCAGTGCCGGCATGGCGAGCAGCGCCGCCGCACCGGTGAGCAGGGATCGTCGCTGCAGGTTCGCGGATGCCGCGCGGGACATGCTGGTTCCTCCGGGTTTGCTTGCGGTCAGTGTCGGTAGCGCACCGCCGTCTTGTCAAACCACGTCAGCCGCCATGTCAGGCAAGGCCAAGGACGCGCCCGAGCAATTCTGTCAGACCCGGGTGCACCGCCGAGGGGCCTCGCCACGCGACATAGCCGTCCGGCCGCACCAGCCAGGCGCCGCTTTTGCCATAGGCGGCGGCGAAGGCACCCTCGGCATCCTGCAGCATGGCCATGCCGTAGCGATCCCCCAGGGTGTCGTCGGCGATCACGACCAGCCGCAGCCCGGCCAGTCGCGGCACGGCATCCAGCGACGCCGGCGCTGTCCCTGCTCGCAGATGCACGAGCAGCACGGGTTCCGTGCCGCGCAGCATGTCGAAAAGCCGCAGCGGGAAACCGACACCGTGCCGCCGCAGCCCGCCGGCATCCGGCGCCCGGTCGCCGGCCCGCGGACCCTCCGCACCGCCGTCATCGCGCACCCAGGCGCTGTCGCGGTAGTTCACCAGCACCTGGGTATCTTCAAGACGGTCCGGCTTCGCCCCACCCTCGCGCCCGAAGTTCACCGAAGCCGCCAGAGTCCGCGCCACCACATCCGCCCCGACCGGCCGCCGTTCGGCCTCGTAGCTGTCGAGCAGCGCGGCCGGCGCACGGCCTGCCAACACGGCGGCGAGCTTCCAGGCCAGGTTGCAGGCGTCCTGGATGCCGGTGTTCATCCCCTGCCCGCCGGTCGGCGGATGGATATGCGCGGCATCGCCGGCGATGAAGACGCGCCCCTCGCGATACCGTGCCGCGAGGCGCATGCTGATACGGAAGATCGACGACCAGCGGAGGTCCGACAGCACCGGCCTGTCTGGCAGCAGGTCATCCGCCACGGCCTGCAACGCGGCGAGGTCCGGGCCCTTGATCTCCGCCTGGATACCGTGGTCGCCAGTGGCGCCGGCGGCGAGGCTGTCCGGTGCGATCATCGAGACGCGATAGCGGCCGGGCTCGGGCAGCGGCACTGCGACGAAGATATCGGGCGGCGCATCTTCCCGCAGCCGCACGGCACGCAGTGCCATGCCATAGGGCAGGTCCATCGCCATGTGTACGTCGCCGAGCATGAAGCTCATCGGCATGGCCTCGCCCTCGAAGGCGATGCCGAGGGCGCGGCGCACGGCGCTGTGCGCACCATCGCAGCCGATGACATGGGCAAAACGCTGCGATTGGCCGTTCAGGCTGACCGTGACGCCCTCGGCATCCTGTTGCAGCGCGTCGAACGTGATGCCGCGTTCGATGGCGAGGCCCTGGCCCGCGAGGTGGCGCGTCAGCACGCGCTCCGTCTCGTATTGCGGAATGCCGAGACCGGAATAGGGCAGGTCCGACAGGTCGCGCAGCGCATCGAAGGGCGGATGGCCGGTGATGACCGAGCGCATGCCGGTGATCCACAGCCCGGCATCGATCGCCTCCCGCGCGATGCCCATGCCTTCCCACAATTCGAGGGTACGCGGCGTGACGCCGATGGCGCGGCAATAGGGCGAAGGGCTGTCCGCCTTGTCGATGATCCGGCAGCGCACGCCATGGCGCGCAAGCTCGATGGCCATGGTCAACCCGACCGGACCTGCTCCGACGACGAGGATATCGGCCATGTCTGCTGCTCCCTGCTGCGGCGTCGCATCTTGAGCAGTTATGTCCGGACGTGGAACCACCCGAAGCGGTGATGACGCCCCTTCAACGTGGGGCGTGATTCCTCGGCACCCAGCCGATCGGCGATGTCCCGGTCACCAACGAGCGGGCGGGCAGAGCCTCGATCACGCCGCGCGGGCGCGGGCGTAGAGGGCGAGCCGCCTCGCCGCGATTTCCGACAGCCCGCCGGTGAAATCGAGCCCGGCCGGCGGCAGTGTCTCGGCGAAATGGCAGGCAGCGTCGTGCCCTTCGGCCATGCGGCGCAGTGCCGGCGCTTCCGTCCGGCAGCGATCCTGGGCAAAGGGGCAGCGCGTGTGGAAGCGGCAGCCGGGGGGCGGGTTCATCGGGCTCGGCACGTCGCCGCCGAGCGGTTTCACCTGACCGCGCCGCTGCGGGTCGGGATGCGGGATCGCGGCGAGCAGCGCGCGCGTATAGGGATGGCGTGGGCTGGAAAAGAGGTCGGCCTTCGGCGCGGTTTCGACGATCTGGCCGAGATACATCACCGCCACCCGATCGGCGACGTGCTTCACCACCGCAAGGTCGTGCGCGATGAACAGATAGGCCAGCCCGAAGCGCCGTTGCAGATCCTTCAGCAGGTTCACCACCTGCGCCTGGATCGAGACATCCAGCGCGGATACCGGCTCGTCGCAAACAACGAGGTCCGGCTGCACCGATAATGCGCGCGCGATGCCGATGCGCTGGCGCTGTCCGCCGGAGAATTCATGCGGGTAGCGCTGCGCATGAAAGGCGCGCAGCCCCACCAGGCCGAGCAGTTCCTCGACGCGCTTGCGGCGTGATGCGGCATCGCCGATGCCGTGCACGATCATCGGCTCGGCGATAGTGTCCGCCACCGTCAGCCGCGGGTTCAGGCTGGCGTAGGGATCCTGGAAGACGATCTGCATACGCCGGCGCATCGCGCGCTGCGCCGCGCCCGTGATGCGCGTGACGTCCACGCCCTCGAAATTGATGGTGCCGGCGGAAGGTTCGATCAGCCGCAATACCAGCCGCGCGGTGGTGGATTTGCCGCAGCCGGATTCGCCGACCAGCGCCAACGTCTCACCACGCTTCACGGTGAAGGACACGCCATCGACGGCGCGCACCACACCGACCTGCTTCGCCAGGATCAGACCTTCGCGGACCGGGTAGTGCTTGGCGAGGCCGGTGACCTCCAGCAGCGTCTCGCTCATGCGGCGAAGGCCTCGACGGGGGCGCGCAGGCAGGCGGCCTGGTGGCCATCGGCGAGCATGCGCAGCGGCGGCTGTTCCGACTTGCATTCGGCTGCGGCGAAAGGGCAGCGCGGATGGAAGCGGCAGCCCTTGGGCAGGGCGAAGGGCGGCGGCACGGAACCCTCGATGGCGAGCAGGGTCTCGCGCTCCTCATCGAGGCGCGGCACAGAACCGAGCAGGCCGAGCGTATAGGGATGCATCGGGTCGGCGAACAACGCGCCGGCTGGCGCGCGTTCGACCACGCGGCCGGCATACATCACCGCGACTTCATCGGCCATCTCCGCCACCACGCCGAGGTCGTGAGTGATCAGGATGATCGACATCCCCGTTTCCTGTTGCAGGTCGCGCAGCAGGTCGAGGATCTGCGCCTGCACCGTCACGTCAAGCGCCGTCGTCGGTTCATCGGCGATCAGCAGCTTCGGCTGGCAGGCAAGCGCCATGGCGATCATCACGCGCTGGCGCATCCCGCCTGAAAGCTGGTGCGGGTATTCGTCGAAGCGGCGTTCCGGCGCGGGGATGCGCACGCGCTTCAATGCCTCGATCGCGCGGTCGCGCAATTCGGCGTTGGAGGCACCCATGTCATGGGCGCGCATCGCCTCGGTGATCTGGAAGCCGACCGTATGGACCGGGTTCAGGCTGGTCATCGGCTCCTGGAAGATCATCGCAACCTGGCTGCCGCGCACGTCGCGCATGTCGGCGTTCGACAGTTTCAGCAGGTCGCGGCCATCGAGCATAACGGAGCCCGCCGCAACCCGCCCGGGATGGGCGACGAGGCGCATCACCGACAGCGACAGCACGGATTTGCCGCAGCCGGATTCACCGACGATGCCAAGCGTGCGGCCACGCGGGACGGACAGGTCCACGCCGTCCACCGCGGCGATCTCCCCGCCATGGGTGCGGAAGACGGTGCGCAGGCCGGTGATGTTGAGGAGGTCGGTCATGCGGCGCCTGCCCTGGCGGCGCGGCGATTGGAGGGGCGCTGCCCTTCCAAACCTCCCCGCCAGGGGCCATCGGGCCCCTGGACCGCGGGATTCCGCGGCGGGATGCGGGCGCGGCGCCGGCAAGGGCGCGACCCTGCTGCCGGGCGCCAGGATTCGGCATTCCAAAGGCCCCCTGGCCTTTGGTGGGGTGAGGTCCGAAGAGGGGCAAGGCCCCTCTCCGTCCGTCCACCGGCAAGCGACACCCCCATCACGACCAATAGAACGTGGGCGGTGCGATCTTCTCCGCGCTGCGATGCGCCCAGTCGCGATCCGGCACGCCGCCGACGATGCGCTTCTGCGCCTCATGCAGATGCGCGGCGGCCTGGCGGTAATCCATGGTCAGCACCTCGCCATCCTCGACGACCTTGTTGCCGTCGACGAAGACGGCCTTCAGCGCGCGATCCCCCGCCGAATAGATCAGGCTGCGCAGCGGATCATAGGCCGGACGGATCATCGGATGGGTGATGTCCACCAGCGAGAAATCCGCCTTGCAGCCGACCGCGAGGCGGCCGATGTCGTCGCGCCCCAGCGCCCGCGCGCCACCAATCGTCGCGGCATTGAACAGGTCGGTCGTGGTCATGGTGCGCGGGTCGTTCGCCTGGGTGCGCGCGATATGCGCGGCGAGGCGCATCTCATCCAGCATGTTGTGCGGATAGGTATCGGTGCCGATGCCCATGTTCACGCCGCGGCGGATGTAGCGGCCGATATCCTTCATCGCGATGCCGCGCCGCGCGAAGACGGTCGGGCAGTGGGCGACGGTGGTGCCGGTCTCGGCCAGCCGGTTCAGGTCGTTCTTGGTGTGCCAGGGCGTCGACGGATGGTCATCGAGGAAGATGCCATGCCCGATGATCGAGCGTTCCCCGAGCAGCCCCATGGAATCAAGCCAGCCGATCGGCGTCATGCCGTGGCGCCGAGTGATCTCGTGGAATTCCACGACCGATTGCGCGGCGTGAATCTGCCAGGACAGGCCGCGCGCCTTGGCTTCCTGGTTGCTTTCCTTCAGCAGCCCGGCCGCGCAGGTGTCGATCTGCGCGGGCACCACCATGCCGAACAGGCGGCCGGATTCATGCTGCTCGGCGCGTTCGACGAGGCGAAGGGCTTCCTCCATCGCCTTCTCGCCGGCCTTCTCGTCCCATTCATATTCGACGACATGGCCGTTCTTGGTGAACCAGCGCGCCGACCGGAACATCGGCGCGATGCAAACGCGCATGCCGGCCTCGGCCAAAAGGTCGAGCCAGCCCGGATGCGCCATGGACAGGTCGGCGAGCGTGGTGACGCCGGACAGCAGCAGCTCCGACAGGGCCACGCGCACGCAGCTCGGCACCGCCTCCGCATCGGCGCGGAAGATCGGCATGTATTCGTAGAGGGAAGAATTGTAGAGGCCGGGCGAGCCGATCTCGTCGAGGAAGCCCTTGTTTAAGGGCTCGCTCGACGGGTGGGAGTGGATGTTCACGAGGCCCGGCATGACCATCAGGCCGCGGCCTTCGATCACCGTATCCGCCGTGCCCTCATAACCGCGCCCGACGAAGGTCAGCACCCCGTCGGTGAAGGCGATGTCGGTGTCCGGCGCATAGGTGTGCGACTTCGCCGAGGCGTCCCAGGCGACGGCGAGTTCCGCCGCCTTGATCAGCGTTGTGGTCATGCCGTTTCCTCCCTCTCGATCAGCGCGTCAGCCGGATATCGAGACCCTTGTAGAGCCCAACACCGTAGATGCCATGCGCCCGCACGCCTTCGGTCCGCGCTGATGCAGCCAGCCACAGCTGCTCTCGCGCCACCGGCAGCCAGACATTGGCTTCGGAAACGATGCGCTGGACGCGGGCGATCGCCGCCGTGCGCACGGCGGGGTCAACCGCCGTCAGCGCCTCACGCAACGCTGCGTCGGTGTTCGGATCATTCCAGTTCATGCGGTTTGGCGTCGGACGATTGGCACCGTTGAAGTAAAGCGCCAGCGCATCGGTCGCCGTCACATACGGATAGGACATCACGAAGGCATCGAACTCCTGCGTCGCCAAACGCCCCCAGCCCACCGTCGCATCCCACATCTGGATGCGCATCTCGATGCCCACCCGCCGCAGATCCGCCTGCATCGCCTGGAGGTATTGCTGCGCCGCCTGGGTCTGCAGCCCGTAGACAAGGAAGGTCGCGCGTTGGCCGTCCTTCACGCGCACGCCATCGGAGCCCATGCGCCAACCGGCTTCATCCAGCACCCGCCGCGCGCCTTCCTGGTCGAAGCGCGGCACCATGCGCGCTGCCTCGGCATCGAAGCCCGTCACCGCTGGATTCAGATAGGCATCGGCCGGCGTCGCCGTGCCGAACCAGGTGGCGCGCACCATGGCGTCGCGATTGACCGCCATGTTGATGGCGCGGCGCACGGCCGGATCGCTGACCACGGGCTTGTCCACCTTGAAGCCCATGAAGTGGTCCCAGAAATAATTCGCCTGCTGGGACATGCGGACATTCGGCGCGCGCTGGAGCTGCTGCACCGCGATCGCCGGAATGTACTGCGTCACGTCACCCTGGCCGGTCTGCAGTGCAGCCAGCCGCGTCTGGCTTTCCGGCGTCACGCGCCAGATCACGCGATCCACCTGCGGCGACGGATTCTGGTACACGCCTGCAGGGCCCCAGTTGTAGGTCGGGTGGCGCTGCAGCACGAGATCTTGCCGCGGCGTCCAGGACACCCAGCAATACGGCCCGGTGCCGTTGAAGCCCTGCACGCCGAAATTCTGGCCCAGACGCTCGACCGAATTGCGATCGACGATGGACGCGAAGAACAGCGTCAGCTGGTACAACAACTCGCCGAAGGGTTCCGTCAGCTCGTATTCAACGGTGAACTGGTCGCGCGCGCGGATTTCCTTCACCGGGCCGGCGCGCCAGCGCACCGGGCTGCGCGTCGCGGGATCGATCCAGCGATTGATGGAATAGACCACGTCATCGGCGGTCATCGGGCGGCCGTCGCAGAAGGTGACGTCGCGGCGCAGATGGAAAGTGTAGGTCTTGCCGTCCGGGCTGACCTCCCAGCGTTCGGCCAGCAGCGGGCGGACCGTCTGCATGTCGAAGTCGAGCGCGACCAGCGTGTCGGTCATCATGTAGACGACTTCGCCGGCACCACGCGCGGTGGAACGCGGCGGGTCGTAGTTGTCGGCGTCGATCTCCCGCAGCACGACCAGCGTGTTGCGCGGGTTGGCGGCCTGGGCGAGCGCATCGCCCACCGGCATCGCCGCGGCCAGCGCGAGCAGCGCGGCCCCGATTGTCTTCTTCATGAATCCATCTCTCCCGATCAAACGCGAAGCCTGGGGTCGAGCGCGTCCCGCAAGGCGTCCCCGAGGACGTTGAAGGCGAGCACGACGATGAAGATCAGCACGCAGGGCACCACCGCGATGTGGGGTGCGAAGAACAGGAAGTTGCGCCCCTCGGAGGCCATGGCGCCGAGTTCCGGCACCGGCGGCTGCGCGCCGAGGCCGAGGAAGGACAGCGCCGATCCCAGCAGGATCACCTGCCCGAAGCGCAGCGTGGCGAAGACGAAGATCGCCGACAGGCAGTTGGGCGCCAGGTGCCGCCAGATCAGCCGCGCATCGGACATCCCTGTCGCCCGCGCGGCCTCGATGTAGTCCAGCCGCATCACCACCATCGCCGACCCGCGCACGATGCGCGCCATCAGCGGCACCGTGGCGACCGACAGCGCCAGCACGACCGAGAAGATCCCCGGCCCGAAGATCGCCGCGATGGCAAGCCCGACCAGGATTGCCGGGAAGGACAGCAGGATATCGACCAGCCGCATGATCGGCCCGTCCAGCCAGCGGTGATAGAAAGCCGCCAGGAAGCCGAGCAGCGCGCCCAGCCCGCCACCCAGCGCCACCGCCGCGAACCCCATCAGCAGCGAAACGCGCAGCCCGAACAGCAGGCGCGTGATCATGTCCCGCCCCTGGGCGTCGGCACCGAGCGGCAGGCCCTCGCTGCCCGGCGGCTGCATCGCCAGCGCCAGGTCGTTGTCGTAAGGGTCCGTCGGCGCCAGCAACGGCGCGAAGACCGCCGCGCCGATCAGCAGCACAACCAGGATCAGCGAGATCGCCGCCCCCGGCTCGCGCATCAGCCGCGACAGGATGCCCGGGCGCGGCGGGGCGATCGGTTCGGCGGTTTCGGTCGAAGCGCTCATGCCCCGCGCACCCGCGGATCGAGCGCGGCGTAGAGCACATCCACGATCAAATTCACCACGATGAAGCCCATCGACAGCACGATGATGGTGCCCTGCGCCATCGGGAAGTCGGAGGACAGGATCGCACCGACCGCGAGTCGCCCCACGCCGGGCCAGGAGAACACCGTCTCCGTCACCACCGCGCCACCGAGCAGGAAGCCGATCTGCAACCCGATCAGCGTGACCACCGGCACCATGGCGTTACGCAGCGCGTGGCGCCGGACCACCAACACCTCGGTCAACCCCTTGGCGCGCGCCGTGCGCACATGGTCGGCCGACAGCACGTCCAGCACCGCCGTGCGCGTCATGCGCGCGACCGGGCCGACGAAGACGCCGCCGAGTGTGACCGCCGGCAGGATGATCGACAGGATGCCGTCCATCGTCCACAGCGGCCCGCCGCGCCCCGTGAAGGGCAGCCATTGCCACTGGAAGCCGACGAACCAGATCAGCACCAGGCCGAGGAAGAACACCGGCACCGACACGCCGGCGACCGACAACGCCATGATCGCGCGGTCGATCAGCGATCCGCGCCAATACCCCGCCAGCGTGCCGAACAGGATGCCGAGCGGGATCGACCAGAACAGGCTGGCGAACATCAGTTCCAGCGTCGGCCCGATCGTCGTCCCGAGTTCCTGCGCCACCGACACATTGTTGATGATCGACGAACCGAGGTCCCCATGCAGCAACCGCCAGACATAAAGCCCGAACTGCACATACAGCGGCTCGTTCAGTCCGAGGTCGGCGCGGATCGCCGCGATCACGTCCGGCGTGGCGGTCGGCCCGGCGCGCACCGTCGCCGGATCGGTCGGCACCACCTGCATCAGCAGGAAGCCGATCAGCAGCACGCCGAACATCACGGGAATGGCGAGCACCAGGCGGTGCAGCGCGTGTCTCAGCATGGTCGCGTCACTGCGCCGCGACGGCGGCGGCCATCTCTCCGTGACGGTCGAAGATCGGCAAGCCGTCGCGCAGCGTGATGTCGGCCTGGGTGGTCAGGATCGCCTCGGGCGCGATGTCGAAGATGTCGGAGGACAGCACGGCGATATCGGCCTGCATGCCGGGTTCCAGCGTGCCACGGCGATCCTCGGCAAACTGGGTGTAGGCGCCGCACCAGGTGTAGCAATGGATGGCCTCGGTGACGGTCAGCGCCTCCTCCGGCCCCATCACCGTGCCCTTGTTGGTCTTGCGGGTGGCCATGGTGAACAGGTTGATGAAGGGATCGACGGTTGAGACCGGGCAGTCCGACGACGCCGCCGGATGGTGGCCATCCTCCAGCCAGGTCTTCATGGGATAGGCATGGTCCGACCGCGCATGGCCGAGGTTCTTCACGTACAGGTCGCCGAACTCGTACATGAACACGGGCTGCGGCACCGGCAGGATACCGCGCGCCTTCATCCGCCGCCGCTGGTCGCGCGTGACGAAGCCGCAGTGTTCGATGCGATGGCGACGATCGGCGAAGGGATGCCCTGCGCTGTCGGCAGCTTCCATGCCGAGCAGCACCTGCTCGATCGCCGCATCGCCGATGGCGTGGATGTCGAGTTGCCAGCCCTGCTCGTGATACAGCTTCAGCAGTGCGTGGATCTTGTCGTCGGGGAAGGTGAAGACGCCGGTGCCGCCGCCCGCGCTGGCGAGATACGGTTCGAAGAACGCCGCGGTCAGCCCGCCGGCGGACCCATCAGCGAACACCTTCACTGCGCCCCAGCGCAGGCTGTCATCGCCCTGCATCGGGCGCAGCCCGGCCGCCCAGGCATCCTGCGCGATGCCTTCCGGATTGCCGGCCAGCACCTGCCACATGCGCAGCGGCAGCCGCCCCGTGGATTTGGCCGTCTCATAGGCCGCAACTTCCGCCATGCCCGCCGTCATGCCGACATTCATGTCGGTGGCGGAGGCGAAGCCGAGCGAGGCCAGGCGCGTGCACGCCGCCTCGATGGCATCGACCATGCGCGCCTGGTCGGGCTCGGGCATGGCGTCCTTCACCAGGCGCTGCGCGCGTTCCATGAACAGGCCGGTCAGCGACCCGCCCTTGCGCTCGATCACGCCGCCTTCCGGGTCCGGCGTGTTGTGGCCCACGCCGGCCAGCGCCATCGCCGCATGGTTGGCGACACCCATATGGCCGCAGGTGCGGACGATATAGACGGGGTTGTCCGGCGCCGCTGCGTCGAGTTCCGCGGCCGTTGGATGCCGCCCGACATCGAGCTCGGCATGATCATAGCCGCGCCCGAGCACCCAGGCCCCCTTGGGCGACGCCTTGGCCGCCGTCGAGATTCGCTTCAGCACCTCATCCAGCGAGCGCACTTCCTCGGCGCGCAGATTCACCTGCGCAAGGCCAAGCCCATAGGGCAGCAGATGCATATGCGCTTCATTGAAGGCCGGGATGGCGATGCGGCCGGCGAGATCGAGCCGCCGCGTGCCCTGCCCCGCCGCGGCGAGCGCCGCTTCGCCCAAGGCGAGAACCTTGCCGTCCTTCAGCGCGACGGCCTCGGTAAACCCGCCGGCAAGGCCGCGGAAGATACGGCCGCCGGCGATCAGCGTGTCAGCGGTCACGAACGATAATCCGGCTTTCCATCTTCGATCAGCCGCAGTGCCGCGGTCCACGCCATGGCGAAGCCGTCCTGCCCCTTGTTCGGCCGGTTGAACTGGCCGGCGGTATGCTGGCGCACGGATTCCGGCGGCAGCACCAGCTCGGCACCGCCCGACATGGCGGAGATCTGCGCCTGGCAGGCGCGTTCCAGGTAGTAGATGTTGAGGAACGCCTCGGCGACATGCTGGCCGCAGACCAGCAGGCCATGGTTGCGCAGGATCATCGCATTATGCGTGCCGAGATCCTTCACCAGCCGGTCGCGCTCATCGAGGTCGAGCGCGATGCCCTCATAGTCGTGATAGGCAAGGTGCCCATAGAACTTCAGCGCATGCTGGCTGATCGGCAGCAGCCCCTGGCGCTGCGCGGACACCGCGATGCCGGCCTCGGTATGGGTGTGGATGACGACGGCGGCATCCTCGCGCGCCATGTGGATGGCGGAATGGATGGTGAAGCCCGCGGCGTTGACCGGCTTCGATTCCGCGCCTTCCTCGACGACATTGCCGTCGAGGTCGATCTTCACGAGATCCGAGGCGCGCATTTCATGAAACAGCACGCCATACTTGTTGATCAGGAAGTGATGGTCCGGCCCCGGCAGCCGCGCGCTGATATGGGTGTAGATGAAATCCGTCATGCGGAAATGCGCGACCAGGCGATACAGCGCCGCGAGTTCGCAACGAACCTGCCATTCTTCCTCGGTGATGCCGCGCAATGCGGCGGGCGGGCTGACGACGTTCATGGAAGATCTCCGCGCGGGGTTGCGCGACTGTCATCTCGCGACGGTTTCGCGTCAACGGTGATACCGCTGGCCTCTGCGCGGCCTGGCACGCCGTTGCACGGAGACCGGGCAAGCGTGGCACAGCACAAGGCATTCCGGCCGGGCAGCGACCCGCCCTACTTTTCCCGGTGCAACTCAGGAACGGAGGATGGTCCGGCGCGGTCGCAGTGGATCGCGACACCAACGGGCGCGGCCCGTCAGACCGTCACCACTTCCTCAAGATCCACGCCCACCCGCAACCCGTGGTCGCCGCCGCCAAGGATGACGCCGCTCAGTGGGCTGACATCGATGAAATCGCGCCCCCAGGCGAGCACCACATGCTCATCCCGCACCACGATATCGTTGGTGGGGTCCAGCCCGACCCAGCCATACGCCTCTCCCATCCAGGCCTCGACCCAGGCATGGGACTGGTCGGCGCCGCGTCGTGCCGCCCGGCCCGGCGGCGGGCGCGTGCGTACATACCCCGAGACATAGCGCGCCGGCAGCCCCAGGCCGCGCAACGCCGCCGTCATCACATGCGCGAAATCCTGGCAGACCCCGCGCCGGTCGCGCAGCACCTCGACCACCTGGGTGTGGTTGCCGGTCACGCCGGGCTTGTAGGTGAAGTCGCGCCGGATCCGGCCCATCAATTCCAGCAACCCGGCCAGCACAGGCCGGCCGGCGGGAAAGGATGCCGCGGCATATCCCGTCGCCGCGGCGACGATCGGCGCGAGATGACTCGGGAAGACGAACTCGGCGGCCTCACCGTGCCGCGCCGTGGCGACGACATCCTCCCAGGGCGGCGTCAGGGCCGGTGCCGGCGGGTCCGGAAACCGCACCTCGACCAGCGCTTCGGCGATCACCTCGAAGCGCTCATGCGGCAGGTCCAGGAAGACGCGCGTCGCCGCATTGCCGAAATGGTCCGCCGCCTCGGTCACGTGCGATGGCGTTGGCGTGATCGCGAGCGTGCTGCGCACCACGTTCTGGTATCGTAGGGACCGTGGCGTCAGCAGAAGCAGATGCGCGGCCAGATCGACCGAATGCGCATAGGCATAGGTGGTGACGTGACGCAGCCGGTAGATCATGCCGCCCCGCGCAGCGCCGGCTCGGCGCCTTCCAGACCCAGCGCCTGCGTCGCCGGCAGCAGGGCGAAGTACCGCCGCGTCACCGCATCGGACAGCGCCGCGATGCGGTTCGCCAGTGCCTCGAGCCGCGGCGGCAGGGCGGCGGCCGCGATCGCCTGGTCGGGGGCAGCCACCAGTTGGTTGACGATCGCCTCCGCCTCGGCAAGCAGGGATGCCGCCTCATCCGGCAGCGCGCTGTCATCGGCGGTCGAAACCTCCGACAGGTTGCGGCTGATGGCTTCGAGCTGGAAGGCGAGCGCGCGCGGATTGGACGGGTCCGCCAGCACCAGGTCGAGCACGGGCGCCGGCTGCAACACGGTCAGATAGCGGCTGCGATAGGTGATGACGCTGTCGCACAGTTCCAGGATCAGGCGCATGCCGCCCTCGATCCGCGCGGGCGGTTCATCGAGCGCGAAGCCGACCTCCGAGGCGATCGCCTGCGCGCGTTCCACCCGCCGCCCGAGATCGAGGAACAGCCAGGCACCGCCGCGCACCATGCTCTCGGCGGCGATGCCGGCGACGGCGGTGGCGAAGCGCAGCACGGCGATCATGGCGCGGCCAATGGCGTCGAGATTGCTGCCGGCCTGCTGGATCTCGGCCCGCGCCGCACGCAGCGTCAGGGTAAAGGTCGCGTACATGTCGGCGGTCAGCCGGTCACGCACCATCGCCGTCAGCGCGGCGATGCGGTCGGTCAGGATGGTCACCGCGCCGCCCTCGCGCAGCGCCGCGGCGATCACGCTGGGCAGCCCCTGCGCAGCGGCGGAACCGATCACCTCCTCCGCTCCGGTGAAGCCGGCATGGGCGAGGCAGCGCGCCAGGGCGGCGACCTCAGCGGCTTCTCGCGGCAGCACCACGCCACGGGAGATGCGCGCCTGGGTCGCGCGCACCAGCCGCGCGGCACGTTCCAGCCTTTCGGTATAGCGGCCGAGCCAGAACAGGTTGTCGGCAACGCGCGACGGCAGCGCGCCATGCATGCGGCGGATCGGCAGCGGCGGCAGATGGGCGGGGGCCGGACCGATGATGTCACTGCCCTCGTCGGCCATGACCCAGACATCCTTGGACAGCCCCTGCGACGGCAGCGCGCCGCCGAGTGCGGCTGCCTGGCCGATCCGCGCGAGGCCACCCGGCATGACGCGCCAGTCCATGCCGTCGAACACCGCGAACATGCGCAATACCAGGGAGTGCGGCTCGAGCCCATCGCCCGTCACGCACGGCACCAGGGAGGGCGGCGGCACGTGGACCGCGGCAAAGGCCGCGGGGGTGTCACGGGCCTCGCGGGCGACGGCCTCGGCCTGGGAGGCGGCTGGCATCGACCCGTCGGTGGCGCGGCGCAGCAGCCAACCATCTTCCCGCGCGACGCGCTCGGCGGCACCGGACGTGCCGAGCCAAAGCGTCTCGACCGAGGGAAGCGCCAACGTCTCGCCGAGCAGCCGTCCGGCCAGCGCGGGGAGGAAGGCGGCGAGCGCGGGCGCCTCGGCAAGGGCGGCGCCGGGCGCGTTCAGGATGCGCACGGCGCCGTTGCGCGCCGCGTCCAGCAGGCCGGGCACGCCGGCGGTGCCGGCCCCGGTCATCTCCAGCGGGTCCAGCCGTGCGCCATCGACGCGCGACAGCAGCACATCGACTCGCTGCAGCCCCTGCAGCGTCTTGAGGTACAGTACGCCGCCGCGCACCGTGAGGTCGCCGCATTCGACCAGCGCGCAGGACAATTCGCGCGACAGCAGCATGTCCTCGAACCAGCGCGGCGCCTGGGACCCACGGGTCAGCAGGGCCACGGCGGGGTCGCCGACTTCGGGCGGGGCAAGGCGCTGCAAGGCATCCTGCCAAACGTCGAAGAACGGGCGCATGGATCGCACCTGCGCGCCGCGGAAGGCTTCCGGCATCACGCGGCCGAGCAGGCGGCGGTTCTCCCGCGCCATTCCCGGCCCGGCCGGGGCCGAGGTGCGGTCGGCGAGCACCCGCCACTGCCCGTCGGGCCCGCGCAGCAGGTCGACGGCATACAGGTGCAGCAGAGGGCGCTGTGGCGGTGCACCCAGGCTGTGGCAGGCGCGCAGGAAGCCCGGATTGGCGAAGACCAGTTCCGGCGGCAGCAGCCCCTCGCTCAACAGCGCCTGCGGGCCATACAGGTCGGCGAGGATTGCTTCGAGCAGGCGGGCCCGCTGCACGATGCCGGCTTCAAGGGCAGCGAATTCCGTCGCCGGCAAGACCATGGGCAGCGGGTCGCAGCGCCAGGCGGCGTCGCGCTTGGCGCCAGGCAATACGCCGGCGATGCCCTCATCCTCGAAGGCGCGGTCGAGCCTGCGGCCACGCTCGGCCAACGCGCCTTCCCCCATGCCCCCCATGATGCCGAGCAATTGGCGCCAATGGGCGCGCACCCCGCCACGCCCATCGACCATCTCGTCGATGGGCGGCACGACCCCAAGATCAGCCATGACGTCTGAGGTCTAGGGTGACGGGCAGTTCCAGGCCAGGCAGCGGTTCGGGCGGCGCCATAGGGCTCGGCGTGTGGCCGAAGGGCTGGAAGCGTGAGCGTCGGCGCGCCTCGGCCTCATTGGCATTGACCGGATAGCGGTCGTAGCTGCGCCCGCCCGGATGCACGACATGGTAGGTCAGCCCGCCCAGGCTTCGTCCGGTCCAGCGGTCGAACACATCGAGCACCAGTGGTGTCTGCGGCCGGATCGTCGGATGCAGCGACGACGGCGGATTCCACGCCTTGAAGCGGATGCCGGCGAGGTATTCGCCCGCCCGTTCCGTCGCGCGCAGCGGCACGGCAACGCCATTCACCGCGAGCAGATGGCGGTCCTGCACCCAGTTCGACACGCGCGCCTGGACGCGCTCGGCGCTGCTATCGACATAACGCGCGGTGCCGCCGGCGACCTGGTCCTCGGCCAGCACATGCCAGGGTTCCAGCGCATGGCGCAGTTCGAGACCGACATCGCGCACGGTGACCTCGCCGATCACCGGGAAGCGGAAGGCCATGTGCGGGGCAAACCAGTCGGCATCGATCGGCGCACCCATGTTGCGCAGCTCGTCGATGGCGTCGCGGAAATCCTGCTCGGCGTAGTGCGGCAGCATGAACTGGTCGTTCAGCCGCGTGCCCCACCGCACCAGCCGCCGTTCGTAGGGGCGCTCCCAGAAGGCGGCCAGGGCTGCGCGCATCAGCAGCATCTGCACCGTGGACATCTCGGCATGCGGCGGCATCTCGAAGCCGCGGAACTCGACCAGGCCGCGGCGGCCGCTGCTGCTGCCCGGATCGTACATCTTGTCGATGCAGAATTCCGTGCGATGCGTATTGCCGGTCATGTCCGCGAGCAGGTTGCGGAACAGCCGGTCCGTCAGCCAGGGCGGCACTTCCTGCCAGGCATGCACCTTGGAGAAGGCGATCTCCAATTCGTGGATCGCATCCATCCGCGCCTCGTCGATGCGCGGGTGCTGGCTGGTCGGGCCGATGAACAGCCCGCTGAACAGGTAGGACAGCGATGGATGATTGTGCCAGAAGCCGACCAGCGACTTCAGCAGGTCCGGCCGCCGCAGGAAGGGGCTTTCGGCGACCTTCTCGCCGCCCATCACCACATGGTTGCCGCCGCCGGTGCCGACATGACGGCCATCGGTCATGAACTTCTCGGCGGCGAGACCCTCCTGACGGGCTTCCTCATAAAGCTGGCCCGTGCGGGTGACGATGTCGTCCCAGTTGGTCGCGGGATGGATGTTCACCTCGATCACGCCCGGATCCGGAGTGACGGAGAAATGCAGCAGCCGCGGATCGGATGGCGGCAGATAGCCTTCGAGCACGACCTTGCGGCCCATCTCGGCGGCCGTGGCCTCGACGGCGGCGATCATCTCCAGCCAGTCCTCGGCCGCGAACAGCGGCGGGAAGAAGATGTGCAGCTTGCCGTCGCGGGATTCGATGGTGAGCGCCGTGCGCACCACGGAGGGGTCGGACTCGCCCACCACGGGGATGTCCTGCGGCTGCGGCCGGAAATCCTCGATGGAGGAGGCGGTGCCCTCGCCGGGGCGCGGGCTGCGCAGCGCGCGCTGATCCAGGCTGTCGGGCTGAACCTGGGCGCGCATCGCCCGCTGCGCCATCAGCGCGGCGTGCGGCGGCAGGTCGTCGCGCCAGGCGAAGGGATCGGCTTCGAATTCCTGCGAGCGTGCGGCGTCCTCGGGGCTCATCCAGGGCAGCGAGGCGAGCGGCAGGCGCAGCCCGATCGGGCTGTCGCCCGGGATCAGGAACATGTGCTCGCCGCGGACAAACCAGCGGCCGGACTGCCAGCGGCGCACGCCATCCTGGATGACGCGGCGGATCGGCAGCACCGAGCCGACCTCGGCCGACAGCCCCTGCGCGAAGACCCGGGCGAGGCGCTTGCGCTCCAGCTCATCGGCCAGTTTCGCGTCCTCGACCACCACATTGGCCGGCAGGCGCTGTTCCTTCCACAGGTAGTAGTGGACGTCCTCATGCGCGCCCTGCACCAGGCCAGGATCCACCTGCAGGCGCTCGGCGAGCAGCCGGCCGAAGCGGGCGGCGTCGGCCGCCGTCGCATTGTCCTTGTCGTCGTCGGAGGCCAGCAGTGTGGGGTTGGACCAAACCGGCTCCCCGTCCGCGCGCCAATGGGAATACAGCGCCCAGCGCGGCAGCTGCTCGCCCGGATAGTGCTTGCCCATGTTGTAGGTCAGCGCCGAACCTGGCGACCACAGCTTGACCAGCCGGCGCAGCAGCCGTCCGGCATAGGCGCGCTTGGTCGGGCCCAGCGCATCGGTGTTCCATTCGGCCGCGTCACGGTCGGAGGCGGCAACGAAGGTCGGCTCCCCGCCCATGGTCAGGCGCATGCCCAGCGCCTTGAGCTTGCGGTCCACCGCCTCGCCGGACTGGCGGATCGCCTCCCATTGCTCGGGGGTGTAGGGTTTGGTGACGCGCGGCGTCTCGAAGATGCGCCTGATGTGCATCTCGAAGCCGAATTCAGTCTTCACCGGCTCCAGGCCGCCGGAGATCGCCGCGGCCGATTGCGGTTCCGGCGTTGCGGCCAGCGGGATATGCCCCTCCCCGGTCATCAGCCCGGACGTGGCGTCGAGTCCGATCCAGCCGGCGCCGGGCAAATAGACCTCGGCCCAGGCGTGAAGGTCGGTGAAATCGGCGGTCGGGCCTTCGGGGCCCTCGACCGGCTTCTGGTCGGCGACCAGCTGGATCAGGTAGCCGGAAACGAAGCGGGCGGCGAAGCCGAGCCGGCGCAGCAGTTGCACCAGCAGCCAGGCGCTGTCGCGGCAAGACCCCTTGCCTTCCGCCAGCGTCTTGTCCGGTGACCAGACACCGGGCTCCATGCGCACGACATAGGCGATCCGCGACTGGACCATCTGGTTGATGGCCACCAGCATGTCCACGGTGCTCGGCGCGGTGCGCGGCACCTCGGCCAGCAACCCGTCGAGCAGCGGCCCGCCCGAGGGGTCGATGCGGCGGAACGGGGCCAGTTCCTGTTCCAGCGCCGGGTCATAGGCGAAGGGCCAGCTCTCGGCCTCGGGTTCCAGGAAGAAGTCGAACGGGTTGATCGTCGCCATGTCGGCGACGAGGTCCACCGTCACGTCGAAATGCGTCACCCGCTCCGGAAACACGACTCGGGCCAGGAAATTGCCCTGCGGGTCCTGCTGCCAGTTCAGGAAGTGGGGCTGCGGCTCGACCTTAAGCGCATAGGAGATCACCGGCGTCCGGCTGTGCGGGGCCGGTCGCAGCCGGATCGTCTGCGGCCCCAGGGTGGTGGGACGCTCGTAGCGATAGGTGGTGCGGTGCGTCAGGGCGACGTGAATGGACATGGTGCTGCCTGGCCGGAGTAAGGGATGCTTCCCATGGATACGCGACTGGATGCAATCCGCGGTCCAACATGCCGCGACGGACGGGCAAGGTTGCGCGAGGTCAAGCCGGCCGGGCCGCATGCCGCGCTACAGGCCCGGGGGGAAGACGCGGCCGGAAGGATGCCATGCCTGCCATTGCGCTGATAACGGTCATGGCCCTGGCCATTGCCGCGCCGCTCGGCCTGGGCTGGGCCTTTGGCGGCCCTGTGCGGCCCTGGCGGGACGAACTCGCCGGCGGCCTCGCCATGGCGGGGACGGCGGCGCTGCTGTCGGAATTCCTGCTGTCGGGCCGGTTCCGGATGATCAGCGGGCGGATCGGCATCGACCGGACGATGCGCTGGCACCAACTGCTGGCGCGGGTCCTGACCGTGGGGCTGCTGGTCCACCCCTTCCTCTATACCCTGCCCGATGCGTCGCAATTCGTCCGGCCGGGCGATCCGACCCGGGCCGGAATGCTCGGGATCGGTGCAGTCATGCTGGCGACCGGGGCGCTGGCCTGGCTCGGGCTCGGCGTGCTGACGATCACGGCGATCGCCCGCGACGCCCTGCCTTGGCGGTATGAGGCCTGGCGGCTCGGGCATGGGCTGGGTGCGGCGCTGGTCGCGGGCCTGGGTCTGGCCCACGCGCTCACGGGCGGGCGCTACAGCGCATTGCCGGCGGTGGCGGCGAGCTGGGCGGTGCTGGCTGGGCTGGCGGGGGCCTCCCTGGCGTCCACCTACCTCATTCGCCCGCTGCTCCTGGCCCGGCGCCCCTGGCGGGTCGCCGCCGTCCAACCAGCCGCCGAACGCTGCTGGGAGGTGGTGCTGGAACCGCTCGGCCATGAAGGTCTGCGCTTCAGGGCCGGACAATTTGCCTGGTTGCGGCTCGACCGGCCGGCACTTTCGCGGCGGGAGCATCCCTTCTCCATCGCCTCCGCTCCCGGTGGCGACGGGTCGCTGTCCTTCCTCGTGAAGCAGGCCGGCGACTTCACCAACGACATCGGCGCGCTACGCCCAGGCGCCCGCGCCTTCGTCGATGGACCGCACGGGCACCTGACGATCGACGGGCGGCGCGAGCCGGGGGTCTGCCTTATCGGCGGCGGGGTTGGCGTCGCCCCGCTGCTGTCGATCCTGCGGGCGGCGCGGGCGCGCCGGGACCCGCGGCCCTTCCTGCTGCTGTATGGCAATCGCCATCAGGGCCAGGTCCTGGCGGGCGCCGAGCTGGATGCCATGGCGCAGGAGATCGACCTGACCACCGAGCATGTGCTGCAAGAGCCCCCATCCGGCTGGTCCGGGGCGCGCGGCATGGTCGACCGCGCGCTTGTCGCGCAGCGTTGCGCAGGGGCTGCCCGGGAGGGCTGGGTCTTCGTGCTGTGCGGCCCGCCGCCGATGATGCGGGAGGTGCGTGGCGGGCTTGCCGCGCTGGGCGTGCCGTCGCGGCGCATCCTCGAGGAACGCTTCACCTATGATTGAAGCGGTCTGACCCATGGTTGAGCCGAAAGCCAGCGGAGCCTAGCCTTCCCCGCCAGAGGGATAGGGAACAGCATCATGGCCGATCTGGTGATCCGCGGCGGCACGGTGGTCGATGGCACCGGCGCGCCGGCCTTCGAGGCGGATATCGCCATCGACGCCGGCCGCATCACCGCCATCGGCCGCGTGCCCGAGGCCGGTCGCGAGGAGATCGACGCCCGCGGCCGCATCGTCAGCGCCGGCTTCGTCGACATCCACACCCATTACGACGGCCAGGCTGTGTGGGATTCCCACCTTGCGCCCTCCGCCTGGCATGGCGTGACCACGGCGGTGATGGGCAATTGCGGCGTCGGCTTCGCCCCATGCCGGGAGGCCGACCGCGACAAGCTGATCGAGCTGATGGAAGGCGTGGAGGACATTCCCGGCCCCATCCTGCATGAGGGGCTGGACTGGCGCTGGGAGACCTTTCCCGAATACCTCGACGCGCTGGACGCCAAGGCGCGCGACATCGACATCTGCGCCCTGCTGCCGCACGGCGCGCTGCGCGTGCATGTGATGGGCGAGCGCGGCCTGGCACTGGAGAACGCCAACCAGGCCGATATCGCAGCGATGCGCGCGATGACCGCCGAGGCGGTGCGCGCCGGCGCCTTCGGTGTCTCGACATCGCGGACCATCAGCCACAAGACGCTGAAGGGCGACCCGTCGCCGACGCTGCGCGCGCAGGAGGAGGAGTTGCACGGCCTCGCGCTCGGCCTGCGGGACGGTGGCGGCGGCATGCTGGAGATGGTGTCGGATTGGAACACGCCCGACCCGGCGACCGAATTCGCCATCCTGCGCCGCGTCGTCGAGGCAACGGGCCAGCCGGCGGTGTTCTCGCTGACCGCCCGGCATGACCGGACCGAGGCGTGGAAGGAATTGCTCGGCCTGTCCGATGCCGCCGCCGCCGCTGGTCTGCCGATCCGTCCGGTTTTCCCGCCGCGGCCGATCGGCATCCTGCTGGGGTTGCAGGGCAGCCAGAACCCGTTCTCGGGCTGTGCATCCTACAAGGCGGTCGCGCATCTGCCCGCACCCGCCCGGGCCGCGACGATGCGCGACCCGGCGCTGCGCGCAGCGATCCTGTCGGAGGATCGCGTCGCCGGGTCGAACTTTCCGCTGATCACCCGGCTGGGCTTCGAGCGGATGTTCCCCTTCGGCGACCCGCCGGACTACGCGCCGCCGCAGGATGCCTCGATCGCCGCCATTGCGGGGCGCGAGGGGTGCAGCCCGGAGGAGGTCGCCTATGACCTGCTGACGGCCGATGACGGGGCCGGCTTCATCTTTGCGCCGCTGACCAATTTCGCGGACTACACCCTGTCCGCCAGCGCCGAATGCCTGCGCCATCCCAATGCCATCGCCGGGCTGTCGGATGGCGGAGCGCATGTTGGCTTCATCTCGGATGGGTCATTCCCGACCTTCCTGCTCGCCTATTGGGCACGCGACGCGAAGGAACAGGTCTTCGCCCTGCCCGAGATCGTGCGGCGGCTGACCTCGGACACCGCGGCGGCGGCGGGGCTGTCGGATCGCGGCGTACTGAAGCCGGGCCTTCGGGCGGATGTGAACGTCTTCGACCTGGCGGCCCTTGGCCTCGATGCGCCGCGCATGGTGGCGGACCTGCCGGCCGGTGGGCGACGGCTGCTGCAACGGGCACGCGGCTATGTCGCGACGGTGGTGGCGGGGTCGGTGACCTATCGCGACGGGGAGGCGACCGGCGCGCTGCCGGGGCGACTGGTGCGGGGGCGGCGGTAGCGCCTGGCCGGATGAAGGGGCTCGCTCAGCCAGTGGCTCAGGGACCTTGCCGCACTGCGAGATGAATGGCGGCCTCCCCGCGCGTCGGACGACCTGGCGGATGCCCAAAACTTCGGCTTCCAGCGCATGACCGATCCGTGCTGCGATCGGTCCGGGAGCGATGGCCCGACTCTGACGCGGCAGATGCGACACGCCGCCGGGACGCGCCGGCGGGCCTGCGCTCCGATGTGACACCCCGGCGAGCCGCCGCGGTGACAAGGAGTGACCGACGCATGGCAATCCCGGCCACCGCATCTGCTCCACCGGCGCACCACCCGTGGTGGCGACATCTTTATGCGCAGGTACTGGCGGCGATCCTCGTCGGCGTGGTGCTTGGCCAATTCTGGCCCGCCATCGCGGTGGAGATGAAGCCCTTCGGTGATGGCTTCATCAAGCTGATCAAGATGCTGATCGCGCCGATCATCTTCTGCACCGTGGTGCACGGCATCGCCAGCATGGAGGACATGAAGAAGGTCGGCCGCGTCGGCATCAAGGCGCTGATCTACTTCGAGGTGATGACCACCGTCGCCCTGATCATCGGCCTGGTGGTGGTCAATCTCTGGAAGCCCGGCGCCGGGATGAACGTCGATCCGGCCGCGCTCGATACCCGCGCCATCGCCACCTACACCGCGCGCGCCGGGCAGCAATCCACCGTCGACTTCCTGATGCATATCATTCCCAACACGGTGGTCGGCGCCTTCGCGGAAGGCGAGATCCTGCAGGTCCTGCTGGTGGCGATCCTGTTCGCCTTCGCGCTGCAGGCGCTGGGATCGCACGGCAAGCCCGTGCTGCACCTGATCGACACCATCGCGCATGTGTTCTTCAAGATCGTCGGCATGATCATGAAGGTGGCCTGGCTCGGCGCGTTCGGCGCCATGGCCTTCACCATCGGGCGCTACGGCGTCGGCACGCTGCTGCAGCTCGGTTCCCTGATGGCGGGCTTCTACGTCACCTGCCTGCTGTTCGTGCTCGGCGTGCTCGGCATCGTCTGCGCGCTGTGCGGCTTCTCCATCCTGCGCTTCATCGCCTATATCAAGGAGGAATTGCTGATCGTGCTCGGCACCAGTTCGTCCGAGACGGTGCTGCCGCGCATGCTGGCCAAGATGGAGAATATCGGCTGCGAGAAATCCGTTGTCGGGTTGGTGATCCCGACCGGCTATTCCTTCAACCTCGACGGCACCTGCATTTACCTGACCATGGCGGCGATCTTCCTCGCCCAGGCGACCAACACCCCGCTGTCCCTGGGGCAGGAGATCGGGCTGATCGGCATCCTGCTGCTGACCAGCAAGGGCGCGGCCGGCGTTACCGGGTCCGGATTCATCGTGCTGGCGGCGACGCTGTCCTCGCTCGGCACCGTGCCGGTGGCGAGCATCGCGCTGATCCTCGGCGTCGATCGCTTCATGTCGGAAGCGCGGGCGCTGACCAACCTGGTCGGCAACGGCGTGGCGACGGTGGTGGTGGCGAAATGGGAAGGCGCGCTGGACGTCGCGCGGATGCACCGCGTGCTGGCCGGCGAGACCGAGGCAGAAGCCGACACCCCCGAGGAGGTGCTTGTCGTCGCCGAGGAAAGACAGGCGGGATGACGCCCCGCCGGGCTGTCCTCGCCGCACTGGCTGGCGCGGCGCTGCCGGTGCGCCGCGCCGCGCGTGCGGCCGAACCCGACTGGCCCGGTGCGATCAGCATCGCCACTGCTTCCCCTGGCGGCACCTACCATGCCTATGGCCTCGGGCTCGCCCGCGTGCTGACGCGCGAACTCGGCATCGCCGTGTCGATCCGCGAGTCGAGTGGGCCGGCGGAGAATCTGCGCCTGCTCGATGGCGGGGCGGCGCAGCTCGCCTTCGTCACCACGGGTGCGGCGCTGGAAGCCCGCAACACCGCGGCGCAGGCGCTGTTCGCCATGTACGACACGCCCTTCCACTTCGTGCTGCGGCGGGATTCACCGATCCGGACCTTCGCGGAGCTGACCGGACGCCTCGTCGCGGTCGGGCCGGAGGGCGGCACGGGTGCGGTCTATGAACCGCGTCTGCTCGCCGCACTTGGCGCTGAGATCCGGCCGGCCTTCGGCAGTTGGGAGGACCTCGCCACGCGCTTCGCAGCCGGCGAGTTCGACGCCATCGCGGTGGCCGCTGGCGCGCCCTTCCCGGCCATCGCGGCGCTGGAGGCGCGGCGCGCCATCCGCTACCTGCCGCTGTCGCGCGAACAGGTCACCCGGCTGCGGCTGGTCGCGCCCGAGCTTGGCGCGACGCGGATACCGGCGGGCACCTACCCGTCCCTGCTGACGCCGTATGAAACCGTCGGGCTCTACAACCTGGCGGTCGCGCACCGCACCCTGCCGCCGACGCTTGCCTTCGAGATCGTCCGCGCGGTGTTCGACAACCACGCCGAGATGATGGAGGCCCACCCCGCCGCCGCGGCGACTGTGCCGGCGAACTTCATCCACAACACCGTGCTGCCATGGCATCCCGGCGCGATGCGGTATTACGGCGGCCGGGCGGTGACGGGCGTGCTGCGCGGCGATTGAGCCGCACGCACGCGCTGTGATCCGTTTCACGGACAGCCGCTGCGCCGGCGTGCATCCTACTTGATGGCGGCATAGTTCCGCGAGCGGCTGCTGGCAGTCGTGATGCGCGACCCGACGCCGCACGGAGGTCAGCATGCCCCATGCCCGATCGCTTCCCGCCCCGTTCGCGAGCGCCGCCCTGATGGCCATGCTCGCCGTCATGCCATCCGCCGCGGCCATCCATGCGGCGCAGGTCAGGACTGTCTCCCTCGTCCTGCCCGCCCAGGCCGGCTGTCAGGTGGCGGGCCCCTTCGTGACCATGCGCCGCGCCAATGAGGTCGCCGCCGAGGCGCGGCGCCGCGGCTACAGCGCCGTCGCCTATCATGACGACGACGGATACTACGTGCGCGCCTGCTGAGACGCGGCACGCGCCTCCAGGATCCGCACCAGGGCTTCGTCGCGGCGGCGCGCCAGTTCGGTCGTGCTCGCCCCGCCGGTGCCCTCGGCCACGCCGTCCACCAGTATCTGCTGCAGGGCGGCACCCACCTTGGGGTCACCGAGATCCGGCCACCAGGATGTCACCGCCGGCATCAGATGCTTCAGGAAGTTTTCCATGCCGCCCTCTCCGCCTGCCAGGTGGAAGGTGGTGTGCGGCCCCATCAGCGCCCAGCGCAGGCCGGGGCCCTCGCTGATCGCGGCATCGACATCGGCGACACTCGCGACACCTTCGGCGACCAGATGCACCGCTTCGCGCCACAGCGCCGCCTGCAGGCGGTTCGCCAGGTGGCCCGGCACCTCCTTGCGGATCTCGATCGGGTGCTTGCCGATGGCGCGGTAGAAGCCCATCGCCGCCGCGACGGCCTCCGGGCTGCCCTTGGCGCCGCCCACCACCTCGACCAGCGGGATCAGATGCGGCGGATTGAAGGGGTGGCCGATCACCACCCGTTCGGGATGCGCGCAGCGCTCCGACAGGCGGGAGGCCAGCAGCCCCGAGGTCGATGACGCGATCACCACATCCGCCGGCAACGCTGCGTCGATGCGCGCCAGCAGCTCCTGCTTGATCTCGATGCGTTCCGGTGCGCTTTCCTGCACGAAATCGGCACCCGCCAGCGCGGCGACCGGATCGGCGTGGAAGGTCCAGGCCGCAGGGTCGGCATCCGGCCTGCCGCCCAGGCGCATCAGGATCGGCCAGGCATTGTCGATCATCCGGCGGACCAGGTCGGGCGCGCCGGGCGACGGGTCGCTGGCCGTCACGGGAAGGCCTCGGCTGAGGAAATACGCCGCCCAGGACGCCCCGATCGTTCCCGCGCCGATCACCGCGACGCGCTTGATATCCGTCCGCATGGGGCTTCCTCCGCTTGCTTGCGCGCAGGGTATCGCGCCGGCCGCGCCCTGGCCACGTGGCGGAAGCGGGGCTAGCCTTCCGGCCATCCGGAGGAACCACCCATGCAAGACCTCGCCGCGCGGCTAAACGCGATCTGCGACGCGCAACCTTTCGACACGACCTGGTACGTGAAGGACCTCGCCACGGGGTGGGAGGCCGATCGCGGCGGCGATGTCGTCATGCCATCCGCCAGCACGCGCAAGACCTCGATCCTGATGCATGCGCTGTCCAAGGTGCATGAGGGCAAGCTGCGGCTGGACGACCCCTGCACCATCGAGGCGCGGCTGCAGGAAGGCGTCGCCAGCGGCACCTACCAGTATATGACGCCGGGCTGCGTGATCCCGCTGCGCGACGCCTTCGTGAACATGATCATCACCAGCGACAACGTCTCCACGCAGATGGTGCTGGAACGGCTGGACCGCGATGAACTCAACGCCTGGTGCCAGGGCATCGGCATGACCGGCACGACGCATCGCGCCAACTTCCCGCCGCCGGGCCTGCCCTGGGACGTGGCGCGCGACGCGCTGGCGACGACCACTGCACTGGATCAAGGGCTGCTGCTGGACCGCATGGTTGCCGGTGCTGCGAACGCCGCCGCCGCAACGGCGCTGGGTTCGACGCCGGAACTCTGCAGCCTCGCGCTCGATATCCTGTCCTGGCAGCGTCTGCGCAACCTGATCCCCTGCCTGCTGCCGGAAGGCACCAAGGTCGCGAACAAGACGGGCCGCGGGCCGCGCGGGCGGATGGATGCCGGCGTCGTCTACAAGGATGGCAAGCCGCGCTTCGTCATCACCGTCTATACCGACCAGGTGCCGCTCACCATGCCGGACGGCATGCCTGGCTTCGCGGCGAGCTACATGACGGCCGGCCGCCTTGCGCGCCTCTGCTGGGACACGATGAACTGATGACAACCGACGCTGAATTCGAGACCGCGATCGCCGGCCTGCAGAACTGGGTGGGCCGCGAGCGCATCGTGGAGGACGAGATCGGCCTGTCCTCCGCGCGGCGCATCGCGGGCATGTTGGATATCGACCCAGCCAGCCTGAAGCAGGGCGACGCGTTGCCGCCGCACTGGTTCACCATGTTCTTCCCCGACATCGCGAAACAGTCCGACATCGGGCCGGACGGCCACCCCAACAAGGGCGTGTTCCTGCCGCCGATCCCGCTGCCGCGCCGCATGGGCGCCGGCCGTCGCGTGACGATCAACGAGGCGCTGCGCATCGGCACGCCGGCGATCAAGCGCGCCATCGTCGCGCAGGTGCTGCCCAAGATCGGGCGCACCGGGCGCATGGCGATCCTGACCATGCGCCATGTCATCGAATGTGAGGGCCGCACCGTCGCGGTGGACGAGTTCGACGCGATGTATCGCGAGGCGCCGCCGCCCGGCCAGCCGACTGCTGCCACACCGCCGGTCGCAGCCCCGGACAATGCCGCGTGGTCCGAGACGAAGCTGCTCTCCTCCCCGCTGGTGTTCCGCTATTCCTCGGTGACCTGGAACGCGCACCGCATCCATTACGACGCGGACTATGCGCGCGATGAGGAAGGCTACCCGGCCACCGTGCAGAATGGCGGCCTGACCATGCAGTTGATGCTCGATGCCGCGTTGAAGCATGCGCCGGGACGTATCACCAGCTTCACCGCGCGGCTCGCGCGGCCGCTGTGGGTGGGCGATACCGTGACGCTGTGCGGCGCCGCACCGGCCGATGGCAAGGTCGAGTGCTGGGCGGCCGACAAGGACGGGTATCTCTGCGCGAAGCTGGAGGCTTCCTTCGCATGACGCGCCCGTCGCCGGCGACCTGGCGGTCGCTGATGTTCGTCCCTGCCACCGGCGAGAAATTCATCGCCAAGGCGCATACCCGCGGGGCCGATGTGGTGATCCTCGACCTGGAGGATTCCATCCCGCCCGGCGACAAGCCCGCCGCCCGCGCCGCGCTGCCCTCGGCGGCGGCCAGCGTCGGGCAGGCGGGGGCGGAGGTCGCGGTGCGCATCAACCGCGCGCTCGACCTCGCCGTGCCGGATATCGCTGCGGCGGTGATGCCCGCCGTCGGCACGTTGATGCTGCCGAAGGTGATGGGGCCGGAGCATATCCGCCTGCTCTCGGAAGTCGTCACGGCGCGCGAGGCGGCGCTGGGCATGCCGGTCGGCCACACACGCTTTGCCGCGATCGTCGAGACGCCCGACGCGCTGCCATTGCTGGGCGCGATCGCCGCCGCCGATCCTCGCGTCGTCGCCCTCGGCATCGGTGCGGAGGACCTGTCCACCGAGCTGGAGGCCGTGCCGAGCGGCGACATGCTCTACGTCTACGCCATGATGGTGGTGGCGGCGGCGCGGGCGGCGCGCATCCAGCCGCTGGGTTCGGTCGGGCCCTTCGCGGATTTCTCGGACCTTGCGGCGTATCGCACCTCCCTGCGCCGGTCGCGGGCGCTGGGCTTCGCCTGCCAGGCCTGCATCCACCCCGCCCAGGTGCCAATCATCAACGAGGAATACGGGCCCTCCCCCGCCGAGGTGGAACGCGCCCGTCGCCTGATCGCGGCCTTCGACGAAGCCCTCGCCGAGGGCAAAGGCGCGGTCGCCTTCGAAGGCCAGATGATCGACCTGCCCGTGGTGGAACGCGCAAGGCGGCTGCTGGTGCGCGCCCGCTGAACGCCGGCTGGCAGCGCAAACTGGACCGCTTCCCGGCCAGCCTGCGCCGCCTGGTCGAGGCCGAACTCACCACCGGCAATGCCGTCGTTGAGGTCAGCCACAGCTTCCCCGCGCCGCCGATCGGGGCCTGCGTGATGCTGGCGCGGCCGGTAACGACCCGGCCGCGCGCCGATGATGCGGAACTGTCCTTCCGCGCCCGCGACAGCGCGCTGCTGTCGGGCGAATGGACCGACGCGCAGCGGCATTTCTTCGTGCTGGAACCGCCCGGCCCGCCGCCCCCACCCGCCGACATGGATGCGATCCGCGCCGCCCGGCAACCTGTCGCCCGGCCGGCCCCGCCACCACCCGACAATGCGATCGCATTCGACTACCGTGGCGAGATGCTGACCTATCGCGAGGGCGGGCGCACCGCGACCGTCATCTGCACCTTCGGCGACCCGCCGCGCCTGCTGCCGCGCACGCTGAACGGCTGGACCCTGCCGGATGGGGCGGGCTGGGTGCCGATCGCGCCCGACGAACGCGAAGCCGTGGTGAAACGAATCCTGGACATCTGCCGCCATCGTCACGGCATGTCGCGCATCGAACGCGAAGACTGACGGACCACGCCCCATGCCCTGGATGCCCACCATCCTGCTCGGCCTGCTGATCGGCCTTATCGCCGGGGTCTACGGAGGCGTCGTCGCCGATGCGGCGGTGCCCTGGCTGCGCATCTCGGCCCGCGAAGGCGGCTCGGGCATCTTCGTCGCCTTCATGATCCTGCTCGGCTTCATCGGCGGCACCATCATCGGCATGGTGCTGTGCCGGGTGACCGGCGGACCGGGCCTGGATGGCGCGCTGCGCGGCTTCGGCATCGGCCTGGGCGGGGTGCTCGGCATCATCACGCTGCTGGGCGGCCTCGCCTGGCTCTCGCGGGAAGTGCCACCGCTGGTCGGCGGCCAGCCGATCGACCTCGCCATCCAGATCCGCCTGCCGGCCGGCACGCCGCAGCCGGTGGTGGACGGAAGCGTATACACCTACGTCTCGCTGCATTCCGGCGCGCAGCGAAGCGGGCGTACCGGCCCGCTGCTCATCGAGGAAGCCCGGCTCGAAGATGGCCGCTGGATCATCCCCGGCTCGGTGCCGATCCATATCAGCGTCGGCGACCGGGTGATCGGCGTGATGCTGTCCGGCGGCACCACCCGCTTCTTTACCAGCGAGGTCCCTGCCCGCCCGGCCACCGCCGACGGGCCCTGGACCGGTTGGCGCCAACCCGATTCGTCGTCCGGCGACGCGACGGCCGAGGGCGTCACCTACGAAGTGCGCTCCCGCGTCGTCTTGCGCCCACCGCCACCGCCGCCCGATGACGTGCCCGCCCCTGCCGGCCCCGCTCCGCTGCCGGGGCCGGACGCGCCGACCGAAGCCTGGCTCGCTTTCACCGGCGTCGCGGTGCCGTTGGAAATCCGCGCCCGCGCCCTCGCCGCCGTGCGGGACCGCCCGGATTTCGTGCCGCTGATGGAGGCGCGGATCGCCTCGGACGATGCCGACACCGCGCGCGACGCGATGTACCTGGTGGGGGAGATGCGCCCGGCGCCGGCGGCCCTCGGCGACGCCGTGCGCCGGCGCGCCGCCGGCATCGTCGCCATGGCGGAGGCGATCGACCCGGCCGATCCCAACAGCCTGGCGCTGCTCTACGACCGCACCCACACTCTCACGACCGGCGTCTTCGCGGCGGCCTTCGGCCTGCGCGCCGCCGGCGTCGACATCCGGCCGGAACTGCGCGCCATCGCTGCCGCCGCTGCGCCGCGCGAGAAGGACCAGCGCGACATCGTCGGCATGATGGAACGCGTCGTCGCCTATTTCGACCGGCTGGACCGCGAGGGCCGGGTACTCGACTGACGCCCCGGCCCGGGGCCGCGCGCTACAACTCGCACATCGTCAGGATGCGTTCGGCGATCAGTGGCGCGTAGGCCTCGCGCACCAGCGGCATCCGCGGGTTCTGCGTATGCGTCTTCACCGCCGCGCGGTCGGTATAGACCTCTACCAGCATGATGCGGCTCTCGTCCTTGCTGCCATCGGCGTTGAGCGGCTGCAGCACCTCGAAGCGCTCGCAGCCCGCTTCTTCCTGCTGCGTCAGGCGGGCGTGCTCGCGGATCAGCGCGTCGAAGGCGGCGTGGCTGCCGGGATGCGGGCGGAATTCGACGTGGATGGCGATCTTGGGCATGGCGTTGTCTCCCATTGCGGATGGCGCAGCGTGGCGCGGATCGGCCGCAGCACCAACCCCCGGCGGAACGGGCATCGACCGGTGCGGTTCCGCGCGCACGCTCCATTAACGGCTGCGCGGCATGATGCCGCCGGGTGCGGGTCGGCCGCCCCGTCCCCATGCCCGCAACGAGCCGGGCGCCGCGGCAGGAGCTTGAGCGAGTGCGCATTCGAACCATAGCGACGACAGCGCTCGGCGGCATCGCCGTGATCACGCTGGTGGCCGGCGGATTGCTGCTGAGGTCCGGCATCCAGGCCGTCGATCGGGCGGATGAGGCCGTGGCGACCAGCGCGGCCTTCGGCAGCATCACCCGGCTGCCCATCCTGATCGCCGAGGATCGTGCCGCCCTGACGCGCTTCGTCACCGCTGACGTCGCGCAGGAAGCCGCGACGCGAGCCGCCTTCCAGGAGACGCGCGCGGCGGTCGACGCCCAGCTTGTCGAGGCCCGCCGCGCGATCGAGCAGGCCGGCCCGCGGCTGCCGCGCAGCGTCGGCGCCGCCCTCAATGAATTGCAGACCAGCCTGGCCGCCATCCGCCGCGATGCCGAGGCGAGCCGAAGCCAGAACCGCGACCAGCGCATGGCCCTGCAGCCCGACCTCTCGAACCGCAGCCTGGCAGCGCAGACGCAGTTCACCCGCCTCATTCCCACGATCGAGCAGCAGATCGGCCGGCTCGACAGCGGGCTGCTCACCGCGGCCTCCATGGCCCGGCTGACGGTCGACATGCGGGAGGCGATCTCGGGCTTCCTGGTGCCGGCCGGCCCGCCCGTGCGCGCCCGGCGCGCCGCGACACCACAGGAGCTGCGGCGCATCGACACCGCCTTTGGCCGCTTTGACGCACTGACCTCCGAAATGCGGTCGCGGATGGAGAACGACGAAGCCTTCCCCGCGCTGAAGCGCAGCTACGACGGGGTGATGGAACGTGTCGTCGCCCCCAACAAGCGGCTGACCGACCGCACGGTGGATGAGGCCCGACAGGGCGTGCCCGTGATCGACGAGGCGGGCTGGAACGGCGTGATCGACGGCTTCCGTGGCGTCGCCGAACTGCGCGACGTCGCCGTGGCCGAACTGCGGGTCGGTGCCGAGGCCGCGCTCGCCAATGCATGGCGTGAACTGATCATGGTGGCCGCCGCCCTCGGCGTGTTCCTTGCCGCGCTCGGCATCGGCGCGTGGCTGTTCCGCCGCAAGGTGCTCGGCGCGCTGACCGAGATCACCGCGGCGATGACCACCGTTGCCGCCGGCCGTCTCGATGTCGCCGTGCCGCATCTTGGCCGGCATGACGAGGTGGGCGAACTGGCCCAGGCGCTGGAAACCTTCAAGGAAGCCGGGCTGCGCAGCCAGGCGGCCGAGCATGCGCGCGAGGCCGAGGAACGCGCCAAGGCCGAGCGCGCCGCGCGCATCGATGCCGAGGTGAGCGGCTTCGATAGCGTCGCGCAGGTCGCGCTGCGCCGGCTGACGGAGGCAACCGAGGCGATGACGCGCGCCGCCGATACCGTTGCCGCGGCCAGCGAGACGACCGGCACGCGCGCCGGCTCGGTCGCGGCGACGGCCGACCAATCCTCCTCCGAGGTGCAGACCGTCGCGGCGGCGACCGAGGAGCTCAGCGCCTCGGTGGTCGAGATCACGCGGCGCGTGCAGAATGCCAGCGGCATGGCGCAGGAGGCCGTGCGAGAGGCGCAGGCCGCCGACACATCGGTCCAGAGCCTGGCGGCGGCCGCGCAGGAGATCGGCCAGGTGGTGCAGTTGATCACCGACATCGCGGCGCAGACCAACCTGTTGGCGCTGAACGCGACGATCGAGGCAGCCCGCGCCGGGGAGGCCGGCAAGGGCTTCGCGGTTGTCGCCTCGGAGGTGAAGAGCCTGGCCAGCCAGACCACCCAGGCGACCGAGAACATCTCCCGCCAGATCGCCGAGATCCAGGCGGCGACGGCCGGTGCAGTGACGGCGATCCAGGGCATCAGCCACCGCATCGCGCAGATGAGTGACGTCTCCGCCGACATCGCCTCGGCGGTCGACCAGCAGGGACACGCGACGCGCGAGATCGCCGAGAGCGTCCAGCGCACGGCGGTTGGCACCAATGCGATGCGGGTGGAGATCGGCGAGGTGACGCAATCAGCCGGGCAGATGCACGAGGTCACCGATGTGATGGTCGCCGCGATCCGCAGCATGTCGAGCGAATCGAGCGGGCTGCGCGGCGAGATCGGCAGCTTCCTCGACCGCATCCGCGCGGCCTGAATTCGTGATGGCCGGGGCGGCTTCCGCCCCGGCGGGCCGCGGCTTGAACGCCGCGGTGAAACGCAGGACCATCGCGGCGATCCCTGACCCGTCGCGAGGCCTGCCATGCGCCGCCGTTCCCTTCTCGCAGCCCTTGCCGCCCCTGCGCTGCTGCCGCATGCCGCCGGCGCACAAGGCCCTCGCGCCGCGACGCTGCGCGTGGTGCCGGAAACCCTGACCACGATCTTCGATCCGCATTTCACCACCAGCTTCACCACGCGCGACTTCGCCTACCTTGTCTACGACACGCTGTTCGCGGTGAATGACCGCTGGGAACCAACGCCCCAGATGGTCGAACGCTGGACGCGCAGCGCGGATGGAAGCGACTGGACCTTCACGCTACGGGAGGGCCTGGCCTTCCACGATGGCAGCCCGGTCACCGCCCAGGATTGCACAGCCAGCATCCGCCGCTGGGGTGCGAGGGATTCGCTCGGCGCCTTCCTGATCGCCGCGACGGAATCACTGGAGCCGGTCGATGCGCGGTCCTTCCGCCTGAAACTCTCCCGCCCCTTCGGGCTGGTGCTGGAGGCCCTGGCCAAGCCGGGTGCGATGGTGCCGATGATCATGCCGAAGCGATTGGCGGAAACCCCGCCGGCGCGGCCGGTGACAGAGCCGATGGGCTCCGGCCCCTATCGCTTCGTCGCCGGGGAATACCGCCCCGGCGAACGTATCGTTCTCGCGCGCAACGCCGCCTATGTGCCGCGCGGCGAGGCCTCGGTCTGGGCATCCGGCGCCAAGCGCCCGACCTTCGAACGCATCGAGCTGATCGCCATGCCCGATGTCTCCACCCAGGTCAGCGCGCTGAACACCGGGGAGGTGGATTACCTCGAACGCGTCCCCGCCGATGTGCTGCCGGCGCTGGAGCGCAACCGCGCGGTGAAGGTGCAGGTGGTCTCGCCCTTCGGCTACCAGGGCATCCTGCGCTTCAACCACACCCAGGCGCCGTTCGACGATGTGCGAGTGCGCCGCGCGGTCATGCTGGCGGTGCAGCAGTCGGACTACATGGCGGCGGTGTCCGGTCGGCCTGATTTCGCGCGCGAGTGCCGCAGCATGTATGGCTGCGGCACGCCCTATGAGACCAGCGCGGGCATGCCCGCGGCGACGGATTTCGAGGCCGCGCGACGGGCGGTGCTCGATTCAGGCGCCGATTTGTCGAAGCCCATCGGAATCCTGCATCCGGCCGATGCGCCGGGCATCGCGGCACTGGGCCTGGTGTCACAGGACCTGCTGACGCGGCTCGGCTTCAAGGTCGATCTGATGACGATGGACCTCAACACCTTCTTCGGCCGCCGCGCGCGGCCGGAGGGCTGGCACATCTTCCATACGACCAACACCGTGCCCGACATGCAGACGCCGCTGCAGAACGCCTATCTCAATGGCGCCGGTGCGCGGGGCTTCGTCGGCTGGCCGGCTTTGGATTCGGTGGAGGCCGGGCGCGCTGCCTTTGCCGCCGCTGCCGACGAACCCGCCCGCAAGGCGGCCGCCGAGCAGGTGCACCGCGCCGCGGCCGAAGCCGGCTTCTACATGCCGCTCGGCCAGTTCGTCGCACCGTCGGCCTGGCGCGCCGAACTGGCCGATGTGCCGGTCGGCCCGGCGATGTTCCTGTGGAACATCCGGCGGGGGGGCTGAGGCGATGTTGTCCTGGTCGGATTTCCTCGATGCCGTGCCGAAGGTCGAGCTGCATTGCCACATCGCCGGCGCGATGCGCGCGACGACGCTGCACGAGATCGCCACCGCGAACGGCGTGACGCTGCCGCGCCCGGCCGAGACGCTCTATCAGTGGAAGGATTTCTACGGCTTCCTGGAAGTGCTGCGCCTCGGCGCGCTGGCGGTGAAGCGGCGCGAGGATTTCGAGCGCGCCGCCTATGAATGCATCGAGGACATGCATCGCCACGGCAATGCGCGGCATGTCGAGATCTTCTTCAACCCGCACTACTACGCGCCGAACGGCGCGACCTATCCGCTGATGGTCGAAGGTCTCGCCGCCGGGCTGGAACGCGCCGAACGCGATTTCGGCGTCTCCTCCCTGATGATCGCCTGCATCGACCGCAGCGTCTGCGTGCCCTCCGAGGCGCTGGAGATGCTGGCCTGGATGCAGGCCCATCCGCATCCGCGCGTCGTCGGCGTAGGCCTGGACGGCGCCGAACGCGGCGGGCCGCCGCTGGTCTGGCTGGAGGCCTGGCGCCGCGCCGGCCGCATGGGGCTGTTCCGCACTGCTCATGTCTGCGAAGACAACCAGACGCTCTCCGAAGGCCCGCCCAGCCACGTCATCAACTGCCGCCATGCGCTGGGCTGCGACCGGCTGGATCATGGCTACAACATGCTGGCCGACCCGGATCTCGTCACCCGCATGGTCGAGGATGGCACGCCATTTACCATGGCCTGCTGGTCCTCCATCCTGCCGAACCGCATCCCGCGCCTGGAGCGCATCAGGCGCATGGGGGAAGCCGGGCTGAACATCGTGCTCGGCACCGACGATCCGACCATGTTCGCGACCACCATCGGGCATGGCTGGCGCGTGGTGTTCAACCATGCGGGCTGGGGCGTGGCGGAGGCGCGGAAGCTGAGCCTGGCCGGCGTTGATGCATGTTGGTTGCCGGCCGAACGCAAGGCGGCGTTGCGGGCGGCCTTCACCACGACACTGGATGCGCTGGAGGCGAAGGTGGATCCGGCGGATCGCGAGTTGGACCTTGCGGTCGAGCGGAGGCCGCCGGCCGCCGCGTGACAGGGACTGCGCTGACAGTTGGAGAGGGGCTCTGCCCCTCTCCAAACCTCACCCCGCCAGGGTGCCAGGGCACCCTGGACCGCCGAGACTTGGTTCTGTGCCCGTATGGGGCTCCACCGCGGAGAGGCGTGTTCCGGGCATGGCGGCCGGAAGGCATTCTGAACGTCGGGGAGCGCGCATCCGTCGCACGCCATGAACACCCACGATCCCCGGTACCAGGTCAAGGTTTCCAAAGGCCTTAAGCCTTTGGTGGGGGTGATCCGGAGGGGGCAAAGCCCCTTCCGGTCCTACCACGGGCCTCGCGCAATTTCAGCGCCCAAAGGGCGCCGCGCCGTCCCCAAGTCACGCCGCCGCGTAGCGCTCCAGCGACAGGTCCGCCGTCTCGATCTCCGGCTTCCTGCCGGTGACCAGATCCGCCAGCACCCGGCCGGACCCGCAGGCCATGGTCCAGCCCAGCGTGCCGTGCCCGGTGTTCAGATGCATGTTGCGGAACCGCGTCGGCCCGACGACCGGCGTGCCGTCCGGCGTCATCGGCCGCAGGCCGGTCCAGAAGGACGCCTCAGCCACATCGCCGCCCTTCGGGAAAAGGTCGGTGACGGAATGCTCCAGCGTCTCCCGCCGCGGCTTGCGCAGTTGCAGGGAGAAGCCGGCGAGTTCCGCCGTGCCGCCCACGCGGATGCGGTCGCCGAGGCGCGTGATGGCGACCTTGTAGGTCTCGTCCATCACGGTGGAAACCGGCGCGCCCGCTTCCTCCTTGATGGGGATGGTCAGGGAGTAGCCCTTCACCGGATAGACCGGCACGCGCACGCCGAGCGGTGCAAGCAGCTCCGGCGTGAAACTGCCAAGCGCGATGACGTAGCTGTCGGCCGTCTCGACGCCGCTATCGGTGACCACGCCGGTGATGCGATCGCCCTCGGTGTTCAGCCCACGGATCGTCACACCGTAGCGGAACTTCACGCCGCTCGCCTCGGCCATGGCGGCCAGGCGCTGGGTAAAGATGTGGGCGTCGCCGGTCTCGTCGCCCGGCAGGCGCAGGCCGCCGACGAACTTGCCGGCGACATGCTTCAGCGCAGGTTCGGCCGCCATGCAGGCGGTGGGGTCCAGCACCTCATAAGGCACCTTGAAGGTGTCGAGCACGGCGGTGTCGTCGCCGACATGGTCGAGCTGCTTCTGCGTGCGGAACAGCTGCAGCGTGCCCATGGAGCGCCCGTCATAGGCGATGCCCGTCTCCCGCCGCAGGTCGCCCAGGCAATCGCGGGAGTATTCGGCCAGCCGCACCATGCGCGTCTTGTTGATGCGGTAGGCGGCCTCAGTGCAATTCGCCAGCATCTGCGCGAGCCAGGTGTAGAGACGGCGATCCGCACGCGGCCACATCACCAGCGGGCGATGGCGCATCATCATCCACTTCAGCGCCTTCACCGGGATGCCCGGGCCGGCCCAGGGGGCGGAATAGCCGTAGGAGAGCTGCCCGGCATTGGCGAAGGAGGTCTCCATCCCCGCCGCGGTCTGGCGTTCGAGCACCGTTACCTCATGCCCCGCGCGGGCCAGGTACCAGGCGCTGGTGACGCCGACGACGCCGCTGCCAAGGACGATGACGCGCATGGGGACACCCTCTGCCGGATGAATGCTTCGATGCGGCAATGGTGTGACGGATCGGTGTCGCAGGTGCTGCGGAAACGGCGCGGATTATGCCATATGGCTGGCTCTTGGTCGCAGATTCTGCGAAACCGTCGCAGATCATGCCAAGCCTCGATGATGCTGACCTGCGGATCCTCCGCTCCCTCCGCCAGGATGGGCGGATGACCAATGCCGCCCTGGCCGAGGCGGTGGGTCTGTCCCAATCCGCCTGCCTGCGGCGGCTGCGGCTGCTGGAACGCAGCGGCGTGATCCGCGGCTACACCGCCATCATCGACGAACCCGAGGCGCGAGAGACGGTGACGGTGATCGTGCAGATCACGCTGGACCGGCAGACGGAGGAACATTTGTCACGGTTCGAGGGCGCCGTGCGCCGCCTGCCGGAGGTGCGCGAGTGCTACCTGATGACGGGAATGTCGGACTACCTGCTGCGCGTGGAGGCGCGGGATGCGCCGGATTACGAGCGCATCCACAAGGAGCAGCTGTCGCGGCTGCCGGGGGTCGCGCGCATCCAGTCGTCCTTCTCGATCCGCCGCGTGCTCGGCCGAACGACATAGGCCTCCCGGCGTTCCCGCAGGTCAGCCGTCGCGCTGGAATACGAGCGTGTGGACGGCTTCCTGGCCGGTCAGCGGTTCAATAAATGCCGGCGTGCGCAACGTCAGCATGCTGCCTTCGAGAACGGCGTGGCGTCGTTGTTCAGAGCCGCTCCAGACCCCGTTCCACGCAGTCTCGATGCGGTGGACGACGACATCGCCATCGAGCCGCCACCTGCCGGAATAGGCAAGCATGCCGTCGTAGAGCGCGGCCTTCTCCTCGGTCGTTGGCGGCATCGCCGCCGGCAATGGCCGGTCTCGCTGGATGATCAGGGTGATCATGCGGCCGCCCGGCAGGTACACAAGCGAGCCACGCCGTGCCGGGCCACGCGCCGGCCCGGCCTGCCCGGTCGCGACGATCTGGCGGTCCCAGGAGCGCAGATTCCAGGACCCGATCAGAAGCGCCTCATGCAGCCCAGCCGGCGTCATGACAGCGGCGACCTGCCGCTATGCGGCAAGCCGCGCCTCCGCCCGCTCCAGCCGCCCCATCAGGTAGTCCACTTCGCCTGCTGTCTCCTTCGACATCTTCGGCCCCGGCGCACGCAGCGTGTCGTGCGCGATGATGCCGCGCTTCTTCAGCACATACTTGCGGATGGCGAGGCCGAGGCCCGGTTGGACCTCCGTGCGGATCAGCGGCAGATGCGTATCGAACAGATCCTGCGCCGCGTCACGCTTGCCGGCCCCCATTAGCGCGCAGACCTTCACCAGCATCTCGGGATAGGCGTAGCCGGTCATGATTCCATCCGCGCCGCGCGCCAACTCCTCCGGCAGGAACTGTCCACCGACGCCGCCCAGGATGGACACGCGCGGCATCTTGCCCTCGGCTTCGAGCTTCCGCACCGCCGTCAGCTTGTCCAAGCCCGGCCAGTCCTCGGCCTTCAGCATCACCACGCGCGGGTCCTGTGCCATGCGCGCGATCATCGCCGCCGTCATGGTGATGCCCGTCAGCTGCGGATAATCCTGCAGCACGAAGGGCGCATCCACCACGTCCACCGCCTGGGCGATATAGGACACGACGGCCTCATCGCCCTTCAGCCCCGGCGTCGGCGAGACCATGATCCCGGCCGCGCCGAGGTCCATCGATCCGCGCGCGATCGCCTTCATCTGCGCGAAGCCGGGGGCGGACGCACCCACCACGACCGGCACCCGCCCCGCCACGCGCTTCAACACCCGATCGACGAAGGTCAGGCTTTCCGTCTCGGTCAGCTTCGGGGCTTCGCCCATCACGCCGAGGATCGTCATCCCCGCCGCCCCGGCGGCAATGAACGCGTCGGTCATCCTGTCGGTGCTGGCCAGGTCGAGCGACCCGTCCGGCAGGAATGGCGTGGGGGCAATGACGAAAACGCCCTTGGCGGATCGATCGAGCATGGGCATCCCTCCCGGCTGGCAATACGGCGACAGCATAGCGCCGCATCGGGGAAACGTCACATGGACCAGGCCTTGATTCCCGCCGTCTTCCTCCGGGGCGGTTCGTCCAAGGGCGTGTTCTTCCGCGCCAAGGACCTGCCGTCCGACCGGGCCAGGCAGGATGCGATCTTCCTGTCCGTATTGGGCAGCCCGGATCCCCATGGGCGGCAGCTCGATGGCATGGGGGGCGGGACATCGTCCCTGTCCAAGGCTGCGATCATCGGGCCGCCGACACACCCGGATGCCGATGTGGACTGCACCTTCGCCCGGGTCGCGGTGGATCGGCCGTCGGTGGATTGGTCGCGCAATTGCGGCAACCTGTCCTCCGCCGTCGGCCCCTTCGCGGTGGATGAGGGGCTGGTACGCGCGAGCGATGGGGACGCGCTGGTGCGCATCCACCAGGTCAACACGAAGGGCATCATCCATGCGCGCTTCCTGGTGCGCGGCAGGCGGGCGGCGACCGAGGGCGATTTCGCCATGGCCGGCGTGTCCGGCACCGGCGCGCGCATCCGGCTGGATTTCCTGTCCCCCGGCGGCGGCGCGACGGGGTCGTTGCTGCCGACCGGCAATGCGACCGACGTGCTGGAGCATGACGGCCGCCCATACCGCGCCACCATGATCGACTCCGCCAACGCCTGCGTGTTCCTCGACGCCGCCGAACTCGGCCTGACCGGCATGGAAAGCCCCGATGCCATCGAGGCCCGACCAGCCATCATGGCGCTGCTGGACGCGCTGCGACGTGTCGCCGCAGTCCGCATGGGCCTGTGCGCCACGCCCGAGGCCGCGCCACTCGCCATCCCCAAGGTCGCGTTCGTCGCGGCGCCCGCCGAGTATCGCGCGCTTGATGGCAGGATCATCGCCGCCGGGACGCATGAAGTCGCGGTGCGCACGATCTCGATGGAACGCGCGCACCGCGCCGTGCCGCTGACCGGCGGGATGGCGCTCGGCGTCGCATGCCGGATCGAAGGATCGCTGCCGCATGCCCTGGCCGCTGCGCCCCGGGACGACGAGCTTCGGGTCGTCAACCCCTCGGGCATCCTGTCGGTGGGTGCGCAGGTGCGGCGCGCCGGCGCCGGCTGGGTGGCGGACAGCGCCGTGGTGTTTCGTTCCGCGCGACGGTTGATGCAGGGCAGCGTGGCGGTGCCGGTTCGGCTGCTTTGACGGCGTCCGCTGGCGTGCGATACCTGGTCCCGTCCAAGCAATGCCGAAGGAACGATCCGATGCTCAGTCGCCGCCAGGCGCTGGCCGCAGGTGCCGCAGTTCTCGCCGCCGGCCAGGCGCGCGCGCAGGCGGGCTGGCCCGATCGCCCGATCCGCGTCATGGTTCCCTTCGCCGCCGGCGGCAATGCCGACATCATCGGCCGCACGCTCCAGCCGCGCCTGCAGGAGAAACTCGGCCAGCCAGTGGTGGTGGAAAACCGCCCCGGTGCCGGCGGCAGCATCGGCGCGGAGGCCGTCGCCCGCGCGCGGCCCGATGGCTACACGCTGCTGATCGGATCGAACGGGCCGCTATCCGTCAACCCGGTGGTACAGGCGCGCCTGCCCTATGACGCGGCGAAGGATTTCGCACCGATCGGCATGGCGATGCAGGTGCCGCATTGCCTGGCGATCCAGCCCGCGGCGCCCTACCGGACCGTCGCCGATGTCGTTGCTGCATCGCGCGCCGCCGGCGGCGAAGGGATCGGCATCGGCACTGCGGGCGTGGCGAGCGCGACGCATCTCTCGCTCGAATCCTTCAAGGCGGCGACGGGCGCGCGACTGCTGCACATTCCCTATCGCGGTGGCGGCGCAGCGGTGCCGGACTTCCTCGCCGGCAACCTGCCGATGCTGTTCACCGAATTGTCGACCGCACTGCCGCTGCATCGCGACGGCAAGGCGCGCATCATTGCCATCGCCTCCGCCACGCGCCTGCTGGCGCTGCCGGATGTGCCGACCATGATCGAACAGGGCGTCGCGGATTTCACGGCAGGGTCCTATGTCGGGCTGCTGGCGACGGCGGGCACGCCGCCCGAGGCCATGCGCGCGCTGGGCGCGGCGATGGCGGCGATCGTCGCCGAGCCGGACTTCCGCAGCCGCATGCAGGCCCTGGGTGGCGAGGCCGCGACCACCGCGCTCGCCACGCCGGAGGGATTCGCGACCTACATCGCGGCGGATCTCGAGAAGTCGCGCATCGCCGTTCGCGCCGCGGACATCAAGCCGGAATGAGCGCATCCGATGACCGGCTGCGCGAGACGCCGCCCGGCGCCACCGACTGCCACTGCCACATCTTCGGCCCGGCGGCGCGGTTCCCCTATGCCGAGCCGCGGTCCTATACGCCGGAGGACGAGACGCTCGAGGACTACCTCGCGCTGCTCGACCGGCTCGGGCTGGACCGCGGCGTCATCGTGCAGCCCTCGGCCTATGACCGCGACAATGCCTGCACTCTCGATGCGCTGAGGCGCGCGCCCGACCAGCTGCGCGGCGTCGCCGTTGTGGGGGCCGAGGCCACGGCGGACACGCTGCGTGCGATGCATCGCGACGGCATCCGCGGTCTGCGGGCGAATGAATACCGGCGCGATGGTGCCGCCGCTTATCACGGCGGCGTCCGGCTTGCGGAGATCGAGCCGTTCTTCCCGGTGATGGCCGAACTCGGCTGGCATCTGCAATTGTGGATCGACGCGCGTCACCTGCCGGATCTGGAACCGCGCCTCGCGAAAGTGCCGGTGCCGATCGTCGTCGATCACATGGGGCGGCTGCACCACAGCCACGGCACGCACGACCCCGGCTTCCAGGCGCTGGTGCGCGGCGTCGGCACCGGTCGCTACATGGCCAAGCTGTCGGGCACCTATCGCCTTGGCGCGGTGAAGCCGGACTACCTTGACGCCAAGCCTTTCCACGATGCGCTGGTCGCCGCCAACCCGGATGCGCTGGTGTGGGGCACGGACTGGCCGCATCCGCGCCCGGATGGCGGCAGGCCGGATGCGGCGCGGCTGCTGCGCGTCTTCCTCGACTGGACGACCGATCCCGTGCTGCGCCGGAAGATCCTGACGGATACGCCGGCGCGCCTGTACGATTTCCCGGCGGTGTGAGGCCATGGCTTCCGAACGACGTCCGAATTTCACGCTGCCACCCGGCACCTGCGACACGCATGTGCATATCTGGGGGCCATTCGACCGCTATCCCGTCGCCCGCGGCGCGCCCTACACGCCGCCCGAACGCAACCGGGATGATCTGGTGGCGCTGCATGCACGGCTGGGCGTGCAGCGCGCGGTGATCGTGCAGACCTCCGTCTACAAGGCCGACAACCGGGCCATGCTGGATGGCATCGCGGCGAGCAACGGCGCCTGGCGCGGCGTGGCGCTGGTGGATGAGAGTTTCGGCGACGCGGAATACAGGGCGCTGCACGATGGCGGCGTGCGCGGCGTGCGCTTCGGCTTCGTGAAGCACCTTGGCGGCATCCCGGATCTCGACCTGGTGCGGCGCACGGCGGACCGCATCGCGGAGATGGGTTGGCACCTGGTGCTGCATCTGGATGCCGCGAACATCCCGGAATTCGAGGCGCTGTTCCGCTCCTTCCGCCTGCCCGTGGTGGTCGACCATATGGGCAGGCCGCCGGCGCAGGACGGGCTGGACCAGCCGCCCTTCCGCATCCTGCTCGACCTGCTGAAGACACCGAACTGGTGGGTGAAGGTGTCGGGGTCCGAGCGCATCTCCGCGCAGGGGCCGCCCTTCCACGATGCCATCCCCTTCGCGCGCAGGCTGATCGAGGTCGCCCCCGACCGCACGCTGTGGGGCACCGACTGGCCGCACCCCAATGTGCGCTGGGAACCGGATGAGGCCGATCTGGTGGACCTGCTGCCGCAATTCGGCGACGAGGCCGCGCTGCGGCGCGTGCTGGTGCACAACCCTGCCCGGCTCTACGGATTCCCATGACCGACGCCCTGCAATCCTGGATCGGCCGCACGCGGCGCGTGGCCGATGAGATGGCGACCCCGCTGGTGCGCCGCATGGCGGCATTGACCGACCGTGGCGACGTGGCACTCGACCGCGGCGCACCGGTGCCCAACCACTGGCTGTCGATCCTGTTCGACGACGCGGCGCCGCAATCGCAACTCGGCCCGGACGGGCATCCCGCGAAGGGGGATTTCCTGCCCCCCGTACCCCTGCCCCGCCGCATGCTGGGCGGGCGGCGGGTGACCTATCATGCCGCACCGCGCGTGGGCGACACGCTGGAACGCGAGACGGCGATCGCGTCCATCACGCCCAAGGTCGGGCGTTCCGGCGCGATGATCTTCGTCATGCTACGGCACAGCATCACCGGCCCGAATGGGCTGGTGGCGGTGGAGGAACAGGACACCGTCTATCTGGAAGCCAAGCGCAATGCGCCGGCCCCGGTCGAGAAGCCCGTGGCGGTCCCGAACGCCGCCTGGCGGGACCCGTGGAAGCCGGACCCGGTGGTGCTGTTCCGCTTCTCGGCGCTGGCCTTCAACGGCCACCGGATCCACTACGACGCGGATTATGCGCGCGACGTGGAGGGCTATCCGGCGCTGGTGGTCAATGGCAGCGTCAGCACGCTGTTCCTGTTCGAGGCGCTGCTGCGCCGCACGCCGGGCCAGCAGATCCGGTCCTATGAGGCGCGCACCATGCAGCCGGTATTCTGCGATCGTCCCGCCTTCCTGTGTGGCGAGGCGCCCGATGCCGAAGGCCGCCAGGCGCTGTGGGTCGAGACGCAGGATGGTGCAATGGCCATCCGCATCCAGACGAGGACCGCATGAGCGGCCCGCTCGATGGCATTCGCGTGCTGGACCTGTCCGCCGTCGTGGTCGGGCCGATCTGCACGCATGTCCTGTGCGAACACGGCGCGGAGGTCATCAAGATCGAAGCGCCGCCAACCGGCGACCTGCTGCGCTCGCTGGCGGGCAAGGGGCGATCGGCGGGCATGAACGGCAAGTTCATGAACTTCAACCGCGGCAAGAAGTCGATCGCCATCGACCTGAAGAAGCCCGCCGGAATCGCTGCGCTGAAGCGACTGGCCGCGACCATGGATGTGTTCGTGACAAACATCCGCCCGGATGCGCAGGCGCGGCTCGGTGTCGATGCCGCGACCCTGCGCGCGGCGGTGCCGCGGCTGATCCATTGCTCGATCACCGGCTTCGGCACGGGCGGACCCTATGCCGGCCGCCCGGCCTACGACACTGTCATCCAGGGCGTGTCCGGCGTTGCCGGCACCTTCGAGGCCTCCACCGGTTCGCCGCGCTACGTTCCGTTCCTCGTGGCCGACCATACCGTCGGGCTGATCGCGGCGCAGATGATCGGCTTCGCGCTTTACCGGCGCGAGAAGACCGGCGTGGGCGAAGCCATCGAAGTGCCGATGTTCGAGAACATGGCGGCCTACATCATGCAGGAACATCTCGGCGCGGCGTCCTTCCGCCCCGCGCTCGGGCCGCCCGGCGACCATCGCGTGCTGAGCCCGGATGGCAAGCCGCTGCCGACCAAGGACGGCTTCATCTGCATTTCGGCCAACACCGACGCGCAGGCGCATGCCTTCTTCGAAGCAATCGGCCGGCCGGAACTCAAGACCGATCCGCGCTTCGCCAAGGTGGCGCAGCGCGTGCAGCACACCAAGGAATACTTCCACATCCGCGCCACCTCGCTCGGCGCCAAGACATCCGCGGAATGGCTTGAGATCTTCGACCGCGCGGATGTGCCGGCCTCCCCCTACAACACCATCGGCTCATTGATCGAAGACCCACATCTGCGCGCAGTCGGCATGGTTCGGGAGGAGGAACACCCGACCGAGGGCGCGACTTGGGCGATCGGCGCGCCGAACCGCTTTTCCGGCGGCGTGGCACCACCACGCCCGCCCGCCCCGCGCCTGGGTGCCGATGGCGCGGCGGTGCTGGCCGCGGCCGGCCTGGCACCGGATGAGATAGACACGCTGCGCGCGGACGGCGTGCTGATCGAGGAAACGCCATGACCCGTTTCACCCGCCGCGCGGCCATTGCCGGCACCACCCTCGCCCCCTTCGCCATCGCCCGCGCTCAGGCGCCCTGGCCCGAACGTCCCGTGCGGCTGGTGGTGCCCTTCACCCCGGGCGGATCGACCGACATCCTCGCCCGTGCGATGGGCCAGCGCCTCGGCGAAATCTTCAACCAGCCCTTCATCATCGACAATCGCCCCGGCGCCGGCGGCACGCTGGGGTCCGAGCAGGTGTTCCGCTCGGCGCCCGACGGCAACACGCTGATGATGGGCCATATCGGCACGCTGGCGGCGAACCCCGCGCTGTACCGCAACCTGTCCTTCGACATCGGCGCCTTCGTGCCCGTCGCGCTGGTGGCGAATGTGGCGAACTTCCTGGTGGTGACGAACCGGCTGGAGGCGACCGACGTGCCCTCGCTGGTGGCACTCGCCAAGCGCCAGCCGGGCATCCTCACCTATGGCAGCGGGGGCAATGGCAGTGCGGCGCATATCTCCATGGTCGCCTTCATGGAGGCCACGGGCACCGACATGACCCATGTGCCCTATCGCGGCACCGGGCCGATGATGACGGACCTGATCTCGGGGACCATCCAGTTGACGATGACGGGTGGCCCGCCGGCATTGCCACCGGTGCGCGCGGGGCAGATGCGGGCACTTGGCATCTCCTCGCTGGAACGGCTACCGAGTGCGCCGGACATCCCGACCATCGCATCCCAGGGCGTGGCCGGCTTCAACGCCCTTCAATGGTACGGCATCGTCGCCCCGCCGAGCACGCCCGCACCGCTCGTGGCGCGGCTGAACGAGGCCTGCAACCGCATCCTCGGCGAGCCGGCCTTCGCGGCGCGGCTGGAAACCGAGGGCGCCGTCGCCCAGCCCATGACCCCCGCGGAATTCGGCGCCTACATCGTGCGCGAGCGCGAATTCTGGGGCACGCTGATCCGCCGCAACAATGTGAGCCTCGGCTGATGACCCGCCCCTTCGAAGGCATCCGCATCATCGATGCGACGCATGTGCTGGCCGGCCCTTTCGCGGCGTATCAACTCGCGCTGCTCGGCGCCGAGGTGATCAAGGTCGAGCATCCCGACGATCCGGACCAGAGCCGAGGCTCCGGGCCGGACTGGGACCTCAACCGCGCCGGCATGGGCACCTATTTCCTCACCCAGGGATCGAACAAGCGGTCCCTGACACTCGACCTGAAGCAGGCGGAGGCGCGCGAGGTCTTCCGCCGCCTGATCGCGCAGGCCGATGTGCTGGTGGAGAACTACCGGCCCGGCGCCTTCGATACCCTCGGCCTCGGCTATGAGGTGCTGTCGGCGATCAACCCGCGGCTGATCTACTGCTCGATCTCCGCCTTCGGGCAGGACGGGCCGCGCGGCGGGCAGACCGCCTATGACCATGTGATCCAGGCGACATCGGGCATCATGGCCTGCACCGGCACGCCCGAGGTCAGCCCGGTCAAGCTCGGCGCGCCGGCGATCGACTACGCGACCGGCACCATGGGCGCCTTCGCATTGTCTGCCGCACTGTTCCAACGCGAACGCACCGGCCGTGGCCAGCGCGTCGACCTCGCCATGCTGGATGTGGCGATGATGATGATGGCATCCCACGTCACCGCGCATTCGCGCACGGGCAAGGCGGCCAGGCCGCGCGGCAACGAACACGAATACGCGACCAATTCCGCCTATGCGACGAAGGACGGGATGGTGATGCTCGGCGCATCCAACCTGCGCCAGCAGAAGCGGCTGTGGGCAGCACTCGGCCGGCCGGAGATGGCCAAGGCGCGCAATGAGGAGCGCGTCGCCCAGCGCGCCGAGGAAGCCGCCGCCCTGCGCGAGATCATGCTGACCCGCAGCGCCGATGAGTGGGAGGCGTATCTGCAGTCCCGACACGTCCCGGCGGCCCGGGTGCGGCGGATGGATGAGGCGCTGTCCGACCCGCACCTGGCCGCGCGCGGCCTGACGCATCGCTTCGAGGATGCGGCCGGCGTGGCCGGTCCCTTCGCCGTGCCCGTCGCGGCCTTCGGCTTTGCCCATGGGGGGCCGCGCATCGATACGCCGCCGCGCGAACTCGGCGCCGACACCGATGCCATCCTCGCCGAACTCGGCTACGACGACGCGGCGCGCGCGGCGCTGCGCGACAGCCGCGCCATCTGACCAAGCCGGGAGACACCGCATGGCCTTCACCTTCGACCATATCCATCTGCGCAGCCCCGACATCGAGGCCACCGCGGCCTTCTACGAGCGCGTCTTCGGCGTCGAATTGAAGCGCAGCCCGCAGCGCATCGACTTCAACCTCGGCGGGCAGCCGATCTTCGTCTCGCCGATCACCGAGCCGACCACCGGCGATGCACCGACAGCGCCCTATCGTGGGCTGGAACATATCGGCCTGGCGGTGACCGGCATCGATGCGGTGGTGGCGGACCTCAAGGCGAAGGGCGTCACCTTCACCATGGAGCCCAACACGATCCGCCCCGGCGTGCGCATCGCCTTCCTGCGTGGGCCAGAGAACATCTCGATCGAATTACTTGAGCGGAGCGCCGCCTGAGCGCGTCCGACAACGGCAGCGCCGAAGGGCGCGGAGATGTGAATCGCCAGGGCGTCGCGATCATCGGCGCCGGCCCCGCAGGGCTGATGGCCGCGGAGGCGGCGGCCGGATCAGGTGCCGCCGTTACCGTGTTCGACCACATGCCATCGCCGGGGCGCAAATTGCTGATCGCCGGCCGCGGCGGGCTAAACCTCACGCATTCCGAAGCGCTGGAGCGATTCCTCGACCGCTACGGCGCGGCGCGGGTGTCGCTCGAACCGTTCATCCGCGCCTTCCCGCCGGAGGCGCTGATCGCCTGGTGCGAAGGTCTTGGCCAGGCAACCTTCGTCGGTTCCTCGGGACGGGTGTTCCCCAAGGCGATGAAGGCGTCCCCGCTGCTGCGCGCCTGGTTGGCGCGGCTCGCCGGGATGGGTGTCACGCTGCTCACGCGCCATCGCTGGACGGGATTCGCCGAGGACGGCGCACTGCGTTTCGACACGCCCGATGGCACGCGGCTGGAATGGCCGCGCGCGACGGTGCTCGCGCTGGGTGGGGCATCATGGCCGCGGCTCGGTTCGGATGGCGGCTGGGCGTCGTTGCTGGCTGGTTGCGCGATGGTGCCGCTGCGTCCGTCGAACATGGGCTTCGAAGTAAGCTGGTCCGACCATCTACGTGCGCGCTTCGCGGGCACGCCGCTGAAGCGGATCGCGCTGACATTCGGTGGCGCCACGATCCGTGGCGAGGCGGTTCTGGCGGAACGCGGCATCGAGGGCGGGGCCGTCTATGCGCTATCCGCGCCGCTGCGCGATGCCATCGCGGCGCAGGGCAGCGCGACGCTGCGGATCGACCTTCGGCCGGACGTGACGCAGGGGGAACTGGCCCACAGGCTTGGTGCGCGACCGGGCGCGGTCTCGCTGTCGAACCACCTGCGGCGGGCGGGTGGCCTCTCGCCGGTTGCCATCGCATTGGTGCAGGAGGCCCTGCGTGCCGGCGCGACGCGCGATGACCTTGCGACCCTGGTCAAGGCGCTGCCGGTCACGTTGACCGCCCCTTTCCCCATCGCGCGCGCGATTTCCTCGGCGGGCGGGCTGGCCTGGAGCGAAGTGGACAACCGGCTGATGCTGCGGCGGCATCCCGGCATCTTCGCCTGTGGCGAGATGCTGGATTGGGAAGCGCCGACCGGAGGCTACCTGTTACAGGGCTGTTTCGCGACAGGTCGCGCGGCAGGGCATGGCGCGGCGGCCTACGCGGCGGGTTGAAGGGGCTTACGTTCGCTTGTGCTCGCGCAAGCCGCTCCAGCCTTGTGTTTGAGTGAGCATCTTCACGCGCCTGACTGCTTCCGGCCAGGCGCGGTCTTCCCTGGAGCAGATCCCGATCGGGTGGAATCGCCTGATCGGGTGAAGATGAAAAAAAAAGCGAAAGGCTAGAGTTGCTCGCCCGCACCGATTCCCGCGAAGGGCGTCGGCACGCACCATTCATCGCCGCGCGCGGTGCTGACATATTCCGGCCAGCGCAGATCGACGGGTGGGACGAAGTCCTTGTCGAGCAAGGGCGGCGCCCAGCGCGACCCGCCGACGCCACCGCCCGTGCGCTCCCGCCATTCCGTCTGCGCGGCGTCCAGCAGGCCAGGCTTGGCCGCGAGGTCCACCAGCGTCAGCGCCATGGTCTTGGCCGCGACGAACATGCCCGGGTCGATCGCCGCCGGCAGTCCGCCCAGCGCATTGTACGACCACGTCGGATAATCGAAATCCGCATCCGGCACACGCAGGCGCGGGCGCGCGGTCAGCAGCCGCACCGTCGGGCAATGCCAGCAGAATTCGACATAGTCGTCGGCCGACAGGTGCATCTGCCAGGGCGGCAGGAAGTGGCGCATCCCGGCTTCGAATTCCGCGGGCGTGGATAATTTCGTATTGGCCGCCGCGAAGGGATCGTCCATGGGCGCCAGGCCCAGTCCCGACTGGATCTCCCGCGCGAAGGCCTTCGCTGCATCGCCATAGACCGGCGGACCGACCTCCTGCAGGTTTGCCCAGGTCGCATCCGTCAGCACGGTATTGGCCAGGCCGACGCGCGTCTTGGTCACCCAGCGCCAATGCGCCGTGCAGGCGGTCGCGGCCGCCGCCGATCGCGCATTGGCCATCAGCACATTGGCGATCTGCTGCGCCATCGGCAGCGACGGCGTGCGCCAGGAGAACTGGATCTGTGTGAAGCGCGGCGCGAGGTTGTCGGAGGTCGCATCCCCGCCATGCATGATGAATTCATTCAGCGTCCACGCACCAGCGTGGGGGAACATCGCCTCCTTGGTGTATTTCGTCGTGGTGTACATCAGGCACAGCGCGTCGGTCGCACCGGGCGCGCGGGCGGCGGCGTGGCCGACATCGCGGATCGGCAGCAGCGACTTGTCGATCCAGGATTCCGGATTGTCGCAGGTGAAGGTGACGATGCAGGACCAATAGGCGCCGAACTGCGTCTCCGCCGTCACCGTGTTCTGCATGTGCGGATGATAGACGACCGCCGCATCCAGCCCGTCGTAATACCCCTTCGCCGCATGGACGGGCTTCGACCCGCAGACCTTCTCCGCCGGTTCGCCGAACAGCACCAGGCGGCCCGGCGTGCCGGAGGATTCCAACGCCGCCTTGGCAGCCAGGATGGAGGTCAGCGCCGCCGTGCCGAGCGAGGAATGCGGATCCGTGTGCCCCGCCGCATAGGGGTGCATCCCCGGGCGCGGTTCCCGCCGCGGCACCACCGCCTGGCAGTTGCCCGGCACCGCATCGTATTCGGAGAAGGAGGCGAGCAGCGGCCCACCCTTGCCCCAGCGGGCGCAGAAGGCGGTCGGCATGTCGCCGGACCCGGCCTCGACCTCGAAGCCCTCGGCGCGGAGCAGGTCCACATAGGCCGCGGCGGATTTGTATTCGCGCCAGGCGGGTTCGGCGAAGTTCCAGATGCGCTCGTTGAAGGCGGACATCCGCCCTTCATTGGCGGTGATCCAGTCGAGCGCGGTACGGCGCAGGGCGGGAAGGTCGGTCATGCGGGGCCCCCGGTGGTTGGCCCCGGCATGATGCGACGGGTGTTACCCCCGCGCCAGACGCCTGGCCACGAAGTCGAGCCTGTCCTGGCCCCAGAAGATGTCGTCGCCGATCACATAGCAAGGCGCGCCGAACACGCCGCGTTCGAGTGCCGCGGCGGTATCCGCCGCCCGGCGATCCGCCCAGCGCGGATCGGAGCCGAGCGCCACGACCGTGTCCGCGTCCAGCCCCACGTCGCGGATCAGCGAGGCGAGAGTCGCCGGATCGGCGGGGTTCTGCTCCTCCTCCCACAGCGCCTTCAGCACGCGATGCGCCAGGGCGATGGCCGGCGCGTCGCCTATCGTCTCGCGCACCGCGATGACGCAGGACGCGGCGGGCAATTCATTGTGCGGAAAATGCTTCGGATGGGTGGTGATCGGGATGCCCAGCGCGTCCCGCCACCGTGCCAGCTCCTGCAACCGATACGCCTGGCGCTGGGGCGAGCGCTTGGGCAGCGGCAGCCCGCCGGACCCCGCGAATATCGTGCCGAAATCCACCGGGAAGATGCGCAGCGTAGCACCGTGCTGGGCCGCCAGTGCCTCGATCCGCGCCGCACCCAGATGCGTCCAGGGGGAGTTCAGCGAGGCATAGTAGTCGATATGCATCGATGTCATTCCTTGACCGGGGCCGCCGTGGCGGCGCGCACTTCGTCGATCGACACGCCGGGTGCCAGGTCGCGCACGATGAAGGCGTCGCCGCCGGGCGCGAACAGGCCGAGATCGGTCGCCACCAGCTTGACCACGCCCCGCGCCGTGACGGGCAGCGAACAGGTGGCGAGCAGGCGCGGCGAACCGTCCCGCGTGCGATGCTCCATCATCAGGAACACGTTCTTCGCACAGGCCGCGAGGTCCATCGCGCCACCGATCACGCCACCCTTGGACCCCTTGGTCTTCCAGTTGGCGAAATCGCCATTGGCCGCGGCCTCGTAGCTGCCGAGCACGGTCACATCGATGCGGCCGCTGCGGATCAGCGCAAAACTGTCCGCGTGATCGACGATGGATGCCCCCGGCGGCAGCGTGACGTAGCGGCGGCTGGCATCCACCAGGTGGATGTCTTCCTGGCCCTCGGGCGCCACCGGGCCGAAGCCGATGACGCCATTCTCGGCATGGAAGAACACCGCACGGTCACCGAGCGGCACATCCGTGATCAGCGTCGGCATGCCGACGCCGAGGTTCACGATCCAGCCATCCTGGAACTCGCGCGCCAAGCGGTCGGCGATCTGGGTGCGGGACCAGGGCATCAGCGGGATTCCTTCAGCGTCGGCCAGATCGCATCGGGCGCGGGCGGGATGTGAACCAGGCGATGCACGATGATGCCCGGTGTATGGACGTCGTCGGGGTCGATCGCGCCGGCGGGCAGGATGGGTTCCTCGACCTCGACGATCACCAGCTTGGACGCCATCGCCATGATTGGCCCGAAATTGCGCTGGGCGCGGCGGAAGCGGAGGTTGCCGGCCTCATCCGCCTGGTAGCAGCGCAGCAGCGCGACATCGCAGGGCAGCGCAAATTCCAGCAGGTATTCGCGCCCGTTGATCACGCGCGTCTCGCGGCCCTCGGCGAGTTCGGTACCCACCGCGGTCGGCGTGTAGAAGGCGGGAATGCCGGCGCCGGCGGCGCGTAGGCGCTCGGCCAGCGTGCCCTGCGGCACCGTCTCGGCATCCACTTCGCCACGTTCGTAATAAGGCGTGAAAGGCAGCACATCCGACGCGCGCGGCGCGGCGGTGAAGGAACAGATCACCTTCGCGACCTGCCCGTTCTCCACCAGCATGCCGATATCCGGATTGCGCGGCTTGCGCGGTCCACCCGTGGTGTTGCCGACGCAGACCAGCCGCTTGGCACCCTGCCGGAGCAGGGCGGCCGTCAGGTTGAATGGCGAACCCGGCAGGGCGAACCCGCCGAAGGCAATGGTCGATCCATCCTGAATGCCCGCCACCGCCTCATCGAAATTCGCCACGACCTTGCTGCGCCGCGCCATCGCCACGTTCCCCTGCCCGTTATGGCCATGGTCGGGCGGCTTCCGGGCGCTGTCCAGGGGGGGCCGCTTCGGGCTGGCCCGCGCGCGTAAACATCTGGTAAAGGAATTACTGCCAGAATGGCCACGGGGTCGCGCATCGGCGGCGCCCCTTATCCGCATCGCGGGAGTGGTCTTGCATGGCAGGCGGTGGGGCAGATCGGCCCCTCATGCGCATCCGTGGGATCGGCGGCTGCATCAGCGTGTATCAGGACCGCGTTGTCCTGCAGCGCCGAGGGCTGTTCTTCACCCTGATCAACTTGGCCTTCCATCTCGAACGGGAGATGGAAAGCGAGATCGTGCTGCGCCAGCTGACCGCCGTGCATTTCGTGCGTTCCCTGCTGTTCGTGCAATTCCTGCGCTTCTCCTACGCGGGCTGCCCGAACCCCAGCGGCCACTACCTCCGCGATGCCTTTGCCGAGAATGCCTTCATGCTCAGCTTCTTTGACAACCGGCGCCTGGTGAAGGTGCTGCATTGCGTATCCGAGGCCGCGCTGCGGTCCGGCGCCAGGCTGACGACCGCCAACGCATGACCCTGATCCAGCGGTTGCTGGCGGCGGCGCTGCTTTGCGCGCCAATGCCGGCGCTTGCGCAGGAGGATGCCTCCTGGCTGGACCGGTTCAACCGGGCCATGTTCAGCATCAACAACGATTTCGAGGAAGCCGCGGCCGCATTGATCGATGCGGTCCCCGATTACCTGCGCCTGCCGGACGCGGTGCAGGCCGGTCTGCTCAACATCGTGCAGACCACGGTGAACGAACCGGTCAGCGCCGTCGGCCACGCCATCACCGGCCGCTACGACCTCGCCGGGCGCCAGATGCGCCGGGTCGCGACCAACCTGCTCGCCGGCTATGGTGGCTATGTCGATCGCGCGACGGAATACGGCATCGACGTTCCGATGATCGATATCGGAGTGGCGCTGTGCGTGCGCGGCGTTGCATCCGGGCCGTATTTCGTGCTGCCGCTCATCGGGCCGCGCACGGCCCGCGACGGGGCTGCCGACATGGTCGCCTCCAATGCCTACATCTATCTGTTGACCGTGCCGTTCGTCGGCGCCATTCCCTCGATCGGCACCCTGATCATCATCGAAGTGGTAAGCGAATTCGCGGCGCTGGCCATGGCGCGCGGCTTCGACCCACCGCCACCGCCTGGCACGGCGTTCGAGGCCGCGCGCGACGCCTACATCGAACACCGCACCCGGCTATGCGAAGCGGCGCGCACTAGGCCAGGTGACGGTTGAACCAGCCTTGCGTGCGGAACGGCCAAAAGCCCTCCGCCCGCGGTTCGAGCCCGGCGCCAAACGCGATGCGCACGGTGCGCACACGCGCATCCTGTTCACGCAACGCGCCGCCCGACAGGCGGCGATAGAGCTGTGCGCCGGCCGTCACGTCGGCGCTGCCGATGCGCCCACGCTTGTCGGCGCGGGTCGAGAGGTAGGCAGCGACGTCGCGTTCGGCCGCCGCGCCACCAGGGCCGCCATGGCGGGCGCGGATCTGCCGCGCCTCCTCGGCGGTCAGGCCGTGCTCGCGGACGCCGGTCGCGAGCAAGGCGCGTTCCTGCGCCGGATCGGGCTGCGCGCCATGGGCGGTGCGCAGCCGCACGAGTTCCGCGAACGCCTTGGGATTGCGCTGCGCGGCCAGCGGTGCCTCGACCGCCTCGGCCCGCAGGCCTTGCGGCGCGCAATGCTGGCAGGGCAGCACCTGCACCGCACCGTCCAGGTCCATCAGTGTGATCTCCACCTCCATGTCGGGGTGGCGGCGGCGCACCTCGGCGGCGGCGCGGTTCAGCAGGTCGGCATGGACAGCCAGTTCATCCGCCGGGTTGGCCGACAGCTTGCGCCCGGCCCAGGCGTTCACCGCACCGCAGTCGCGATGATTGAGGAAGGTCACGCGGCGGACGCCATGCAACTGGCGCGACGCGGCCAGATTGTCCCACAGCGCCGTGCTCCAGGCCGGCTGGGCTGGGTTGACCGCGGCAAGGGCAGCGCCGGCGATGCGCATCTCGCTGTAGCGCCCGGCGCGGCCGAGCGCGCGCAGCAATTGCGCCGGTTCCTCGACAAAGCGCGGATCGATGCATGAGACGACGAAGGTATCGGCGACGCTGGGCGTCGCTGGGCTCTGCTGGATCGTCACTTCAGGATCTCGACATGGGTGATGCCTGCCAGGCGATGATGAAGCAGCGACCAGCACAGGCCGGCCGCATAGACCAGGCTGAGCACGCCGAGCGGCATGATCGCGAGGCCTTCGAGGCTCAGGCTGTTCAGGTCGGTCAACTGGGCGACGGTCACCCAGGCGCAGAGCACGGCAATCGTCACCAGTGCCACGCCCTTCCTGCCCAATGCGCCGAACAGGGTCCCGAGGATGGCGGCATGGACCATCAGCAGCAGCAGCCCGACGGTGAGCTTTGGCCAGAAATGGCCGTGCCCGTCCCACAGCCAATGCCAGTAGGACCGGCCACTCGGGTTGTAGACCGCGAAGACCACGAACAGGCTGAACAGCACGCGAGCCAGCCCGGCCTTCCAGTCGAAATGCACGTCACCGCCCTCCGGCCGCCGGCGGGCAGCCGGTGATCCGCGGGTCGATGGCAGGCTGGCGGGCCAGCAGCGCCGCGCGCGCCGCGGCTTCGAGCGCCTGGATCGAGGCGGCCTCGGCACGGTCTATCGCCTGCAAGGCCTTGGCTTCGAAGTCGCTGCGGTTCAGCGCGGCATCCACGCGGTTCAGACCCCAGTCAATCGTCCAATAGAGCCCGACGCCACCGGCCGTGCCGAGCACGAGGCCCGGTGCGCCGCCCACCGCGAAGCCCACCGCGCCACCTGCGGCCAGCAGCGAGCCGGCCTCGCTGGCGCGCAGGGCGACGGCGCTGAGCCGCGCGGCCATGGGGCGCATGGAATGGACGAAGACGGAGGTCGGATCGGAACCGGGTTCCGCCCCCCCGCCGCCGGTCGCACTGCCGCCCAGCGGCGCGAGTTCGGCCGCGAGGCCACGGACCGCAACGGCCAGGTCGAGCCTCGGCGCGGCTGGCCCGGGCGGCGCGGCGCGAGCCTCGATGATGGGCCGCACGGCATCCGCCAGCCCCCGCGCCCAGAACAGTTCCAGCAGGGACGCGGCATGGGCGGCATCGGCGGCCAGGCCCTCGGCGAGGCCCGACGGTGCAAGCACGCGCTGGTGGAAGGCCTGGCGCATTGGCCCTGCCATGCGCTGAACCAGCGCGTCGCCTTCCACCAGGTCGCCCCCGGCGGCGCTGTCGGCGACGCCGCGCAGCATGGCGCCGAGCATGCGGAAGGAATTGATGTAGGACTGCACCCAGTCGAAGGCCCAGTCGCTGAAGGCCGGCACCTTTTCCCGCGCCAGGGCGAAGCGCGCGGCGGCGGCGTCGGCGGCGACGCGGCGCATCAGCGCGCCGCTGTCCTCCACCGAGCGGGCAACGGCGCTGCGCGTCGCGGCAAGCGATTCCGGCGTCACGCTGCGCAGCAGGCAGCGCCCATCGGGCAGTACGAGGGCGATGGCGCGGCCCCTTTCGATCACCCCCTGCGCGATGGCCGCCTGCGGAACCAGGGCCAGGGCGATAACGCCCGGTACAGCGATTCGTGCTACAGCGCGCGGCGACCAGGAGTGAGAGCGGCCAGCGTGTCTGAGACGACGATTGCGTTTGCCCTCGATGCCGCGGCGGTGCTGTTGGCCCTGCTGATCGCCCTCGGCGCGATGCGCCTGGGGGCCGCGCAGTTCAACCTGCTGGCGCCCGCGGATGCCGAGGCGGTGCCCGTCTTCCACATGTCGGCCGTGCTCGCCGGACTCGTCTGCGGGGCGGCGTTGCTGGTTGGCGCGCCACATATCGACGCGTTCCTGCCGCGGCAGATCTTCGCTGAGAATTCGCCCTGGTCCATCGGCATGCAGGACTTCCTGCGCAGCTTCGCCCTGCCGCAGGCTGCCGCCGTCGCGGCCCTCGCCGATGGGCTGCGCGGCGATGGCGGCTGGGCGGTCATCCTCGCGGCATGGATGGCGGCCGCGAGCCTGCTGCTCGGCTGCGTCGCTGCGCTGCGGTTCTGGCGCGGCTGGAACAGGCTGCGCGCGCTGCTGGCGTTCATCAGCCTGGCAGGCTGGATCACGCTGCTGGTGGGCTATGTCGCGCATCTGTCGGCCTGGGTGGTGGCGCATCTCAGCTTCTGGATCTTCCTGCTGCTGCTGATCGCGCTGCAGCGCTGGCGTCACGGCACCCGCAGCGCGCATTAGCGGATGTCCATCAGCAGGACGAAGGGGCGCGGCGACAGCAGCGGATCGTCGCCGACGAAGGGGAAGGCGAGCTTGAGCGAAACCAGCAGCACTCCCCCGACAATGATCGCGATCACCGCCCCCATGCTGTAGTGGACCGTCTGGCTGCCGCTGCCGATGAACCACTGGAACACCAGCACCGAGACCGAGACGGTCATGATCAGCGCCCAGATCAGCAGCGAAATGGTGCGGGTCGCGACGGACAGCCGGTCGATCCGCGCCTCGGCGACCTGCGCCACCCATTGCACGGTATTCTGCGCCAGTGCCTGCTGCGCCTGGGTGACGGGCTCGGTGTCGAAGAAGGCGCGCGACAGGCGCGTGAAGGCGGCATCCGAACTGCCCGGACCGACGCCCTGCATCATCCGCGGCCAGTCATGCGTCACGACCGCCTCGGCATAATCACGGATCGCATCCCGCATCGCGTGGCGCGCTTCCATCTGGTCGGCATTGCCATAGGTGTCGACGGCATGGGCCAGCATGTAGAGCGCCCCGGTTTCCTTCTGCAGCGTGTCGCGTGAGGTGCGGTAGATGTCCCATGACCCGACCAGCGTCAGCGCGGCCACCACCGCATAGACCTCGACCACGAAGCTGAACTTGACCGAACCGATCACGCTGTTGGCCGCCAGCTCCTGCGGCGTGAAGACGGCGAACATCAGCGCACCGACGGTCATGGCGATCAGCACCGGCACGCCGATGGACACGATCGCCCCGATCGCGGTGGGCAGCGCCGCAATCTCCTGTGCCATCAGGAAGTCCATGGCTGTCTCTCCGCAACGCGATGGTCGAACCGGGCGGGCCCGCTCACTCGGCGATCTGGCGGTACCAACGCCGCGTGCGCAGGATGCGGCCGCTGCGAGCAGGCTTGAGGTCCGATTCCTCCATCAACCGCTTGACGCGGCGCTGCGCGTCGGTGGGTGTCAGGTTGCGCCCGGCGCGCGCGCGATAGAAGGCCACCACCTTGTCGAAGTCCCGGCGCGCGATGCGCTGGCGACGGTCCGCCATGGTCTTGAGCAGCTGCACGGCCGAGGCATTCACCTCATGCTCGAGCGACATGTCCCCCTCGGCCGCCGCGGCACGGACGATCCCGCGCGCTTCCTCCAGCCGCAGGCGATAGCGCGTCACGCCATCCTCAAGCAGACGGCGCTCCTCCTCGCGATCCAGGAAATGGCGGCCCTGGGTGTGCAGTCGCACCAGTTCCCCGAAGCGCGTGGCGTCGGGTCCTTCCGTCATGGACATCGTCGATCCTCTGTTCTGGAGGCGTCTGGGCGCCGCCCGCACGCCACGCGCGGGTCGGGGTGAGGTTAGTGCGAGAGTTGCAAGCCGACGGCGCGCAATGGCGGTTCGGAGCGGCGCATCTGCAGTTCGGTTTCACCATGCAGCGTCGGCGGGGCCTGCATGCGTTCGCCAAGCCGATCGATCGAGCGCATCAGCCGTCCTGCCTCATGCGACAGGGGGGCGTCGCGCGGGACCAGCGCCAGCTTGATCTGCGGCAGCGGATAGAGATCGATCTCCACCCGCTCGACGGCGAAGTCGCCGATCTCGGACGCCGCCAGCAAGGCGCCCACAATGGCGCGCTGCACACGCGACAGTGGCCCGCCCTGGCGTTGCGCGTGGCGTTCAAGATGACGCTCGATGTAGTCGCGATCCGCGTCGGTGAGTTCGCGCGCATGGCCGAAGGTCAGGCGCGAGGACGGGATCAGACCGATCGAGGTCTCGATCTCCCGCAACCCGAAGCCGGCGATTTCCATCAGCGCCACGAAGTCGTCGCGCTGCTGCATCTGCCCCTGCGGCGCCTCGACGCCGGAGCGCACCGGGCCGACGGGCACGCTGCCGGGTGACAACAGGCCGAGCAGGCTGTCCCACAGCCGACCCACGCGGTCGAACATCGTGTCGGCGGATGGCAGGTCCTGCAGTGGCAGCGTCACCACGGCACGCTGCCCCGGCTGCTCGCTGCCGGACCGCGCCAGCGCGGCGGGCGCTGTCGCGCCAAGCAGCGCGAGCACGGCAATCAGGCGGGCGGCGATACGCGGGCTCATTCTCATCGCTCCGGGTCCGGGGGGGGGATCATCGCGTGCGGACCACGCTCATGCGCTCGGCGGCCATCCGCTGCGCCACGCGTTCGCCGGTCGGCAGCGGCACAAGCCCGGCCTGGCCGAGATAGCCGGTGGGCCCGATCGCTGCCTCGCTGCTGGCCTCTGCAAGGTATTCGGCAATGCCCCGCACCACGCCGACGCCACCGCGGCTGCGCGCGTGCTGGCGCTTGCCGTAGAGAAAGACGATGCGCGTCGCCTCATACTCGCCCGAAGCGATCGAGTTGCGGGTCGGCGTGACGCCGTCGATCGGCAGGGCCACCAGGTTGCCGCCGCTGCGCATCACCTCGTCGAAGGACGTGACCGCGATGGTGCCCCGCTGGCTGGCGACCAGCCTGGCAGGAATTTCGCCGGCAGCCAGTTCGGCGACACGACCGTCGACGCGCAGGGTGACGCAACGGGCTCGGCGTGAATCGGCCTCATAGATCATGCGGATCTGGCGCAACGGGCGGCAGCCGGCTTCCAGAATCGAATCTTCGAACACCTCGCGCAACCCGCTGCCGCTGACGGGCAGGATGAATCGGATCTGTTCGGCCGGCATGGCGGCGGACACTTGTGACCAGACCACCGCCCGGTTGCGCTCGAAGCCACGCTCGTTCGGGATCTCGGCGGCCAGCGCCTCATAGACCTGGCGGGCGGTTAGGCTCGACTGTGCATCACCACGGCGCACCGCGAGCACCGCCGCGGCCAGGCCGAGGCGCAACTCGACAGTCTCCTCGACGCCATTGGCAGCGCAGAATTCGCGCGCCGAAAGCGAAAGGCGCCGCGTCGTCACCAGCAGATCGGCCATGGCCACGCCAGCCCCGGCGCAGAACAGTTCGACGGCACGGGAGGTGGACAGGACCTGGATCTCGGGCGCCTGCGCGTCCGGATAGCGTTCGCGGAAACCCTGGGTCAGTAGCAGCGCCACCCGTGCGGCATTGGTGGCTGCGACGATGTTCAGCCGGTCGCGCAGGATGCCAGGGGCGACCTGCGCCTGCGCCGGCTGGGCAAAGCCGGCGGCAGCCAGCACCACGCCGCCGCACAGCGCCAGGCGCGCGAGGAAGGCTTTCATCGCCTTCAGCCCTGCCGCGCGCGACCGGACAGCAGCCCCAGGATCGCCTCCTGCAGCGACTGTTCCACGGCGACGCGGGCGCGCACCTGCGCGAGCCAACCAGCAAGCAATGCCTGCTGCTCCTCGGCCAGGGTGGTGACCTCGGCAAGGGCGCCGGGAAGTTCGCCCCGCCGCAGATGTTCGCGAATGCTGGCGAGCACGGTTTCGACCTGGCCTGGTTCGACCGGGGCGGCCAGGCCGATGCCGGCCAGGGTCGAGCGGATCATGTTCAGGCTGCGCTCGAGGAAGGCGACCTCGGAACTCGCCCGCGAGGCGATCGCGGGGGCCAGAGCCTCGAAGCGCTCGGTCAGTTCGCGGGCGGAGGGCAGCCCACGGGAGGCGTGGCTGCCCAGCACCTCCAGATAGAGGGGTGGCACCAGCGCAGCGCCATCGAGGGCGAGGATCAGCTGCCATTCGCGCGACCACGGGCGTCCGTTGCCGACCACCGTTTCAAGATGCAGCAGCGCCAGCGCCAAGCGGTCGATCGGCATGCCCGCCGCGCCGGCCGCGCGCAGCCTTTCGTCGATCGCACTGAGGCTTTCCTCGAGCCGGCGGACGCGCAGATCGAGGCTTGCCGGCGGCGGCCGGACCTCGACCGGACGGGTGCCGGCCGCACCGGGCGACAGCGACTGCCCCTGCCCATGCAGCGGCACGACCAGCAGGCCGGCCAGCAGCAGCGTGGCGGCCGCGCCGCCGCCCAGGCAGCGCAAGCCGCGGCGAGGCCAGTGCCGAGCCGGCGACGGAACACGCGCAGGCGCGGCGGCGTGTGGGGTAGTCAGATTGTTCACGTGCGTCATGCGGTGCCGACCTGGAGCGTTGCCCGCCGCTGTTGGCAGGATGATTCCGGTAGGGCGGTTATCGCCCTGGAGTGGTTTACGGCGGCTGAATGGGGGCGGCTGCCGACCCGCAATCTTGCGTCGCAGCACGCCGGCCAGGGCGCGACGCGGCGTCGCGGGCGGTGTCGAAGACCTGGCGCCGGCCGTCCTGGCGTGCGGCGCGGCTGTCGCTGCGCAGCAGCGCGTCCACGCGCTGCATCATGCGGGCCGACCAGCTCGCCGGCTGCTCGTCGCCGAGCGCCAGCACGCTCAGGGCGATGGCGTCGAGCTCCGCCGACAGCTCCGCGCTGTCGGGCGCGCCGCCGGCGCCGCGCACCAGCGGCTCGCGCAGCGGCCCAAGGGCGTCCGCGCCCCCGCGCAACCCAAGCACCGCGGCGAGCGGCGCGGCATAGGATCCGCCCGCGCGCAGCGCCACGCGCAATTCCGCACCGGACCGCAGCAGCGCATCGGCTTCGACCAGGCGGCCACGATGTTCGGCGAAGCTGCGTTCGACATCGGCCAGCCGCTCGACATGGATGGCCAGATCCGGCGCTGTCCCGGCACGCGCCGCCCCCGTCACCGCAAAGCCGCCGGATGCCCCCGCCGGGCGCAGCATGGCTGCGCCGTATCCCGCGCCGAAGCCGAGACAGGCAATCGCCGCAGCGCCGATGCCGGCCGGCAGCCAGCCGATGCGTACCGACCGGGGCTCGATCCGCGGCGCCTCGTCGAATGTCGTGGACACCAGATGTCTCCCTTCGTGCAATCCCACCAAGGACCAGCAGACAGCAACAAGATGGACGAAAGCCTTACGGCCCGCCTGTGGCCAAGCGACCGCAGCGCGACGCCATCACCGCGATTCGACACGTACCGGGCCTGCCATCAATCTCGACTTAAGGTCGTTGCCCGAGGCTGCGGGACGAGACGTTCAGGAGCTCGTCAGCATGGAACTCGCGACAATCGGCTTTCTCTCCGCCATCGTGTTCGGCCTGATCGCCGGCGATGCGGTGATCAGCGCCAACACCATGGCGGTGGGCATCGGCCTGCCACCGACGGTGCAGCAATCCGGCCTCACCCGCCAATCGGCCGAGGAGATCTTCATCACCGAATTGTCGCGCATCGCGGCCATCCCATCGGGGGTGCCGGTGCCGGTGCCCCGCGTCTCCTCCCGTCGCACGGTGATCGGCGCCCTGGCCGAACCGCTGAAGTTGACCGAGGTCACCGCGGCGCTGCAGGATCTGTTCGGGCTGGAGCCGATCCGCGTCTCGGCGACGGTGATCCAGCGCGGCAATGGCCTGGTGATGGAAACCATCGTCGCGCAGGAAGGCCGTCCTCTGCAGCGGCTGTCCTTCGACCGGGCCGATGGCGATGCGGTGGCGCTGATCCGCCATGCCGCGGTCAGCACCTTCGCCGAGATCGCGCCGTTCCGCGTGACGCTCGCCCGGCTGCGCGACGTGCTGCAGGACCCGACGATCGACGTGGCACCCGTGCGTGCCCAGGCGGAGCGGCTGCTACGCCGCGACTGGGGCCCAAATTCAGATATCGAGCGGTCGGCGCTGCACAGCCTGGTTTCGGTGCTGGCGTTGCTGCATGACGACGTTCCGGCCGCCATGGCCGAGATCCGGCGCGCCGACGCCTTCGAAGGCGCGCTGCCGACGGCGCGGACCTTCTATGCGTTGAACGGATCCTTCGTGGGCATCCTGCAGGGCGACCTGCGCCTCGCGGAACGCGAACTCGCCCGCGCCGAGCAGGTTCCGATGCGCCACATCATCCCCGTCTTCCCCGCCTATATCGAGGTGCAGCGCGGATTGATCGCCTGGGCGGACGGCAAGATCGACCAGGCGGACGCCGCCTTCCAGCGCGCGCTGGAGGTCGATCCACGCAACCAGGTGGCGTTGATCTATCGCTACTGGATCTCGCGGAGCCGCGATGGCGCCGTGGCCGATGCGGCGGACCGCCCGCCGGTCGTCTCGGCGGTGTCGCCGCAAATTCCGGGGCTGATGGCTTCGGCCTTCCTGCTCGACCCGCGCAGCCGCACGGTCTCGCGGGCACGCTGACGCGCTGCCGGGAGGGGCATTGTCCCTCCCGCTCCAATGTGGGACGCGGACCGGGACGTTGCAGAGCAATGCACTCGGCTGGCTAGGTCAGGGGCTTCGCGGAGACAACGCCTGGCGTCACTGCCGCGCCACGAGTCGGTGGCCATCCCTGCTGCGATGCACCAAGAAGCTCTTCCGGGGGAGCGCTCTCCTCCGGCGGGTTGCGCAGTGCGGACGGTGCCCCTTCATCAACCCCGCCGCGCGTCGCAGCGCCAGATCACCGAGAAGCGGTTGCGACCACCCTCGCGGCGATAGCACTGCCAGGCCGTCATCCGCATCACCAGATGGATGCCGAGCCCGCCGATCCCACGCAGTTCGACAGGTGCGTCGGTATCGGGCGGCTCGCGCAGGGTTGGGTCAAAGGGAATGCCGTCATCCTCGGTCGACAGCAGCACCTCGATCCCGCCGCCGCGCCGGCTGATGCCCGCGGTGACGATGAAGATCGCCGGCAGGACGCCGGCCGGCCAGGCGTGATGGGCGACGTTGGTCGCCATCTCCTCGGCGACGACCAGCAGGGCGGCGCTGCGCGCGGGCGGACACCCGGCCTCGGCGACCGCCGCCTCGAGCTCGGCGAGCATGGCGGCGATGTCGGCCGCATCGCGGCGGCAGCGACGCTGGATCCGGTTCAACACTGCCATGGTGGCGCGTCAGGCGCCGACCAGGCGACGGGCATCTTCCTCCGCGGCCCCGATCGCCAGCACCTTGGAGAAGCCGGAGATGTCGAACACCTCCTGCACCGCGGCCGGCAGCCCGAACAGCGCGAGGCGCCCGTCCGAGACCTTGGCCTTCTTGGCCGCCATCAGCACCACGCGCAGCCCTGCCGAGGAGACATAGGCCACGTCGCGCATGTCGAGGATTACGCGCTGCGCCGGCCCCGCGAAACTGCCCAGGATCGCGCCTTCCGCCTTGCCGGTGGTGGTGTTATCGAGCCGCCCCTTCAGCCGGTGCAGCACGACCCCGTCGCTCGCCTGGCTGTAGATGTCCATCCTGCGGTCTCCTTCATTCGGCGGCCTGCGCCAGCGCCACGCCGGCATAGGCGAGGCAGAGCAGCGTGATGTCGTCCGCCTGCGGGCAGCCTTCCGCGAAGCCGTCCACGGCCGCGGCGATGTGCCTGACCAGCGCGGTGGGCGATGCCCCGGCACCGGCGGCCAGCGCATCGGACAGCCGGTCGTCGCCGAACAGCGTGCCATCGGCGCGGTCCGCCTCGGTGACGCCATCGGTGAACAGCACCAGCGTCTCCCCGGAGGCGAGGTGCCGCGCGCGATCCTCGAAGACGAAATCCTCGACCACGCCGAGCGCGATGCCATCGGCCCCGCCCAGCGGCCCCTCGCCGGATGCGGCGCCGACGACGCGCGGCGGATTGTGTCCGCCATTGGCATAACGCAGCAGGCCGGTCGCGGGATCGAGGATGGCGACGAAGGCCGTGGCGAACATCATGGTCGGATTGTCGGCGGCGAGCGCCGCATTCGCCTGCTCCAGCGCCTCGGCCGGCGTGGCCCCGCGGGAGACGGCGGCACGCAGCAGGCTGCGCGTCATGGCAACGAAGATCGCCGCGGCAACGCCTTTGCCCGAGGCATCGCCCACCATCAGCGCGACGCAGCCATCGGCCAGCGTGACCACATCATAGAAATCCCCTCCGACCTCCTTGGCCGGCCACATCGCCGCATGCATCTCGAAGGCGGGCGAGATCGGAAACACCGAAGGAAGGCTTTCGAGCTGAAGGCGGCGCGCCACCTCCAGTTCCTGCACCATGCGGTCGAGCAACACGCGCTGGTCCAGCGCCTGGCGCACCAGTTCAAGGTCGCGCGTACGTTCGTCCAACAGTGCCGCCAGCCGGCCATGGCGGTTCAGCACGCTCTCGACCATGCTCTGAAAGGCATCAGCGAGGTCAGTCCCCGACCCGTCTTCGAGCCGCTGCAACACGGCCGCCGCCGCCTCGCGCTCCGATGGCTCGAACACCTCGGCAAGCCGTGTCAGTTCGCCGCCGATCAGTGCGAGGTGACGCCGGCGCGCCAACCGGTCGCGCGTTTCCAGCCGGTCGAGCGCCAGGCCGCTGCTGCGCAGCACGCCCAGCGCGCGGGCGATCTGGCCGATTTCGTCCTCCCGCTCATCCACCGGGGCGCTGGCCAGGCGGTCGCCGGCGGCGATGGCGCGCAGCACGCCGGCCAGGTCGCCCAGCGGCTCAAGGGCCGCGCGCAACATGCGATACAGCAGGATCCCGGCGGTCAGGATCACGCCGACCAGCACAAGCGCCGCCACCAGCATCACCACATCATAGCGGCGCGCAGCCTGCGAGGCGTCTTGCACCAGGAACAGCCGCGCCACCGGCACGCCGGAAGTGCCCGCCAGCAGCGTCGGCACGATCTGCATGGAACGACCCTGCTCACCGAAGTCGACCGGCAGGGTGGCGTCGCTCGCGCCGGCCCGTTCGATACTGCGCCAGGCGCCCGCTTCCACCGGCAGCAGCGGCCGGCCGGCAAGGTCGGCCACCAGCGCCTGGCCGCCAAGCGCGCTGCCGATCGCCTCGAGCGTCGGGCCGAAGGGGGCCGCCGCGGCGACCACGAAGGGCCCCACTCCGCGGGCAAAGGCAACCAGGTGCAGCCCGCCGCCTTCGGGTAGCGGCTCGACGCCACTGTCGCCATGGCCGGGGCTGTATTCACGCAACACCGGGGCAGTGTCGATCATGCCCTCGCGCAGCGGGGCCGGCGGTTCGGCGAGCAGGATGCGGCCGCCGCGCGCGATCACCTCGACCTGGCCGATGCCCGCGCCAAGGGCGCCGAGACGCGCCCGTGCCGCCGTCAGGTCCTGCCGCGCCAGCGCCTCGGCGAAGGCGGCGTCGGTGGCGATGCGGCCCACCGCCTCGGTCAGCGGGCGGGCGGCGCGCGGCATCTCTCGCGATACCACTGCCTGCTGCCGCGCGACGGTCAGCTCGCCGATGCGTGCCTGCCGTTCCTGCAGCAGCAACCAGGCCGGCACGGCAACCGCGGCTGCAACGATCGGGACAACGGCGGCGGCCAGCGCGATGATGCGGGTGCGGAGCAGCATGGCGTGCTAAACCGCCTCGGCGATGCGCAGCAACTCGACCGGCGGATAGACGCGCAGGCGCCGCGCCGTATCCATGCGCACCAGGTAGGAGAAGCGGGACAACGTCTCGACCGGGATGTCGCCGGGCGGCACGCCGTCGAACAGGATCCGTTCCGCCTTGAATGCGGTGAAAGCGCCGACGCTGTAGTAGCGGCTGACCAATCCGGCCAGTGCATCGGCAAAGGCGACAAAGCGTTCGGAGGCGGAGAAGCTCGGCAGCCCCTCATCCAGCGCGGCGGCGGTCAGCGCGGCGCGATGCTCGTTGAGGAAGGTGTCGGGCGGGATGTAGAGCCATGCCGCCCCGCCAGCGCGCGCAGCTGCGACCAGGCCCGGGATCGCGTCGGGCTGCGGCCGGCCTTCGATGAGCGGCACCGGCAGGCGGTCCAGCACGGCACCGCGCGCGGCGAGCAGTTCGCTCATTTCCTCGAGCGTGACGACGGAATTGCCTTCGCGCGGGTTGAACAGCGCGGCGGCGCGACGGAACGGGCGATAGGAATCCATCGCGCGCAGCTGTACCGCGACGGGGGCGATGTATTCGGTGCCGGTGACTGGCCGGCCGGGCATCGCGCGGCTGCGCACGACGCGGTTGCGCACGGGATCGGTGACGATGTTGAACACCGCCGGGATGCCCGTCAGGTGCCGTCGCGGGTCATGCGCATCCCACGGCCCGAGTACCGCCATGGTCAGCGTGGTGCCCCACAGATAGACGAGGTCGGGCTGCATGGCCTGCGCCTCGCGCACCATGTCAGGCACACGCGTCAGGTCTTCCTGGGCATCGAGCACCACCAGTTCGACATCGCGTCGGCGTGCGGCGAAGTAGTCGCGGAAGCCATCGCAAGCTTCCTCCCAGCCACGGAACAGCATCATCAGGATATGGCGGCGGCCGTGCTGGGCCCGCGCCACGCGCGGCGCGGCCAACGCCAGCGCCGCCAGGAGAGGTCGGCGATGCATCATGGCGCGGCTACCATCGCCGGCTGGCGGCGCCCGGCGTGGATGACGAGCGCATAGCCAAGCCCGGCCAGCACCGTCGCAACGCCCAGGATCCCCATCGCCCAGACGAGATTGCCCTGCGCCAGGAGCCAGGCCGCGGCGAAGGGGCCGATCACGCTGCCGACGCGTTCGCCCAGGCGCAGGAAAGACAGCAACAGCGGCGTCGATCCGCCGGCGCCCGCCGCGGCCGCCGCCAGCATCGGTGCCGAGGCCAAGCCCTGCGCCGCCCCGGTCACCGCAATGGCAATCGGCAGCGCGGTGGCTTCGGGCAACACAGGGATCGCCAGCAGCGCTGCACCGTTCAGCACGGCACTGCCCCAGATCAGCCCACCGCCGATCCGCGCCCGGTCCGCCAGCCAGCCGCCCAGGGCGATCGCCGGCAACATGCACAGCCCATACAGCATGACGTTGCGCCCGATCGCCGCCTGGCTCATCCCGAGGTCGCGCAGCGCCAGCGGTGCCAGGTAGAAGATGAAGCCGGCCAGTATCAGCTTGGCAGGCACGGCGGCGAGCAGCAGAAGCGCGGCAAAGCGCGGATGGCCAAAGGCCGCGCGTGCTCCGGCCAGCACGCCCTGCCCGGCCGCGGCGGGGTCGCTCATGGCGCGCGGCATGGCCCGCCGCGCCAGCAGCATGACCACCGCGACCAGTCCGGCCGACGCCAGGAAGGTCGCCGCATAGCCAAGCCGGTCGGCGATCACGGCACCGATCGCTGTGCCGCAGACGGCACCGGTCATCACAGCGCCGGTGAATCCGCCCAGGGTGCGCGCCAGCCGGCCCTGCCGCGCGGCGATCGCCATCTGAGTCTGGCAGGCGATCGTCAGCAGCGCATAGCCGATGCCGCAGAACACCCGCGCGAGCGCGAATTGCGGCAGGTCGGTCGCGAGAGCGGCGCCGAGATACCCGACCGCCGCGATGCCCCCGCCGATCAGCGCGGTCGCGCGCGGGCCGCGTATCGCGGTCAGCTGACCGCCATAGGGCGTCGCCAGCGCGACGGCGGCCACGAAAGCCGCGATGGGCAGTGCCGCCAGCAACTCCGGCGTCAGCAGGTTCGGCCCATGCCGCGCGAGGTCGCGACCGAGCAGTGGGATAAAGGAGGTGGAGAGCTGTTCCGCGACGACGAACAGGAACAGCGGCAGGCGCGCGGCACTCGCACTCGGCGCGTCGGGTTCGCGGATCGCTCCGTCGTCGCGCACCCGCAGCCGCTGGCGCAGGGCGCCCATCAGGCCGGACGCCTCGCGCGCGGCGTGGGCGCCGACGGCGGAGGCCTCGGCCGCCAGCCATTCCAGATAGGCCCAGCGATCGCCGATGCGCCTGACCAATGCATTCAGCGCGCGCGCCACGCGCCCAGCCTCATCGGGCAGGCGGGCATCGGCGAGCATGGTGCAGTCCCCGGCGGACAAGCGGCGCGCCATGCGCTCGATCATCGACAGCGGCCCGATGACCGCGCGGTCCAGCGCGAAGCGCAGCAATTCCATCGCCAGCATCACCGCGACCAGCAGCACGATGAACAGATCCCAGCGCGTATCCTCGATGATGACATCGACCGGGGCACGGCTGACGCCGACCAGCAACCAGCCTTGTGGTCGCCCGCCCGGCGCCGCGACCGGCAAGGCTGACTCATAGATGCCGGGCAGATCCCGTCGCCGCAGGCCATCCGCGCCGGGTGCATCCATGGCGCGGAACGCCGCCGCCGCCGGACCTGCCGCAGCCTGCGGTCGGCCGGCGAGATCCGTCAGCACCAGATAGGCGACCGTCGGTTGGCTGGTCGCCATGCCCGCCAGGTAGTCCCCGGCGCCGACGAGCCCATCGAACGGGATGCCGAGGCCAAGCGCGCGTTCGAACGGGCTGGCGACCACGGTGCCGATCACCGCCGCCTCGCGCTCGATGGCCGGGCGGATCTCGCGCTCGAAGGCTCCGAGCGCCGCGAGGGAGACGGCGACGACGGTGCCCAGCAGCAACGCGACCGCGATCGCCGAGAGGTTGCGCACCAGCCGGAGCAGGATGCGGTCGGTGCCGTCGGCCGGGGCGTTCACGCCGGGCGTTCCGGGGCCCGGGCGGCGATGACCTCAAGACGCTGCTCGGCGTCGTCCAGCGTGGCGGCGTGGCGATGGATGGCGTCGTGCAGGGATTGCAGCACCGCTTCGCACTGCGTCGGCGCCGCGCCGCCAGTGAGCAGGCCTGTCAATTGCGCGAACAGCAGCCGCGTCGGCCGCGCCACCAGCAGGACCGCCAGCCAGGCGATAGGCAGGCCGACCAGCAGGGCCGCAAGCCCTGGCTTGGCCATGGCCAGCGCGATCGCGGTCAGCCGATCGGCGATGCCGGCGCGCCCATAGCCGAGCAGCAGGCTGCCCTCCTGCTGGCCGAAGCTGTTGACCACTGGCAAGCCGATCCAGTCGATGCCGCCGACCCGCGCAACGCGGCGCAGCGGCCCGGCGGGCAGCAGCGCGGCCTCCGCGGCATCGCCGATGCGCACGCGCTCGGTGTCGAACAGGATGCGGCCGGCGGCGTCCGCCACGGTGATCCGCCGCAGGTCGTCATCGCGCCCGAAGGCGCGGTCGAGCAACGATTGCGCGCCCGGCACCTCGGCAAGGCGCACGCCGATGTTCAGACCACGCTCGAAGGTGTCCACCAGGTCGGCACCGATGGTGGCGAAGACGCGCTGATGCTGGGCCAGCAACAGCCGTTCGAACTTCAGCGTGTTCAACGCGGTGACCAGGACGCAGGCCAGCACGGTCAGCGCCGAGAGCAGCAAGGCGATGCGCGTCGCGAAGGATGGTCCCGTCATGCCGCGGCGCGCAGGCTGGGGGCGGGTGGCAGCAGGACCTCGGCGAGCAGGCCGAGATAGTCGGCGGCGGAGACCAGCGGCATCGTGCCGCGCGCGAAGGCGGCGAAGGCCGCCGCATCGGGCATGCGGTAGTACCGCCCGCCCTCCGGCTGGATGCGGCCACGGGGGCGTTGCCCGCCGGCGGCGGCGCGCACTGCCTCGGCGGCGAGCGCCGCGCCGCCGCGATACAGCTCGGCGATGTGCCACAGCAGGCAGCGCCCGTCGTCGCGCGCGACGGCGTGCTCGGCGACCAGCGGGCCTGTGTCGATGCCGGCATCGACCAGGTGCAGGCTGGCGGAGAGGCTCGCCTCCCCCTGGGCCGCCTGCCAGAAGGGCGCGAACAGGCCACGATAGGCCGGCAGCGGGCCAGGATGGACGTTGAGGATGCCCAGCGGCACCGCATCGATCACGCGGGACGGAAAGATCAGGCTGAAGCGCATCGACACGACGATGTCGGGGCGTCGCGCCAGCAGGGTGCGCGCGCCGCCGGCAGGCGCGAGGTCGGGCAGCACCTCCCAGGATTCCGGCCGAAGGGCGGCCGGCGCACCGGTCCAGTCGCCGGCGATCGCCGGATGCAGCGTGCCGATCGGGACGTCGCGTTCCAGCGTGCTCAACAGGCGCAGGCCCGGAACGTCGCCCTCAGCCGGGCGCACCTTGGTGCTGCAGAAGACATCGACGTCGGCCGCAGCGCCGAGATCGGCCAGGAAGCGCCGCGCGGCGATGACGCCGAAGATGTCGCGCTTCACGCACAGGGCCACACGCATCGCCAGCCATTCCCGAATCGTTGCACCGCGGCCAGCAGCCTAGGGGGGCGACCCTTACGTCTTGTTGAAGAAGTCGGGCGTATGGACAGGGACGTCGCCCGGGGGAAGCCGTCGCCGCCATGTCGATCCTGTATGGTCTGGAATCACGCCCGCCGCTGCGCGTGCTGCTGCCCGCCGCCTTCCAGCATATCGGCCTCGGCGCGGTGACCCTGGTCTTCCCGCTGCTGGTGGCGGAGGCCGCCGGCGCGGATGAACGCACCACCGCGAGCTACCTCAGCCTGGCAATGGTCGCGCTTGGCATCGGGACCATCCTTCAGGGTCTCGGCCGCTGGGGGGTCGGGTCGGGGTTCCTGCTGCCGTCGGTCTACACCGCGATCTTCCTGCCGCCGGCCATCGCGGCAGCGCAGCATGGCGGGCTGGGCGCGGTGGCAGGGCTGACGATGGTCGCCGGCGCCACCAGCATCCTGCTGTCCCGCATCATCCTGCGCATCCGCGCGTTCCTGCCGGCCGAGGTGGTCGGCCTGGTGGTCACGGTGCTCGGCATCATCCTGGGTCTGCTGTCGCTGCGCCTGGTCCTCGCGGTGGACGAGATCGGCAATGGCGGCACGCGCGACGTGCCGGCGGGCATCGTCGCGCTGCTGGCCACCGTCGGCGCGGCGGTGTGGGGCAGCGCAAGGCTGCGCAGCGTCGCGGTTCTCGTTGGCCTGGGCGTCGGCCTCCTGGCGCATGGGGCGTTGCTGACGCTCGGCCTGGCTGCGGCCGGCCATGGGTCGGAGATACGCCTGTCGATGCTGTCCTGGCCGCTCGCCGCGCCCGGTCTGTCGCTGATCTACCTGCCCGGCTTCATCGTCGGCGCGCTCGCCGCCGGCGTTCGCGTGATGGGTGATGTGGTGGCGAGCCAGCGCGCCAACGACCCGGGTTGGAAGCGCACCGATTTCCGCAGCGTCCAGAGCGGCATGCTGGCGGATGGCATCGGCAACGTCATCGCCGGCGCCATCGGGGTGATCGGCATGAACAGCTACTCAGCCAGCGTCGGGCTTGCCACCGCAACCGGCATCACGGCGCGGCGCGTCGCATTCGCGGCAGGGATCGGCTGGATCCTGCTGGGACTGGCGCCAGGTGCGGCGTCGCTGGTGATGGCGGTGCCGCGCGGGGTGCTGGGGGCGGTGCTGCTCTATGCTGCCTCCTACATCCTGATGTCGGGCATGACGATCATCACCCAGCGGCTGCTCGATGCGCGACGCACGCTGACGATCGGCGTCGCGCTGCTGATCGCGCTGTCCTACAGCGAGATCCCCGGCATCTACGATGCGCTGCCCGACTACATGCGGCTGACGATCGGCTCGGGGCTGGTGCTCGGCATGGCAGCGGCGCTGACGCTGAACGCAATCTTCCGCATCGGCGCGACGCGCCTCGCGGAATGGAGCTGGAACCCTGAAGACGGATCGAAGGCGCTCGTCGAATTCGTCACCGAGACGGGCCGCGCCTGCGGCGCCCGCGCCGAAGTGGTGGGCAAGGCCGCGCATCTGCTGGAGGAATTCGCCGATGCCGCGCCCCTGGTGGTCGAACCGGGCAGCGAGGTGCTGGTCCGCGCCCGCTTCGACGAGTTGCGGCTCGACATCGACCTCTCATGGGTCGGCGAGCCGATGGCCGCCAATGCGGCGGTGGACCTGGATGCGGATATCGAGGCGGCAGGCTTCGTCTCGGGCCTCGCGATGGTGCTGATGCGCCATCATGCCGACCGGCTGGAAGCGACGACCCTGCCAGATGGGAAGCACGGGCTCACGGCAACGATCGACGACCGGTGAGACGACGGGCCGGACGCGCAGGGCGCGTGGCTGCGCCGCGCCAAGCGTCGCACAAGCCCCTGCCGTTCAGTTCGCGGCCGCCTGCTGTTCCCGCAAGCCGGCTGGCGGGCCGTTGTAGTATTCCCGGAACACGGTCCAGACCGGTCCGCCGCAAGCGATGTTCCGGTTCGCGAGATCGACCACCACGCGGTTGCGCTCATCGTTCGGCAGTGTGGCGACGTTGAGATGGGCTGGCGGCACGCAGTCGGTGACGTCGCGCGCGGGCGTCGGTTCGGCCAGGTAGGCGAGCAACTGGTGCAATTTGACCCGGTGGATATTCATCGCCTGGCCCGAGACCACCAGCAGGGCCGTAGCGCAGACCGCCACGCCCAGCAGCGGCGTGAGGCGCGACCAGATCCTGGCGGCCTCGGCCCAAAGCCAGACAAGCCCGACCGCGATCAGCGCGACCGACCCAACCCATTGGCGCGGCAGGATCCAATAGTCGGCGAGGTAGGAAATACAGCCGAGCAGCAACGACAGGAGGACCGACAGCAGGATGAGCAGGGTCGGTGCCAGCAAAGTACGCGCATCGCCGCGCAGGCGGGCCGGCAGTAGGACCGCGCCAAGCACGACGATGCCGGTCAGGCCACCGGCCAGCCCGTATTGGCCGGCCAGGAACTGCGTGTGGCTGTAGTCGGTGAAATTGGCGAGGGGGCCGTATTGGTGGAGCCATTCATAGGGATCGAAGCCGAAGCGTGGCTGGTCCCTCATCCAGGTGAGTGCTCCCAACAGGAAATAGAGGCCGGCGCCGATGGCGACGAGGCCGGGATTGGCGAAGGCCACAAGTGAACGCAGGCTGAACCGCTGGCCGGTCACGGTGCGGCAATGGACATAGGCGACCAGGCACACGGCCGGCCAGTAGATCGCGAAATAGGGGTGCATGGTCGCGCCGAACAGCGCCGCGAAGGCCCCGAAGCCCAGCACCGCCCAGCTGAGCGGATAAAGCGGGCGCAGGACGTAGTACAGCAGCAGCCCCACCGCCGCGGCCGGGATCGGAGTATAGGCGCGCGCCTCGCCGACGAAATACATGAGCAGGTGCTGGCCGGTCAGCGCCGCGACCATGACGATCTGCCACAGGACCGAGAAACCCAGCACCCGCAGGAAGACGACCGCCGACACCAGCAGCAGCATTCCCGAGAGGATCGACGGCAGTCGCAGCAATGTCGCGTCGACGCCAAGATAGGACAGCGTCCAGTAGTTCAGCAGGATGTAGATGCCGGTCTGGCCATGCTGGTTGTAGTCGGCAGTCGCGACGAACATGTTCCATACGTCGCGCGTCGTGGGTTCCGCGGCGAAGGCGAAATGGGTGAATTCGTCGATCCAGAGCGGCCGCCCAACCGATGCGTTCAGCCCGACGACGTAAAGGCACAGAAGGAATGGCACTGAGCGGACCACCGCGAGCGCGGCACGTGTCAGAGTCATTCTTATTCCGCCTCCGCGCCGATTCGCCGCATCTCCCCTCATCACCAATCACGGTTCCGAGTGTCGGACGGTAGTAGTGGCGCGCAGGGGCGAAGTCCATCGACCTCGTGGCGCCTGCTTGCTGCCCGCCATCGGCGCTGTGATGCCGCCGAGAGGTGGCGACGCAAGCCGACCATGGCGCCGGTATCCAAGCGAGTGTCCGCAGTTCGGACACTCGGCCTGCGACCCTCCCCGAGATCGGGATTTCCCGCCAGCGCGCCAGCGAGATGAAGAAGATGGCCGAGGCCGGCGAGCCCGCCATCCGCGAAGAAGTGAAGCGCGCCACCAGCGAGGGGCGGCGGCCGTCGCGGAACAGGCTGCTCAACCGCATCCCCGCTATCGCCGCACGCCCGCCAGAATTCACGCAATTCGCGCTGTGGCTCCGTACCGGCGCCGATCTGCTGGCCCGTATCGGACCGGCCGCCACCCTTGCCGCGCGCCTCACCGAACACGGCATGGCGATCCCAACCAACCACATCAGCGGCGTCGGGGACTTCCTCCGCGCCATGGAGGTAGTCCATGAAGAAGCGTGAGCGCGCCGAAGTGATCGTCGGCCTCAAGGCTAGGCCAGCAGAATGGAGCGTGGTCGTGCGCTGCACACCGGATCAGGCTCGCCGTGTGCTTGAGGCGATGCCTACGCAGCGCCTCGCCCCCCCTCCTTAGAGCCCATCCGGAAAGGAATTGAATCGGCTGAATCGGATGTGATTCGCTGATCCTGCGGACGATTCGTGGGGCGGATGATGGTGTGGACGGTAGAGCATCGGCGTGCGGCGGATCGACGTGG